>JAVEWA010000083.1:0-15591 GCA_034004785.1 Polyangia bacterium
CGTGTGCTCTTCCGATCTCCTTGCGCCTGGCGGCTGAAATCGGTAGCCTCTCTTCCAGCGGGATCATCCACATCAGCGAAGGAGCCGAGCCAATGGAGAGTCGACGCTTCCGTGGCGCCGCCACCCTGTGGATCATCTGTGTTCTCATGCTCCCGGAAACACAGGCAAGGGCGGGCGGGTTCAGCATCCCACTCATCGGCGGCCGCGGGTCCACGAAGTTCGCCTTCGTGGCCAGGCCCGACGACACCTCCGCCATCTATCACAACCCCGCGGGCCTCTCCCTGCTGGGCCCATACCAGATCGACCTCACGGGCATCGGCATACTCTCCTACAGCCGCTACACCAGGTGCCTCACCACGACCTTCGACCCATCTGGGAACTCCACTGGCTGCGGCCTCGGCGGGGGCGGCGAGATCCTCTACGCCCCCTCGGTGGAGACCACCAAGTATGGCTCCTATCCAAGGGGTTTCGGCATCCTGCCCTATATGGGCCTGTCGGGTCGATTCGGTCTGAAGAAGTGGAACTTCGGCCTGGCGGTGTACTCGCCCCAGAACGCCACGGGCTCCTTCCCCGACTGCCAGCGGGACTCGAGCGGCGCGCCCGTGAACTGCGACGGGGCCCCCCAGCGCTTCCACGCGATGCTCGGGTCCATCAACACCATCTACATAAGCCCCACGGCGTCCTTCGAGCCCCACCCTGCCATCTCCTTGGGGCTCGGAGTGGCGGCGGTGAGGGCCTCCATCACCCTGGATCGATCCCTTTGGCTCGGGGGCCCGGACAGCACGGTGGCCGTGCTCGACCAGGGCTGGGGCGGCGAAGGCACGGTGCATCTCTCCGCGGACACATGGTCCTGGGCCTTCACCCTCGGCGCCATCTGGAACCTCGGTGAGACCTTCGCGCCGGGCAACCGGCTCCTGAGAGGTCTTCGCTTCGGGATCTCCTACTCGAGCCAGACCCAGTTCAAGTTCAAGGACAAGATGTCGCTCTACTCTCCCCTGCTCTACAGCTTCGTGGAGGAGAACGACGGCTGCTCAAGGGGAAGCCAGGAGCGCTCCGAGGTCCGGTGCTCAGCCACCTCCACGTTCACCTTCCCCATGCAGGTTCGATTCGGCCTGGACTGGGAGCTCTCCGACGAGTGGGACGTGGCCATGGACGTCTTCTGGCAGAACTACTCGGTGTACAAGGAGATCCGGATCAGCTTCCCAACTGCCCTCTCTCTGGTCATCCCGGGCCGGGATCCAGTGACGGTTGACGGCACGGCAGAGCCAAAGGACTCCAAGGACATCTGGTCCGTGGCCGTGGGCGGCCAGTACTCCCCCAGGTGGGCACGGGGTCTGGAGTTCCGCGCCGGCGTCATGTGGGACCAGTCCCCCTATCCCAACCGGACCTACACCCTGCTCAACCCCGACGCCGACAAGATCGGCGTGGGTATCGGCGTCGGTTATCGCTTCCCCTTCGGCCTGGAGATCGCCGCGGGCTACGTCGGCCTGTTCTACTCGGACCGCATCGTGAGGGACAGCGAGATCCGCCCGAGGATCTGCAGGCCCGATGACGCCGACTGCCAGGCTGTGGCGCCCGACGCGGACTTCACGATGAACGGGGACGTGAAGGACAAGATCGTGCACCTCTTCGTCCTGCACCTCGGCTGGCGCTTCGGCGGCGGCAAGCCCCCTCTCGAGGGCAGGCCCCCTCTCGACGCTCGAAAGGCAGCCCCGGAACCCGAGCCCGCTCCCGACTCCAAGACGAGCGCGACCCCTCACGGCTCCAGGCCCTCGCCCCCTGCCCCTGTGGCAGCCCCTCCCCGCGCCAAGCCGTCACCAGGACCCACCACCCCGCCAGCCCGAAAATCCCCGGCCGCCGAGAGGCCTGCCCAGCCGGCTCCCTCTGTCCAGCCATGAAGGCGCTCCAAGCCTCCAAAATCCGGATCCCCTTCCGCGAGCGGCTCCGCGAGATCATGGAGCCCTACGAGCCCGGGCCAAACGCCTCCGGCGCCAGCCTGGCCCTGGACATCTTCGTAATCCTCTGCATCCTCGCCTCCTGCGCGCTCATCCCCCTCGGGTACTTCTACCCCCACCGCGAGGCCATCTTCTGGGAGCTCGAGAAGCTCTTTACCGTCATTTTCGTGGTGGAGTACTTGGCCCGCTGGTACTCGGCCCAGAGCAGGGCTCGCTACCCGTTCGGGTTCTATGCGGTGATAGATCTCCTGGCCATCCTGCCCACCCTGCTGATGCTGAGCGAGAGCCTGCTGATGCTCAGGATGATCCGCGGGATCCGCCTCCTACGCCTCCTACGCCTCCTTAGGCTCCTCAGGCTCCTGAAGTTCGTGCGCTATGGCCACCTCATCTACAGGGCTCTGGTGAGCTTCCGGATCTGGTGCTCCGCGGTGAACTACCGGTACCGGCTGCGGCAGCTCGGCCTGCTCTCGATCTACGTGGTTATCGCCTGGATCCTGGGGGCCAACCTGCTCTATCTCACCGAGCGAGGCATCTCTTCGGAGCCCGGCCCCTTCGGCTCCTACTGGAAGTCCTACTGGAACATCCTCATCGTGCTCATCTCGGGCATCGAGGACAAGGAGCCCCTCTCGCTTCTTGGACGCATCGAGGTCACCGCGATGATGATCACGGGAATCGTCATCGTCGGAATGCTGACGGGCGAGATCGTCGCCATCCTGGTGAGGAAGGCCGAGCGGGCGGGGAAGGTGGCGATCAAGCCTCCCAAGGGCCGGATGGGACAGCACTTCGTGATCTTCGGAACCAACTCGCACCTGGACGCCGTGATCCGCGAGATCCATGCTGCCACCCGCGGTCAGAACTACATCCTGGTCGTGGCTCCAGAGGCAGAGGAAATCCCAGTCACGGATCCTGTGATATACGGGCGCGTCTTCGCTCTCGGAGGAGATCCGGTCAGGATGGAGGTTCTGGAGCAGGCCCACATCGAGTCGGCCCTGCGGGTAGAGTGATCATGGCCTCCGAGGAGAAAGGCCAGCATCCCCATCTGGTGGACGACCTGTCGCTGATGCGTGCGATCGCCGTGCTAGGCCGCGGCGCGGGCAAGCCGATGGTGGTGGAGCTCCGCGATCCTCGAACCCTCGAGGAGGTGGGAGCACTGGAAGACGCGGGAGTGGAGTTCATCCTGTCCCGCGAGTACGGAGAGGGGCTCATCGCCCAGGCCGTCCTGAACCCGGGCGTGACCGGCGTGTTCGAGCGGCTCCTGACCTTCGCCCAGGACACCTCCGAGTTCTACTCCGTCCCCGCGCCCCCGGACCTCTGGGGGAAGTCCTTTTACAGCGGACGCCTCAAGTTCCTCGAGTCCGACAGCGAGGCCCTGATCCTCGTTGGAATAGACCGCTCGCCCCCTGGCAAACCGCATACGAAGCTCCTGCTGAACCCCGTGCCAGGGCATTCCGGAGTGAGCGAGGATGATCTCATTCTGAGGGAGGGCGACGGCCTCCTGTTCATCGCCGAGGAGCGGCCGAGCTTTGCACTTACCACCAAGGAGGAGCTATGGAGTGGCAGTATCCTCCCGAGGAGCTGAGCAATCACGTCATCCTGTGCAACGCGAGCAGCCAGGTGCGACGCATCGTGGAGGAGCTCCACTCGCCAACGGTCGGAGACAGGCCGGACGTGGTGCTGGTGCTACAGGACGATGCCCTGTGGCAGGAGCACCCCGAGTGGCACCCGCCCCAGGAGGGCGAGTTCATCCGCGAGCACTTTTTCGTGCTCCGCTGCGCCGGCGGCGCAGCCAGCTCCGCCAATCTGCGCCGGGCAGGTCTCTGCGCCGCCAGGGCGGCGGTGATCCTGGCCGACCCCCGTCAAGAGGAGCTTGCGGACGCCCGTTCCACCCTCGTTGCCCTGACAATAGAGAGGATCCGCCCCGAGGTGCACACCGTGATGGAGCTCACCTCGTCCACGAACAGGGCCCACCTCGAGAACACCGATGTAAATGAGATCGTGTGCGTCGGGGACCTGGCGGAGAAGCTCATCGCCCAGTCATGCATAAACCCAGGAGTCAAGACCATCTTCGCCAACCTGCTGACCACGGCGCACGGCACCTGCCGGTTCTTCACCTCGCCACTGCCCCCATCCCTCTGGGGCAGGACCTACCGGAACCTGGTGAGGCGCGCCATCCTCGGCCGGACGCCCTACGTGATCTGCGGCTTCCTGCTCCACAACCCGGCGCCGCCTGCCGAGGAAGGGAGCTGCGCCGAGGCCCAGGGCGCGGCGGAGCTCCCCCCGCACACCCTCGTCCTGAACCCGAGGGGGGGCTGGGAGCCTGGCAAGGACACGGCCCTCGGAGAGGGGGATCACCTCGTGCTCCTCGCCCATGAGCTGCCGGATCTGGAGCTCATGAGCGCCCTATGAGAGAGCGATCCTCCAGACATGCATGACCAGCCTCGGAACCTCCACCTTCGCTAGGCAACGGGATCGAGGCCGGCCCTAATCCGACACGAGCTTGAGCTTGTTCCTGGCCGCCTGGGCGATCTTCTTCCGCCCTCCCTGCCTGACCACCTGCTCGAGCAACGCCTCCCCAGCCGGCTCTCCCTCCTCTGCCAGGTGGAAGCCCACGTAGTAGAGCGCCTCCAGCGAGAGATCCCGCTCGCGGCCAAGGGCCGCGGCCACGTCGTAGCCGCGGGACGCCAGGGCCGTGAGGCTCACCAGAGCCGGGTCCCTATCTCGGGAGACCCGTTTGAGCTCCAGGCCGCTCTCCCTGAGGTCCAGGGCAGCGAGGGAGAAACGATCTTCATCGGTGGCCTCGGGGCTCCCGCACAGAATACGCAAAAGGCGAGCGGCGCCTTCGGCGTCCTTCTTCCTCCTGGCAGAGGCGACCCGCTGCCGTAGAGCAGCGGCCACCTCCTGGGCCCCGGCCTGCCGGGCCACTCTAAGAAGCGCCTCCTTGGTCGGCTCCTGGCTGTCGAGGCGGTCGAGCGCCGCCTGCACCAGGCGTCCTCGGCTCCGCGTTCCCAGCTCGCCCACCCGGGGCTCGAGGACCCTGGCGAGGGCCCAGGCGCGATCGGGATCCTCGGCTCCGAGGAGCGCCTTGCAGAGCCCCTCGGCAGCGCCCTGCCGATCCTTCAAGGTCTGGGCGGCGAGCTCTGCGGTGATTCTCCCTGCAGCGCCAGCGAGCTGCGCCAAGGCCACTGTCGCCTCATCAATGGCCAGGCTCGCGAGGGCAGATACGGCGAAGCGCGCCCTCTGGAGACTCGCGTGGAGGCCGAGCCTCTGGAGACGGGGAACGGCCGAGGCTGGAAGGGGCACGAAGGCCAGGGTGTCCTGGGCCGCCTGGGCCATCGTCTCGGACCCATTCTCTATGACGTCCAGCAGGGGCCCCACCACCGCCTGGCGCTTGGCCTCGCTGCTCTCGGCCCCGAGCGCGAAGCGCAGGCCAAAAAGCGCCTCGCGACGCACGGCCTCCGGAAGCGCTTGGTCCCCGAGGTTCTCCAACAGGAACGGGACGGAATCGGGCAGCTCCAGGAACCCGGTGAGCTTGATCGCAGCCAGCATGGCCGCCTCGGAGCCCCTGGTCGTCTTCTTCTTGAGGAACTGCTTAACCTGTGCGAGGTGCTTCTTGCGCTCGGCGCCGGGCAGAGCGCGGAGCTGCTGCCGGGCAACAAGGGCCGTCTGCCGCCCCTGCTCGCCATCCAGGTGGCCGAGGCTCCCGAGCAGGGTCGAGAAGGCGTCCTCACCGCCCACTCCGGTCAGCACCTCGCTGATGATCCGGCGCTCCTCGGCCCCGGCCTCATCGAGCCGGGCCCGCAGCGCCGCCACCACCCCCGGTCCTAGCGCCATGAGCGCCTGGCCGGCGGCCCTCCTAACCTCGGTGGGCCCGGCCGAGAGGATGGGTAGCAGCCTCTTCTCGGCGCGCCTCGGCCTGATGAGCGCGAGCGCCCCGAGGGCCCGGAGCTGAAGCGCTGGACGCCCGGACTCGGCCAGGCAAAGCAGCCCCTCGACCACGGACGGCGACTTTGCTCCCAGCTCACCGAGCACCAGTGCGGCGGCCGATGCTACCTCCTCGTCCCGGTGGGCGAGCAGCTTCGCGATGCGTTCGATGTCTCCCATTTTATTGCCTCGGTAACAGGTCGCCCAAGCTACTCCAGCTCCACGAAGACCCCCATGAGACGGAAAGCGGGGCTGGTGCCCTGTGACCAGGCGACGAAGAACACGTCGTCCTTCACGTGGGTGATCGTGGGCTGATAGGGCGGCACCCACTCGCCCGTGGCGAGCTCTGGAGCGCCGAGGGAGAAGGCCGATCCGTCGAAGGCGAACCCCTGGACCCAGAGCTCGTTCTGCAGGCCTGCCATGTGCCGGTACCAGGCAACTGCGCCGCCCGACGGAGAGACCGCCACCACGGGTGAGTAGTTGAGGAGCCCAGCCTCCCCCAGCAGGACCTCGGGAGCGCCCGAGCCGAAGTGAGTCGCATCGGTGAGCACGATCCGGTTCACCGTTGCGTCACCGAGCGCGAGGAGCACCTCCCCGCCTGTTCCGGCCGCCACATGCACGCTCCCCGCCAGGCCACGGCCGGCGGGACCAACCGCGGGCAGGGGATCGGCCACCCTCGCCCCTGGATCCACGGCGGTGTGCAGAGCGAAATCATCCCAGTCCGGGGCGACGGCCTGCAGGTACGCGAGGTAGAGGGCGCCATCCTCGGTAGAGGCCATGGACGGATAGGTCTGGGACCCGAGCGGCGCAAACGAAGCGTCGAAGGACTCCTCGGCGTCTGCGCCGTCACTTGTCAGGCGCTGAACGAAGAGCTGGAAGCCGGAGGCATCCTCCACTGCTCTCGCCCCGGCCACGGCAAAGCCTCCGGGCAGAGGCGCCAGGGCGGGCATCCAGTGGCTGCCCGTCTCGGTCAATCCGTTCCGCACCGTGTCGAGCGCCCGATCCGTGGCCATAACCGCCGTCCCGTCGAGAAGATACGAGCGGACGAGGAGATCCAGGTTGTCCGGGAAGACGCCGTTGTCGGATTGCCAGGCAAGATAAAGGCGGCCTCCACCAATGGCCAGGGTGGGATCTATGTCGTTGTGGTCGGTAGTGTTCACCCTGAAGGGAGCCACCCGCTGCGAGCCGTCGCAGTCCAGGCGCACGGCCCACACGTCGAAGCCTCCCGCTGGGTCGGGACGGTTGTATACGACCCACACCGACTCGCCGTCAAAGGACGCCGCGACGTGGATCTGGGTGTCGGGCCCCGCCGGATCGATGGCAAAGGGCTGGCCTGTGACGAGGGGTGTGCGGCAGGGCGGATCGGGCACGGAGGCATCGGATCCGCCATCCCCTGGGCCGCCATCCATCGCAGCGTCCGACACGGCGCCGTCCCTTCCGGGCGAGTCGTCGCCGCAGCCGCCGATCGGGGCGAAAGACAGGACGGTGATTCCAAGGATGGGCAATAGACGGCGAAATCTACCCTGGCACAAGGACCAAGCGACTATTCTCGACATGAGTGACCTCCGTGGAGGGCACAATACCGCGGAGGCAAGGCCCAGGGCCAGGTACTTCGGAGGCCCTCCCGGAGACGAGGGGGAGATCCACGACGCGCCTCGAACCCTCTTTACAGTCAATGCTCCCTTGTGTATAAGTCGCCTCTGTTCGGGCCCGTTGGCCCAAAGAGCGCGGTACGGAGGAGTGGCCGAGTGGACTAAGGCGGCGGTCTTGAAAACCGTTGAGCGCAAGCTCCGGGGGTTCGAATCCCTCCTCCTCCGCTTGACAATTGAATCCTGCGCCCGCATCGCGCACCGCGTGTGGAGAGCTGACCGAGAGGCCGAAGGTGCTCGCCTGCTAAGCGAGTGTGGGGGGAAAACCTCCACCGAGGGTTCGAATCCCTCGCTCTCCGCAAGAGGTTGAAGAGATTGTGCGCCAATAGCTCAGCTGGATAGAGCATCGGTCTACGGAACCGAGGGTCGGAGGTTCGAATCCTTCTTGGCGCGCAGGAGCGGGCGTCCCGACGGGGACGCCCGCTTTTTTTTACCGGCCCCCAGCAGGCCTTGGAAAAGGGCCACGAGAAAAGCAGGAGATCCCATGAGTTTCAAAGTGTTGGAGGTTCACCGCCGCTCCGAAGAAGAGCTCCTGAACGACGAGTGGCTCCTCCTCGAGAACCCAACCGACGGCCACCTGTCCACCCGGGGCTGCCGGGTCATGGTGCACAAGCCCAAGAGCCCAAAGGGCGTGGAGGCTGCCAAGCTGGATCCGGGCTTCACGGTGCCCCCCGGTGGCAAGCTGCGACTCGTGTGTGGGCGTCCTGGCACAAAGGCGCACGGACAGGCCCCGCAGGACGGGGTGGAGACCTACTACCTGCTTATGAAGGTGCCCCTTCTGAGGGGCCCGGGCGGGGTGGTGAAGATCGTGAAGGGGCAGCTCGTGCTCGCCGAGGCCGAGTACGGGGCATAAAACCTCACGTCTCGCGTCGGCGACCGTCCGGCCAAAGCTGCGCGTCGAGCGTTCTTGCGGCAGGAGAGCTGATCAGAGGGGAGCTTCGGGCGGCCCTTGGGCTGCCTAAACCTCCATGATCTCCGCCTCTTTCTTGACAATGACCTCATCGACCAGCTTGGTGTGCTGGTCCGTGACCTCCTGCACCCTGGTCTGGCCCTTCCTGCTCTCGTCCTCGGAGATCTCCTTGTCCTTCTCGAGGGATTTGAGCATCTCGTTGGAGTCCCGGCGCTGACCGCGCAGGATGACCTTGTGCTCCTCGCCGAGCTTCTTGACCATCTTCACGAGATCCCTTCGCCGCTCCTCCGTGAGGGGCGGCACGGGCAGCCGGATCAGCTCGCCATCGGAGTTGGGGTTCAGGCCGAGATCGGACTGCTGGATGGCCTTCTCCACCGCGGACACCATGCTCTTCTCCCAGGGCTTGATCACGATGAGCCGAGCGTCGGCGATCTGCAGAGTGGCCACCTGGTGGATCGGCGTCGGCACGCCGTAGTAGTCCACCCTGATGCCGTCGAGCAGGGCCAGGTTGGCGCGCCCCGTCCGCACCCTAACGAGCTCCCCCTTGAGCCTTTCAACGGTCTTGCCCATATCGCTCTTCAGTTCGTCGATGACGTCGTTTACCATCGGCCTCACTCCTTGGAAAGTTGCAGGGGCCCTACATAGGTCCCCACTTTCTCGCCCGAGAGGACACGGGCGAGGGTCCCCGCCCGCTGCATGTTGAAGACCACCATGGGCATTCCGGCCTTGGCGCAGATGGCCGCCGCAGAGAGATCCATCACCTGGAGCTGCCGCTCGATGAGCTCGTCGAAGGAGAGCCGGTCGAAGCGCTCGGCCTCGGGGTGGCTCACGGGATCCTCGCTGTAGATGCCGTCCACCTTGGTGCCCTTGAGCAAGGCGTCGGCGCCGATCTGCACCGCGCGGAGAGCGGCGGCCGTGTCCGTGGTGAAGTAGGGGTTGCCCGTACCCGCCACGAAGATTAGCACCCTGCCGGCAGACAAGGTGTTCAGCGCACGCCGGGCCTCGAAGAGCTCCACCACCCCTGGGATGGGGATGGCGGAGAGCACCTCGGCTGAGACTCCGTTGCGCTCCAGCAGCGCCCGGATGGCGAGGCCGTTGGCGACAGTGGAGAGCATGCCGATCTGATCCCCGGAGATCCGGTCGATGCCCAGGGCCTCGCCACTCACCCCACGGAAGAAGTTGCCTCCCCCCACCACCAGCGCGAGCTGAAGCCCCTTGGCGGTAGCATCGCGAAGCTCCCCTGCCACTCGGCCGAGCATATCTGGATCGAGGCCCGCCTCCTGGCGCCCTCGCAGGATCTCGCCGGAGAGCTTGAGCAGCACCCGGCGCATGGCAGGTCGGGGTTGACCCACGCAGAGCCTCCCTAGGCCTTCAGCATCTCCGCCACCTCGGCGCCGAGGTCGTTCGAGCGCTTCTCCAGCCCCTCGCCAACCTCGAACCTCACGAACCTTCGGACGTTGATCTTCTCGCCTGTGGTGGCGGTTACCTCGTTCACCAGGTCCTGGATGGTCTTCTCGCGGTCACGATTGTAGGTCTGCTCGAGCAGGCAGATGTCGGCGTACCACTTGTTGATCTGTCCCTCCAGGATCTTCGGGATGATCTTTTCTGCCTTGCCCTGATCCTTGAGCTGGGCGGTCCGGATCTCCTCTTCCTTGGCGATCTCGGCCTTGGACACCTCCTCGCGCCGCACGTACAGCGGCGACGAGGCGGCGATCTGCAGGCAGAGCTCGTGTACGAGGGTCTTGAACTGGTCGGTGCGGGCCACGAAGTCCGTCTCGCAGTTCACCTCCAACAGGACGCCAATGCGCCCCTCGCCGTGGATATAGGAGCTCACTATTCCCTCGGCCGCCACTCGGCCAGCGCGCTTCTTGGCGTCGGCCAGACCCTTCTTTCGCAAGAAGTCGATGGCCTTGTCCATGTCGCCATCGGTCTCTTCGAGCGCCTTCTTGCAGTCCATCATGGGGGCGTTCGTGCGGTCGCGCAGTTGCTTGATTAGCGCAGCGGAGATTGCCATCTGAACTACTTCCTTCCTATCCTTCCATGCGTTCGACCCAGGATAATGGAGAGCATCTCTCCCCGGAGGGCAACGCTAGTTCTTCTGCTCTTCTTCGTCTTCTGGGGTAGCGGCCGCCTCTGGCGAGAGGTGCGAGGTGGCCCTTCTGGAGACAACCTCCACCTTGGGCCGGTCACCGCCGGAGGTCACGTGGTAGGTGGTCGGCTCCTCGCGAGCCCGCTCCTCGGCCTTGTTCTGGCGCGCGCTGGAGCGCTCGCGTCCCAGCTTCGCGCCCACGATGCAGGCCTCCGCAATCCGGTTGGCGAACAGGCCGATGGCGCGGATGGCGTCGTCGTTGCCCGGGATGATGAAGTCGATGCTGTCCGGATCGCAGTTGGTGTCGGCCACCGCCACCAGCGGGATCTTCAGCTTGTTGGCCTCGGCGACCGCGATCTTTTCCTTGTCGGGATCGACCATGAAGAGGACCGCGGGCAGCTTCTCCATGTCCTTAATGCCACCCAGGTTCTTCTCGAGCTTCTCCCGCTCGCGCTCGAGGCCGAGGGCCTCTTTCTTGGTGAGGCGCTCGTAGGTGCCGTCCTCGGCCATCTTCTCGATGGACTTGAGGCGATCGATCGAGGTCTTGATGGTGCGGAAGTTGGTGAGGGTGCCGCCCAGCCAGCGGTGGGTCACGTGGTACATGCCGCAGCGCTTCGCCTCCTCGGCGACCGCGTCCTGGGCCTGCTTCTTGGTTCCCACGAAGAGGACCGTGCCGCCATCCGCCACGGCCTCGCGCACGTAGCTCACCGCCTTGCGATACTTGTGGAGCGTCTGCTGGAGGTCGATGATGTGGATGCCGTTTCGGGCGCCATAGATGAATTGCCTCATCTTCGGGTTCCAGCGCGTGGTCTGGTGACCGAAGTGGACCCCTGCCTCCAGCATCTGGCTGAGGGACACCTCCAGGGGATCGTCGGCGAGAGGGGACGTAGGTCTATTGTCGGCTTCCATGGGACCTCCTTGGCGTTTGGCCTCCGCAACGCGCTGCCGCCCGAAGCCCTGGTCGGCCGATCCGCTTCCCCACCGGCCTCGGGCCGGCAGGACGCCAACGGATCCGACGCGTTGCGTGCGTGGTTGTATGTGCCCGGCCCCGCGGGGTGCCGAGCGATCGGGCACGGTCTTTAGCACCTTTCGTCAGGGAGGGCAATAGGGAGGGCCGCACGGGCGCACGAGAAGGGGCAAGATCTACGCTGGAGCATGGTCAACTGACCGCAATGCTACGGTTATTTCCCTTGGCGCCGACTCTGTCCCCGCTCCTCTCCTCCTTCCCTGGATGGCGCCGTGGCCGAGGATCCCATGCCTAGGAAGGGCTGCGAGTGCCAGTTGACACTCCCCTTGGAGCCGCCTACATTTCGGCCGCACTGAAACGACCCCGCAAGGGGCAAGGAGCCTCTGATGGGCAAAATGAAATGCATCGTGAAGGCGAGACCGGAAAAGGGCGGCCTCGCCTTCGAAGAGCGTGAGATCCCCAAGCCTGGCTTCGGCGAGGTCCTCATCAAGAACAAGGCCGTGGCGATCTGTGGCACGGATCTGCACATCTACAACTGGGACGCCTGGAGCCAGGGCCGGGTCAAGCTGCCCTGCATCATCGGGCACGAGTTCGCCGGGGAGGTCGTGGAGATCGGCACGGGCGTGACCCACCTCAAGGTGGGCGACTTCGTGACGGGCGAGGGCCACCTCACCTGCGGCTTCTGCCGGAACTGCCGCATGGGTGACGGCCACGTGTGCGAGGCCTGGAAGGGGATCGGCTACGACTGCGACGGGGCCTTCCGGGAGTACATGGTGCACCCAGAGCGCCTCATAATGATAAACGATCCGAAGCTGGATCCAGCAATGGCGGCCATCCAGGATCCCCTCGGCAACGCCATCCACACCGTGTTCGCGGCGGACTGCGTCGCAAACCGGGTGGCGGTCTTCGGGCTCGGCCCGGTCGGGCTCCTGGCGGTCGCGGTGCTTCGCGCCATCGGCGCGGCCCAGATCTTCGCCGTGGGCAGGCGGAACCCCTACCGGATCGAGCTCGCCAAGACCCTCGGGGCGCACCACGCCATCGGCACCGCGGACGTGAACCCGGTCGAGTACATCAAGCAGCACACCGACGGCAAGGGCGTCGATGTGGTGCTGGAGATCTCCGGCAACCCGGCCGCGGTCCAGGATGGCCTCCACAGCCTGCGCATGGGCGGACACCTGGTGCTGATCGGCACCTCCAACGAGAAGTCCACCATCGATCTCGCGAAGGACGTCGTGTTCCGCTCCCTCCACATCCACGGCGTGACCGGCAGGAAGCTCTGGGACACCTGGTACAAGATGAAGGGCCTCTTCGCCTCTGGCCAGCTCGATGTCTCCCCGGTGATCACCCACCGGTTCCCATTCGCCGAGTACGAGAAGGGCTTCGAGCTCATGAACAGCGGAAACTGCGGCAAGGTCATCCTCGACATGTAGGGTGACTCACTAGCCGCCAGGGAGAAAAGAAAATGTACGGCAAGCTCAAGGACATTCTGACTGACGAGCTCAAGAACATCCGCGAGGCTGGGCTCTTCAAGGCCGAGCGCATCATCCTGGGGCCGCAGAGCTCCGAGATCCAGGTGAAGGAGGGCGATGTCCTCAACTTCTGCGCCAACAACTACCTGGGCCTCTCCAGCCACCCCGCGCTCATCAAGGCCGCCCACGACGCGCTCGAGAAGTATGCCTTCGGCATGAGCTCGGTGCGCTTCATCTGCGGCACCCTGGACGTGCACAAGGAGCTCGAGAAGAAGATCTCCGAGTTCAACGGCACCGAGGACACGATCCTCTACTCGAGCTGCTTCGACGCCAACGGCGGCCTCTTCGAAACCCTGCTCGGGGCCGAGGACGCCATCATCAGCGACTCCCTGAACCACGCCTCGGTCATCGACGGCGTCAGGCTCTGCAAGGCCCAGAGGTACCGCTACAAGAACAACGACATGGCCGACCTGGAGGCCAGGCTCCAGGAGGCGGACTCGAAGGGCGCCCGCGTGAAGATGATCGCCACCGACGGCGTGTTCTCCATGGACGGCATCATCGCCAACCTGAAGGGCATCTGCGATCTAGCGGACAGGTACGAGGCGCTCGTCATGGTGGACGACTCCCACGCCACCGGCTTCGTCGGGAAGACCGGGCGCGGCTCGGCCGAGCACAACGGGGTCATGGGGCGCGTGGACGTGATCACCTCCACCCTGGGCAAGGCCCTGGGCGGCGCCTCGGGAGGCTACACTACGGGCCGCAAGGAGATGATCGACATGCTGCGGCAGCGCAGCCGGCCCTACCTCTTCTCCAACACCCTGGCCCCGGTCATCACCGCGACCACCCTGAAGGTGCTGGAGGTGCTGAGCGCATCGACCGAGCTGCGGGACCGGCTGATGGACAACGCCGCCCACTTCCGCAAGCGCATGAGCGAGGCCGGCTTCAAGCTGGCGGGCGCCGACCACGCCATCGTCCCGGTGATGCTCGGCGACGCGCGGCTCGCCGGCCAGATGGCCGACGACATGCTCAAGCGCGGCATCTACGTCATAGGCTTCTCCTACCCGGTGGTGCCCAAGGGCGAGGCCCGCATCCGCGTCCAGCTCTCGGCCTCCCACACCCCGGCGCAGATCGACCGCTGCGTGGACGCCTTCATCGCCGTGGGCAAGCAACACGGCGTGATCAAGTAGCCTCGGAGACGGATCTGAGGCGCCAGGAAGCCTGGCGACTCCGACATGCTCCTACTTCCCAATCGACAACGGGGATGGGTGATCCGACAGGCCGCCCCACCAGATCCTGTCCGTAATCAGCGGTCTCTTCGAGTTGGCCAGGATTGTGTCCAGGGTGAAGTAGCTCACTTCGAAGACCCGGCCCTGCTTGTCCCGCGCCCTGGTGCGGTGCAAGAGCCCGTCCAGGCCTGACAGCAGCGCGGCCGCCGTCACCGGCTTGCCCCTGGCCGACAGATCCTCCCAAAGGAGGGCCAGCAGGCTGGCCAGGTGGGGCGCCGCAGCCGAGGTGCCGCCGAAACCCTCGGCAAAGGCGTCGCTCGCGTTGCAGCTCATCATGAAGACCTGGCGGGCGGTCTGGGAAACCGGCTGGCTAGTGATGCTGAAGGGGTTCTCCATCGAGCCCAGTTTCTTCCCCGCGCGGTGGTCCTTCAGGTGATGGTCGTAGTACGCCAGGCAGCCAACCAGGATCACGTTCGGGTTTCCCCGGACAGCGAGGACGCTCGGCCGCTCGTTCAGCTCCTCCACGCTGATGCTGTTGCCCTTGATGTGCGGAGCCGCCACGACGAACAAGACATCCGGGCTCTCACGGACGACGGCGTCGAGAGCGCCGAGCCTGCTCCTCGACCCGGAGCTGGTGGAGAAGATCCTGACTCCTCCAGCAATCAGCAGGCGCAGGGCAGCGGCCGTGTGCGTGGAGATGTTGAGCAGAAAGGGCCTGGGAAACCTCTCCCGCCCCGCCACATATGCCAGGTAGGTGCGCCTGGCATGCTGCGTCAGCTTGCCGAGCCCCCACTCCTTCTCGTCGGCGTTCAGCTCGCTGAGCGCTGGATGGAATGCGGGCCGCAGATGAGCGATGTTCTCGTCCTCGAGCATGGTCAGCTGTCGAGGACTCACCCTCAGCGAGTCAGAGAGGACGGTGGGGAACTGCCAATCCATCAAGGCGACGAGGCCATCGCTGCTCGCCGGCGGCCTTCCGCCCGTTACCCTGGAATCCTGTGGCCTTCCCCCGGTCTTCTTGGACAGCCCAGTGCCCACACCCTGGGAGCAACCGAGCAGCAGGAGCACGAGGACACTCGGGATCGACGTTCTCATCCTCAATGCCTTCTCCTCAATGCCTTCTCCTCAATGCCTTCTCCTCCTCTGCATCGCCCGTTCTCGAGCTCGGCGGCCCGACCCGGTTCTTACTGCCATGCCCTCGAGGACGAGGCAAATGCGCGAGTTGCACCTTACTCTCTCGGATGAGACATGACTGCCGCCGAGCGGACGACTCAGTACACACCAGGGTGGTCGCAAGAAAATCATCCGAGCGCGGCCGCCAGGACCCGCATGCGGTACTCCAGACTGTAATCGCATCGCCGTCGTCGCCGCGGTAGGCTCAGGCGGTCCTCTGTGAAACAACGAAGCC
>JAVEWA010000084.1:0-15583 GCA_034004785.1 Polyangia bacterium
CTCTGGCACAACTCGGGAGCTGCGGGGAGTCTGGGGCAGCTCGGCCAGTCAGGTTTATGCCGTTGGAACCTACGGCAGGATCCAGTCTTTCAACGGAGTCTCCTGGTCCGAGGCCGTGCCCGAGCTAGGCGGGTTCTTCAGCTCGGTGTGGGGCACTGGCCCGAACGACGTCCATGTTGCGGGTGGAAACGGCTACATCTGGCACTACGACGGCACTAGCTGGACATCCAAGCTGGTCGGAACGGAGTCCTATAACGCCGTCTGGGGGACCGGGCCGAGCAACGTTTTCGTGGCCGGGATGTCGGGCAAGACCCTGATAAACGAGGGCGCTGGATGGCACGCGATTGCAGATCGAACGAACCAGACGCTCCACGGCATCTGGGGCAGCAGCCCTGGCAACATCTATGCCGTGGGCCTCGCTGGAACGGTGCTGCGCTACGACGGAGTCTCCTGGGCCGAGCCTCAGGTCTCCGGAACCACATGGACGCTGCGAAGCGTCTATGCCGCCTCGAGCAAAGACGTCTTCGTCTCTGGCCCCCTGGGCGCCGTGCTTCGCTACAATGGCTCTTCTTGGAGCTCGATGAACATCGGCATATTTGAGTACCTGGACGCAATCTGGGGCACGAGCAGTAGCAGCGTGTGGGCGCTCGGATCAACCGGTACAATCATGTACTGGGATGGCTCCTCCTGGAGCGCAGCGAGCTCTCCAACCACGAGCGACCTGCATGACATGTGGGGGCTAGGACCAGACGACATCTTCGGCGTGGGCTCTGGCGGCACCGTCGTCCGCTACAACGGCGTTTCCTGGGCTCTCATGGCCACTCCGGTTTCCGACAGCCTCCGTAGCGTCTGGGCCGCAGGACCGAACGACGCCTGGGCGGTTGGAGGCATGGGAGTGGTCCTCCGCTGGAACGGCACCTCCTGGAGCCAGGTGACCGGCGGGCCCTGGGGGCAGCTCTCCTCCGTATGGGGGAGCGGGCCGAACGACGTGTTCGTCTCCAGCCTGGCTGGCAGGATATTCCACTTTGACGGCGCTGACTGGACCGAGCAGGACACCCGAACCACCCTGACTATCTCGCGGATATGGGGCTTTGGAGAGGACGACGTCTTCGCATCGGGCGGAGCCGGACAGATCCTCCACTACAACGGATTGGAGTGGGAGCTCCTCCGCTCCTTCACCACCGAATCGCTAGGCGGCATTGGCGGGGTGCTCGGAGAGACGGTCTTCTTCGTGGGAACTGGCGGCGCCATCGGCCGGCTCCGCTACGGCGGCTCGCTCTAGCCCACCGACCTTCCCAAATCTGCGTAAATCTGCCCTTGCATCCGCCCTAACGGGGTTGGTGCCTGCTCCTGGACCTGCCCGCCCCGCGCCCACTGCCTCGATCCCGGTGCTGCCTCTGGCTCCGCCCAGGCGGTCCGGAGAGAGGCTTCTGGCGGCTGCGCTCCGCGGGCAGGCCCGCGAGCTTGCGGAGCCTGGCTATCTCCTTCGCGTCCAGGATCCGGTAGGCGCCGCGGCGAAGAGGCTCCACCTCGATGCCGGCGAAGGCAGTGCGATTGAGCCGCACCACCGGGTGCCCCACCGCCTCGCACATCCGGCGGACCAGGCGGTTTCGGCCCTCGTACACCGTGATGTCCAGCCAGGTGTGGGAGGTGGTCTCGGAATGCACCAGCACCAGGGCCGGCGCGGTGCGGCCGTCCTCGAGGAGCACTCCTTCGGTGAGGGCCTTCAGGGCCTCCTCCTCGAGGTGGCCCCTGACCCTGGCGAGGTAGCGCTTGGGCACCCTGCGGCTCGGGTGGGTGAGGGCGTTGGCGAGGTCCCCGTCGTTGGTGCAGATGAGCGCCCCCTCGGTCATGAGGTCCAGCCTGCCCACTGGAAAGAGCCTCGGGCCATCGAGCGGGAGCAGATCTCTGATGGTCGGCCGTCCCTCGGGATCCTCCAGAGTGGTCACGTAGCCGACCGGCTTGTTGAGCAGCAGGTAGCGCCGATCTTCGGGCCGCACCAGCCTGCCGTCCACCTCCACGCGGTCCTTCGGCCCCACCTGGGTCCCGAGCTCGGTCACCACGCTTCCGTTGACCCGCACCCGGCCGGCGGTGATGAGCTCCTCGGCCTTGCGGCGGGCGGCCACCCCGGCCTGGGCGAGGTAGCGCTGTAGGCGCATTGACCCGGTCACTCGTCCTCCTCGCCCTCGAAGAGCTCGTCGGAGCCGTCGGAGCCGTCGGAGCCGCCGGAGTCGTCGGAGTCGTCGGAGTCGTCGGAGTCGTCGGAGCCGTCGGACTCGCCAAGCTCGTCTCTGCCGAGGCTCCGGTTATCCTCCATGGCCCCTGGAGACCGCTCTCGCCCGGACGGGGCCGGCTCGTCCTCCAGGAGATCGTCCAGCTCCCCGAGGAGCCGCTCCTCCTCGACGAGCTCCTTCTCCATGGCCGACTGCTGCGCGCGGATCTTGGCCCTGCGCTCGGGGTCCGGCTCGGGGAGTGGCTCGGTGTCCTCGAGTTGCTCGACCGTCTCCTCGCCATCGCCCGTCGGAGCGGCGCTCCGGGCGCCATCGAAGCCCGCGCCTTCCTCCAGAAGTACCTCCTGGACGCCGCGCCTCTTCTTGCGCTGCACGGCGATGACCTCCTGGAGGCTGGAGAGCATCTTGCCCGCCTCCGATCCCGGGGCCACGCCCGGAGACTCGGCCGCGGCCATCTTTCGCAGGCTGCGCTTGACCCGGTCGGCGCCCCTGGCGGCCTCCGAGGCAGAGGTGAGGGCGTCCAGCACCTCCTCGTCTCCCTCGTCCAGCTCCTCTGCGTCCTCGGCGGTGGGAGCGATCTCGTCGGCCTCCACCTCACGCGGCTCCTCGTCCTCGTCCTCCACCTTCGGCTGATGCAGGGACCCCTCCTCGGAGGGCCTCGTCGCGTTCAGCTCCTCCTGCGCGAGCTCGGAGACGTCCCTCATGGTCGGAAGGTCCGACAGGGAGGAGAGGCCGAAGAAGGAGAGGAACTCCCTGGTGCTGCCATAGAGGAAGGGTTTGCCCACCTCGTCCTTCCGTCCAACGATGCGCACGAGGTCGCGCCCGAGGAGCTGCTTGAGCACCGGCCCGGAGTCCACGCCCCGGATCTGGTCGATCTCCGCCTTGGTGGTGGGCTGGCGGTAGGCCACCACAGCCAGCACCTCCAGGGCGGCGCGGCTCATGCGGATCGGCTTCACCTCCTCGAGCCGCCGGACCCACCTGGCGTTCTGCGGGTGAGTGCGGAGCTGGTAACCGCCATCCACCTCCACCACCACCACGCCCGAGTCCTTGCGAGCCTCTCGAAGGGTCTCCACTGCCCTTCTCACCCTGGCGCCGCTCCTCTCGCCGAGGAGCTTCTTGAGCTGAGCGAGGCGCAGGGGCTTCTCCGACGCGAAGAGCAGGCTCTCCACGATTGCCGGCAACCTGCCCTCGTCCCTCTCGGGCTCCAGGGCAAGGGGCTCGGCCCCATCCAGCTCGGCCCCATCGCTCCCCTCCTCCGCCTCCGCTCCGGAGAAGCCCTCCTGCTCGCCATCGATCTCTCCCCGAAGGAAACCTCGCCCGTCCTCCTCATCACCAAAGTCTGGGCCCGGCTCCTCGGATCCATCGCCTCCCAGAGCGGCGGTATCCTCTCCACCCGCCACGCCCACCCCCGGCACCGCGGGACTAGGCGCACCTACCGATTCCGCACCCCGAGCTGCTTCGGCACCGGTAGATGGCTCTGGCTCTCGAGCAGGCCCCGCCTCCGCTTCCAGATCCTCGGTCGGCTCCTCCGCTTGAGACTCCTCACCGCCCTCCAGCTCTGCGCCTTGGGGCGCCGCTTCCTCTTTCTTCTTGCCGCGCCTCCCTGATGGGACAGCCTTGGGAGGTCTCTGCGCCTTCTTTTGCTTCATGCCCTTCCTGCCTAGTCGCGGACTTGGTCCTCTTCGAACGCCTCGTCTGGGATCACGAGGGTCTGGAGGCTGCGCTCGATGTAGATCTCACCATCGCCCTCGGGCTGGTGGATCCTGATGAGCCGCTGCCTGGCCATCTCCAGCACCGCGAGGAAAGTGGTCACCACGCGGATGCGAAACCCCGGCCCGAGCTCGAGCCCCTCGAAGGTCGAGGAGAAGGTCATGCGCGAAGAGACCTGCAGCCGATCGAGTAGCTCGTTGATCCGGTCCGCCACGGAGAGCCTGTCTATCAACACGTCGTGGGTGGCCTCGGGCCGGGCCCGGGCCAGCACCTTGGCCATTGCGTCCACCAGCTTGAAGAGGCTCACCTCGGCAAAGGGCGCCATGCTGGCCTCGTCGGACTCCTCGGACCTCTCCCCGGCGCCTCGGAGCCACACCGTGCGGCCCACCTGGGGCAGGCTCCCGAGGTCCTCGGCCGCCTCCCTGAAGGCCTGGTACTCCAGCAGCCGCTCTGCCAGCAGCCTGGCGGGATCCCCGCCTTCCTCCTCGTCTCCCTCGAGGCCCTCCTCGTCGGGAGGCAGCATCTGCTTGCTCTTGATGTGGGCGAGGAGGGCCGCGTAGTAGAGGAACTCCCCTGCCACGTCCAGGTTCAGGCTCTTCATGAGGTCCAAGACCTCCAGGTACTTGGACAGGATGAAGGCCACGGGGATCTGGAAGATGTCCAGCTCGTGCTTGCGGACCAGGTGCAGAAGGAGATCGAGGGGCCCCTCGAAGACCTCCAGCTTGACCTCGTAGGGCAGCTCGAGCTGCAGGGATCCGCCTTCTCGTGAGCTCATGGCCTCTGCCTATCCCCCCGCCGCGCCCACCAGGAGCCGCGTCCAGCCCAGGCTGAGCTCCTGCACCGGCGCGAACAGCAGGGGGAGCACCGGGAGAAGGAGCAGGAACAAGAAGAGCCCGTACTGCTCGAGCCAGCGGGCCCAGTCCGGGTGCTGCCGACCGATCACGCTCACCAGTATGTGGCCCCCATCGAGGGGCGGCACGGGCAGGAGGTTGAAGACCGCCAGCAGGAAGTTGAGCCCCACCAGGAGCTGCAGCCAGCCCAGCTCCAGGCCAGGGAGGGCGCCGGTCACGAGAGACCGCAAGATCTCGCTGTCGCTCCGGCCCGCGCCGAGAGCCACCGCCGCCACGAGCAGGCCCGACCAAACCATCGCCTGGATGACGTTGGACATGGGCCCGGCGAGGGACACCATGATGATCATCTGCTTGAGCGACACGCGGCGGCGCGGGGCGTTGGGGTTGAAGGGCACCGGGCGCCCCCAGCCGAAGAGCATGGCCCCTGGCAGCACGAAGGTCGCCATGAGGGGCAGGGCCACGGTGCCGATTGGATCGGCGTGGGCAAGGGGGTTCACGGTGTAGCGGTTCGTGCGGCCCCGGCCCACCCCCATGAGCTCGCCGAGGGCGTCCAGGCTCGACAGGGAGCGCCCCGGGTTGCGCGGGGTGGGATCCCCCAGCCAGACCGCCGCGGCGGCGTGACCGAACTCGTGCAGGGCTATGGCCAGGACCAAGCCTGCGAAGAGCACGATGCCAGTGCGAACCTCCACATAGGTCATCAGCACGGCAAAACTATTGAGAATCGTTAGATCCATCCTCTATGTCCGGGCCGAGCTTGAGTACACCTCGGGGCCCTCTCCTGTCAAGGAGCCCAGAGCTCGGCGAAAGGGTTTTCCCGGCCGGATCGAGGCCCAGGAGCCACCCGGGAGACCAGAGGCGCCGCAAGAGAGTTGATCTCCCCGTTGGTGGACGATCCTGTCGGGAGACACGCCTCGTTTGACAGAGGGCCGCGCCGCAGGTACCAAGTGGCCGATGCTCGTCTTCTTTCTCACCGCCATCGGGCTAGGCGTGGCGCTCGTGGCCCTCTCCCTGTTCCTGCCAAGCCAAGGCGAGGCCACGGACCACCTAGGGCAGCCGCCCGGAATGCTGGCGCCTACAAACTCTCTGCTCGGCTTCTCGGGCATGACCCTCCTTTCGAGCGGCCTTCTGGCGCGGTCCTTGCCTGCCTTGGCCGGACCGTCGAGCTAACCATAGGCTTGAGCCTGGGCCTCGGCATACCCATTGGCCTCGCCAGCGCCTATATCTTGAGCCGGACTCTGGAGCCGCGCCACTAGAGCCTGTCCTCGGCGCCGCCCATGGAGCCTAAGGGAGCGCCAAAGGACCCCTGCTCCTTCCCCCCCACATTCAGGTTGACGAGCCAACCCCCTGACTGGCTGGATGTGATAGACTGAGCCCGTGCTTCCCAGGTCGAGATACCGCGTCGCAGGGGGGTTGCTCGCCTCCCTGCTGACTCTCGCGGGGGCAGCCCCTCGGGCGGGCGCGGTGCTCCTCAGCGTCCCCTCCTACAAGCAGTGCAACTCCCCATGGTCTGGGGATCAGCTCGGCACCTGCTCGGAGACCATGTGCTCGGCGGGATGCGCCGTCACCTCCTCGGCCATGCTCTACGAGTACTATGGCGGCACCATGGACCCGGGCGAGCTCAACGCCTGCCTCACCTCGAACGGGGGCTACATGAGCGGCTGCCTCCTTTACTGGATCAACTCCTGCATGCCAGCGGGCGTCTCCTACGACGGGACCAGCGGCAGCATCGACACCGCCCTCGGGGCGGGGCACCCGGTGATCGCCCATGTGAGCAACACCTCCACCTCGATGCACTTCGTGGTGATAATCGGAAACAACGGAGGCGACTACCAGATCAACGACCCCGGGTGGAGCTACCAGACCATCTCGGCTGGCAACTACACCATCGAGGGGCTGCGCTTCTACAGCGGGACGCCGGTGGTGTGCGACTGCACGCCAGGGGACGACGAGCAACGGAGCTGCGGCTTCTGCGGCACCGAGACCCGCGTCTGTGATTCGAGCTGCGCCTGGGGTGACTGGTCCTGCGTGGATCCCGGGGTCTGCGAGCCAGACAACCAAGAGGCCTGCGGCCTCTGCGGAACCCGGAGCTGCGACCAGGCCTGCCAGTGGGGCGCCTGCGACGACCCCTGCAGCGTGGACGCCGGGCCGCCAGATGGCGGGGCCGACTCGGGCTCGGATGCAGCACAGGAAGAGGACGCCAGCAACGATGAGGACGCCGGCGACAATGCAGACGCCGGCGACGAGCACCCGGGCCCAGGGGTGGTGGGCGGCTGCAGCTGCCGCGCTGACGACCGCGATGGGGCCACAGCGCCTTGGACCTTCATCCTGCTCGGCCTGCTGGCACTCTCCTTGCGCCGGAGGCGCCGGACGAAGTAGCGCGATGCCATGAGCGCTCTGGCACTCGGCAAGGTTCTTCTGACCGGCGCCACGGGACACCTGGGAGGCAGGCTCCTTCGGGAGCTGACCTCCAGCGGTTACGAGGTCCGCGCCTCCTACCGCCCGGGCGATCCGCTCACCGCCCTCGACGGAATCGAATGCGAGCACTTCCCAGCGGACCTCCTGGACCGGGAGGCCCTCGATGGCCTCTCGGCGGGAGTGGACGCGGTGTGCCACCTGGCGGCCTGGGTCACCTTCCAGCCCAAGCACTACGAGGCCCAGCTCAGGATCAACGTGGAGGGCACCAGGCTCCTGCTCGCCGCCGCGAGGCGGGCCGGGGTGCGGCGCTTCCTCTACACCGCCACGGTGAACACCCTCGGCATCCCCCGGCCCCCCGGCTCCTTCGGGGACGAAGACACCCCCTTCGACTGGGGTCCCTACCGCCTCGGGTACATGGACTCCAAGCGGGCCGCCGAGGAGGCGGTGCTGGCGGCTGGGGCGCCTGGCTTCGAGACCCTGAGCGTGAACCCTGGCACCATGTTCGGCCCCGGGGACGTCTTTGGCAGCGCGGGCTCGTACATCCTGGAGGCGGCGCGAGGCAGGCTCCTCTTCGCCCTGCCGGGTGGCACCACCGTGGCCCACGTGGACGACGTGGCCAGAGGGCACCGCCTCGCTCTCGAGGGGGGCCTCCCTGGCCGGCGCTACATCCTCGGAGGCGAGGCAGTCCCCTACGCAAAGCTGTTCGGGTGGATCAACCAGGCGCTCGGCCGGCCCGGGCCTTTTTTCACCCTGCCGGCGCTCGGCCTGTTGGCGGCGGGCCGCCTGTCGGATGGCCTGCGGGATCGGCTCGGCCTGCCCGTCCCCTTCTCGGAAGGCCTCGCCATGGCCGCCTGCGCGCCCCTCTACTACTCCTCTGCCCGGGCCGAAAGGGAGCTTGGCTACTCGGCCCGACCCGCCCGGGAGGCGGTGGAGGACGCGGTGGCCTGGTATCGGTTCACCGGTCGGATCTGAAGGAGCTTTCCTGGGGATCCGATACCATCTCGCTTCTTTGCGCTTGGAGCATCCATGACCCGCTACTGTCCTTCCAAAGACTGTCCGGCCAGAAAGCGCACCGGAAGAGCGGCCGAGTACCAGGGCTCGGTGGAGCGCTGTGCCGACTGCGGCTCGGAGCTCGTGGCCGGAGAGCCCTCGCCCGAGACGCGCTCCAGCCCCTGGCCGGCCCCGCTAAGGCGGCGCCTCTGGGTGACCGGCCTCGGCATCGCTCTCGCCGCTCTCTCGGGCCTCCTCCCCTCCCCCTTCGTGGACCTCGAGGCTGCCAACATGGCGCTCGGGGCCAACTGGCTCCGAATGAGCATGCAGCTCGGCCCCTTCGCCCTGGGCATCCTGCCCCTGGTCAGCGCCTTCGTGCTGGTGGAGCTCGGGGCCCTGGTAGTGCCCCCATGGAACCGGAGGAGGCACGGGGATCCAGCGTTCCGCCACACCCTGCTGGTCCGCTCCTTCACCCTTGGCTTCTTGCTCGCCATAATCCAGGGCTACTTCATCGCGGTCTGGATCGAGGGCCTCGGGAACCGCTACGATCTCTTCACGCTGAACCTCAGCCTGATCTCCCAGCCAGGGCTCTTCTTCCGGCTGCAGTACGCCCTCACCGCCGCCGCCGGCACCCTGCTGCTCGGCCTCGTCGCACTGGTCATCACGAGGCGCGGCGTGGGCAACGGCTTCGCGGTGCTCCTGCTCGTGGACCTCTTCAGCTCCCTCCCACTCGGGCTCTACGAGCGCCTGCCCAGGATCATCGAGGAAATGAACGTCGGGGCCCTGGTCTTCGGATCGGTGCTCCTGTTCATCCTGGTGGGCAGCATCGCCTTCATCTTCCCGAGGAGCCCGAGGCCCACTCCCGACGGCCTGCCCCTCTTTCTGCCAACCGCTGGCGTCTGGCCCCTGGAGATGGGCATGCCCCTCTTGGTCCTGCCCCCCACCCTGCTCTCCTTCGTGGACCACCCCTGGCTCAGGCACCTGGTGGAGCTTACCGCGCCCGGCACGACGACCCAGCTCCTCCTCGGGCTCGGTGCGGTCCTGGTGTTCGTGCCCCTCGGGTCCTGGCTCTACTGGTGGCGCTTCCGCGCTCGCCTGAGGCCTGCTCCCCAGCGCAGGGCCTGGCTCTGGGCGCAGCTCCTCAGCGTCGCCCTGCTCTCGGCGCTGCTCGTCCTGTGGCACGGCTTTGGCAAGCACGCGCCCGCAGAGGTAACGAGCACCATGTCCCTCCTGTGGCTGATCCCGGTCGTCGCGATCTTGGGTGACCTGCACTCCGAGATCCAGGCCCGGCGCCAGGCCCCGGGCGGAGAGGATCTGGTCCCACTTGCCGAGTACCAGCACCCGGCCGAGGCCCACGAGGACGCCCGCGGGCGCTCCCCCGAGGAGGGCGCCGTGGTGCAGGGCCTCCGCTTCCGCGCGCTGCACTACTTTTTCGCGCCCCAGGTGCCCTGCCGCGTCCTCGGAATCGAGGCTGCCCCTCCTCTCCCCCCTAGCCAACCAGATTGATGGGCAGCTCTCCTATGGGCTCCAGAGGAACCGCACCAGGATCCTGCGATCGGGCGAGCCGCCGCTCACCTCGAGGGTTGCCTCGCCGTTCACCGTGAGGGTGCCGTTTCCGAGGAAGGTCACGGCGCCGCCCACGAGCTCCAGGGCGCTGCCGTCGAGAGTCACCGAGGTCACGGGCCCGAGCAGCTCGTCGGCCTGCCAGTCGTAGGAGAGGCCGTCTGCCTCGACCCAGGCGCTCGATCCCCGCGGGAAGAGCCAGAGCTCCCGATCGTCCCCCACGTCCAGGTGGCTCACGATGCCAGTCGAGTCGTTGGTGGTGTCCGCAACCAAGGTGTTCACCTCCTCGGGCAGGAGCACCAGCACCGCCCCTTGGGGCACGAAGGCGGGGCACTCGGTGACGGGAGCCTGCACGGTCACGCTGCCTCCGCCCGCCGGGATCTCCACCGCGGCGCCTCCCTCCAGGGGGAAGAACACCCCCTCGGGAAGCTCCACCACCCTGGAGGTAGCGCCCTCGGCCACCACCGGCGCCACCAGGATCCGGTCCCCGAGCAGGTACTGGTCCGTGAGGGTCCAGCCCGGCTCCCAGTCGGGATACTGCAGGGCAAGGGTCCGCATCATGGGCATGCCAGTCTCCGAGGCCTCCTTCGCCAGAGCATAGAGGTAGGGGAATAGCCTCAAGTGCAGGCTGGCCCAGCGCCGCAGGTGGGCGATGGTCTCGGCGTCCGACTCCCAGCTCCAGTTCTCACGGGCGCTCTTGCCGTGGTGGGTGCGCATCACGGGCGAGAGGGCGCCGAAGCTCGCCCACCGGAACCAGAGCTCCTTGGTGGTTGGCCGGGTCATCTGGCTCATGTAGCCCGCGATGTCGTGGCCGAAGTAGGGGAAGCCCGTGATCCCCAGGCCGAGGCCCATGGGGATCACCGAGGGCAGGCCGTCGCCCAGGGAGAAGTCGGTCTGCTGATCCCCGGCCCAGAACACGCTCACCAGGGGCTGCGAGCCGAGGTAGGCCGAGCGAACGAAGTAGAGCCGCTCCAGGCCGTCCTCGGCGAGCTGCTCGTCGAAGAGCTCCCTGTGCAGCCGCTGGAAGTCCACGGGGTAGAGGTTGTGGTAGCCCTCGGCGTCCACCCCCGAGTGGAGGAGGGCGTCGTGAGGCATCCACTCGGCGAAGTCCGCCATCCAGCCGTCCGAGCCCTGCTCGAGCCCCTCGCGATACACGTCCTTCACCCACTCGTAGGCCGCGGGGTTCGTGAGGTCTGCGAGGGAGGAGTCCCTGAACTTGGCGCTCGTGAAGAGGTAGGGATCGCCGTTTGCCCGCTTGATAGTGTAGCCCCCGGCCTCTGCCTCGGCCCAGACATCCACGCCCACCTCCAGGAAGGTGTTGTTGTAGGTCAAGAGCTTGATACCGAGCGAGTGGAGGTCCTCCACCAGGAGCTCGAAGTTGGGATACACGGCCCGGTCGAGGCGCCAGTCCTCGTCGAGGGTGTAGCCGGTCCCGTCGTCCTCGCCGCCCCGCCAGTCCTCGGACCAGATGGCCGAGACGGGCACCCCCTCCGCCCTGAGCCGCTCGGCCACCCGCCTCACGTTGTCCTCGCCGAAGATGGCGTCCAGCCAGGGGGCGAAGGCGAAGGCGGGCGGCAGCTCGGGCCGTCCGAGGTGGCCGGTGAGCCGTCCGATGGCCTCCCTGGGGGAGGGGCCGTAGAAGAAGAGGAAGCGCGCCCTGCCCTCCCAGGCCTCCACGCGGCCGACCTCCTCGGCCTCGGAGCAGAGGGCGAAGATGGATCTGTAGCTGGTGTCCAGCATGAGGGCGTAGCCCCGGCTGGAGAGGAAGATGGGCATGGGAGAGTGGGTGGTGTAGCGGTTCCCCATGAGGGGCCAGATCGGCGGGTCTCCTCCCGTGTCGTCCTTGGAGATGCCGTCCTCCTGCACCCAGATGGGCACGGTGTGGCCCCGGTGGTCCACGTCGAAGCTCTGGCCCCCGAGGCCCAGGAAGTGCTCCCCGGGCGCGCAGCCAAAGGCCACGGACATCCTGTTGGGCCCGCCGCCGCCCGCGCTGTTGCCGCTGCCCGGATCTTCTGCTTCGAAGGTGATGGCCAGCTCCCCCTGCCCGAGCTCCTCCACCGCGCCCTGTCCGAGGAGCTGCCCGCCCCCGCCCCTCAGCTCGAACCGGATTGCCCTGCCACCCTCCTCCTCCAGCCTGATCCGGCCGAACCTCGCAACGCCGGTCCATGGCTCGGCCTCTGGCTCGTCCACCAGGAAGGCCCCCACCTGGAACTGGTAGCGCCCGACGGCCCGCCGCATGGCAGCGGCCACATGGGGGGCGTCCCCCTCGGAAAGGCTCCCGCCTGGCAGGCCGTCGAAGAGCGGCGTCCCGTCGGGCGCGAGGATCTCGAGGCGCGCCGGGCGGGGCGTCACCCGCACCGTCAGGCCGCCCAGCTCGGCGCTCAGGGGCCCTTCGGCGTCCTTGCCGCCGCAGGCGGCGAGGCTCATGAGCGCGACTAGCGCTGATGGTCCGAGGATGCCTAAAGGCGTTCCGGGGAACAGGCGCGGCAGACCATGGGGCTCGACTGGCACGGGGCACCTCCATCTCCAAGCTAGATGTACCCTCGCCGAAGGGTCGGTGTAAAGCAGGCAATGGCGGGAACTCGGTCTAAGGTAAGACATCGTATAAACATACACATTTGCCCTGCATGAGAAGTTGTAAGTGCGATTGACAATTTCTCACAATGACGGAATGATCTCATAATGCAAGATGACCCCACAATCCCACGGAACCTCTCTCAGACCATGAAGGAGGTCGCCGGCTACTACCCAGTGGTGACGATCACCGGGCCCAGGCAGTCGGGCAAGACGACGCTTTGCCGCCAGACCTTTCCGGACAAGGCCTACGTATCCCTCGAGCCCCTGGACGTGCAGGCCTCGGCAAGACGCGACCCCCGTGGATTCCTCGCTGCCCTGTCCGACGGAGCGATCCTGGACGAGGCCCACAATGTCCCAGAGCTCTTCTCCTACCTCCATGAGGAGGTGGACCGGGACAGCCGTCCCGGCAGGTTCGTGGTCACGGGCTCGCGGCACCTCGGCCTCACGGAGTCGGTGACGCAGTCCCTTGCCGGCCGCACCGCCATGCTGCAGCTCATGCCACCCTCCTATGACGAGCTGCAGAGGTTCCGGGCTCCGCCGACGAGCCTCTTCGAGGTGCTGTGGACAGGCGCATATCCGCGCATCCACCACAAGGGGATCCCGGCTGCTCGCTTCCTGGCGGATTACCTCACCACCTATGTGCAGCGAGACGTCCGCCAACTGAAGCAGATCGGTGATCTGGCTTCCTTCACGACCTTCCTCCAGCTCTGCGCCAGCCGAACCGGGCAGCTCCTCAACCTGTCAGCCCTCGGTGCGGACTCCGGAATCACCCACAACACGGCCAAAGCCTGGCTGTCGGTGCTCGAGGCCGGATACCTCGTCGTCAGGTTGCCTCCCTGGCACAGCTCCCCTTCCAAGCGCCTGCTCAAGACGCCCAAGCTCCACTTCCTGGACTCTGGCCTTGCCTGCAACCTGCTCGGCATCCGCTCGCCGGAGGAGCTTCGCCTGCACCACGCGAGGGGCGCCGTGTTCGAGAGCTGGGTGGTCTCCGAGCTGTACAAGCGATCCTGGCATCGCGGGTTCGAGCCGAGGCTCGCGCATTATCGCGACCAGCAGCGCCTGGAGGTAGATCTAGTCCTCGATTTGTCAGCGCGCTTGCTGCTCGTGGAGATGAAGTCTGGCGCAACCGTGGCCAAGGACTTCACCGACGCGCTGGACCGCCTCGCCGCCCTAGTCGCCCGTAGAGGCGAGAAGCGGCCAGTCGTGAGGCGCCTGGTCTTCGGTGGCATTGAGGCGCCGCCAAGCTCACATGCGACCCTGGTCCCCTGGGCCAAGATCCACGATCTGTCCTGGGAGGAGTGACTGGCTGGCTGGAGCAGCCTCGGCCAAGGGCAGGAGGGAAGGGCTAAAGAGTGAGCTCCTCACCTAGGGCGCCGCCCGCCAGGCGGGGACGCAGCTCACGGGGGGCGGAGCGGAGCGCGCGCCCGCCCAGGGCCGCTCCGCCGCTTCGCCAGAACCCCTCCACCCTGGAGGCGGCCCTCGGCAGGGGAGCGGCGCCGAGGTCGCTCGAGGCAGCGGGAGGAGGCGGACCGAGAGCGCCCGCGCCGAGGTCCAGCCGCCAGATCTGCTCCTCGGACTCGGCGTCCCAGAGGGTGAAGACCAGGAGGTCTGGATCGCCGAGCACCAGGCGGGAGGAGGCCGGCAGGCGGTTGATGCGGGAGGCCCAGCCGGAGTATGCCGCTGGCATGGACTCCTTGGCCTCGAGATCGATGCGCTCCAGCACGCCCCTGTCCACCGAGTAGATGGTCCGGTGGTCCTCCATCACGGTGAACTGGTGGAGCCCGTGACCAGCGTAACGGATGAGGCTGGGCTCTCCAGAGGTCATATCCACGGCCCAGAGCTCCTCCTCGCCGCAGTTCTCGACCGATGCCACGACAAAGGAGCCGTCCCGGGTGACGAAGTAGTAGGGCGCAAGCATCGGCAGATCCATTACCGTGGCCTCGAGGGTGTCGAGGTCCACGTCGAGGAGCCAGTGATCCGTCAGGCTGGAGGGCTCATCGTCGTACACGCAGCTCGTCACCCAGATCTTCCCCTCCTGGCTGCTCTGCCCGTCCCAGCCGATGGCCCGGTCGCCATCCGGAGTGAAGGCCGAGGCCCCTGCGGCTCGCAGGTCCCCGCGCAGGCTGAGATCAGCAACATCCACGACGTACCATCTCGCCAGACAGGTGCCGGTCACGAAGGAGCAGCCGTCGAAGGTCAGCGTCTCTTGGTCCGGGGATAGCCTGAGCGACGAGCCGCCCTTGATCTCGGCGGATGAGGCATGCCCCGCAAGGGGCACCAGGAGCGAGCTCGAGGGCAGGTTGGGCCCGAGGGACACCCTGATTATCTCGAGGGAGTAGTCCGCGGGCTCCTGGTTGTAGTCCCTCGTGGAGAGGGCCACGTACATGGCGCTGCCGTCCGGAGCGGCGATGACGTCCGCCACGCCGTAGGACGTCGTGAACTGCCTCGGCTGGGCCCCGGTCTGCCGGTCCTCGATGCCCACCACCAGATCCTTCACGGTCAAATGCAGGTTCCAGATGGGCCAGCCGGACTGGTAGCCGCTCCAGATGGCGGCGTAGCGCCCGGAGGGCGAGAGGCGCACCTGGTTGCCATGGGTCCGAGGGGCATAGGCGGCCTCCACGATCATGCCGGGCAGGCGCACCGTGTCGAGCCCGGTGATCCAGCCCTCGGCGTCGCGGCGGACCAGCACGAACCGCTGCGCATCGGCGAGCAGCACCAGGCCGAGCTGACCCGCCTCGGACACGTCCAGCTCTCCCACCACCTGTCCTGATTGGGTGTCTATGGCCAGTAGCCTTCTCGACCGCAGCTCCGTCTGGACGCCGCCGCCGCCATACCACTCGGTGCGAAGGGTGATGACGTGCCGGCCATCGCCGGTGAGCATGAACTCGGCGCCTCCGACCACCACTGTGGTGGGCTCGGGCACCTCGGTGAAGTCCACCTGGTCGTCCCCAACCTGGGTCTCGCCTCCGGTGACGTTGCCGCCGGGTACGTCCTCCTCGTCGTTGGCCTCTCCACCGGAGGTGGCAAGGGCCGCCGCCGCCGCCAGCCCGAGGGCCCCGAGGCGCAAGATCGGACCGAGGACCCGACCTGGCGCACCGATTCGAGCGAGCACTGATCTCTCCTTCGACATGATCGACCTCCTCTCCCGCTGGATTCCCACGATCCCATTGCAAGGCCTGGGCCGGGCCCGAAACTAAAAGATGACGAACACCTACGGCTCCGCTGGCGCCGGCATGATTCTGACTA
>JAVEWA010000085.1:0-15575 GCA_034004785.1 Polyangia bacterium
AACCAAGACCGCATCAGAGATGGCGTCGAAGGTCTCCTGCCACCGCTCGGCAGCCAGGCGCTGCCTGTCCACGGAGCTGGATAGGTCATCGATATTCTGCACGACGAAACTCCAAACATGCCAAGAAAGCCCGGCAACATGCGACCAGGCAATACGCAGTGCATTTCCCGGTGAGGAGAACCTTACATGGGGTCAGGTGGAGCCATCAACCCTTATCGATCGCGCAAAAGCAGAAAACACGAATTCTGACAGCGAGCAGGCAAAGAACGGGGCGCTGATCGAGCGAGTTCATGGCACCAGAGGATCCTTCGATCTGGCCACGCCCCGCCCATGGGTGAGCAGATGCGGTTGGACAGTGCTGCTCGCCAAGCATCGGCAGCCTGGTCAATTCTGTCCGGGCGGCCTGCCTGCAGGGGCCGTCGAAGCCCTTACCCTCAACTTAGGGCGGTCCAACTGACTCGATTCTGCCCAGTGGTCCGGCGGGATCCGAGGCGCTCAAAACTTTGGAGGGCCTGGCACGATGCTTGAATGGCCACGGTTCGAGCCCGCAGCAGGAGGAGACCGTGGTGAGTTCGAGGACAGCACGCGCCAGGCCCGAGGAGCTGCTGGAAAGCCAGCTTGGGAGTTACCGGGTCACCTCCCTCCTGCAAACTGGCGGCATGGGGAACGTCTTCCTCGGTGAGCATGTTTTCCTACAACGCAGCGCGGCAATCAAAACGGCTCGGGCAGATGCCCCTGTCCCTTATCGCCGCCTCCAGCGCAGGCTCCTGGTGGAGGCCCGCTGCCTCGCCGCGGTCGATCATCCGAACGTGGTGACCGTGCACGACTTTGGGCTCTCAGATGGCGGCGTTGCCTTCCTCGCCATGGATCTCCTCGATGGAAAGAGCCTGGATGTGATCCTGGATCAAGAAGGACCCCTCCAGGTGCCCGCAGCCCTGCACATCGCCAGGGAGACGGCCCGAGGACTCGCAGCATTCCACGTCAAGTCTATCGTGTGCGCCGACGTGAAACCCGACAACCTGATGATCGTATCGGGGCCGCTGGTGGGCCGGCCGCTGGAGCGGCGGCCCTGGGTGAAGCTCATCGACCTGGGAGCCGCACAACCCATCCGCGAGTCGAACCTCGGCTTCCGTCAGGCGATCCGGTTCGGCACCTCCTGGTACATGTCGCCAGAGGCGGTGCTCGGGTTCGCGCTGGACGAGCGCGCCGACGTGTACTCCCTCGCGACCCTGATCTTCGAGATGATCGTGGGCCAGGTGCCCTTCCGCCTGGCTGACGACCAGGAGGTCATGGAACAGCAGCTCATGGCTCCTGTCCCTCTCCTGTCCGAGGTGACGTCCGAAGTGAAGCCCTCGAGCCTCCTGGAGCGCCTGGTGGCGGACTGCCTGAGCAAGGCCCCTGACGACAGGCCATCCTCCATGTACGAGCTCCTGGACCGGCTAGACGAGGCTGATCTTCAATGGCGAAAGGCCCATGGCAACAAAGCGGTCCCGGCTGGGATGCCATCATCAAAGGCAAGGCTTCAGTATCCCGGCGCCGCTTCACTGGGGAGGAAGCAATGAGCAAGCGGACCATCCTCGTGATCGACGACGAACAGCCCATCCAGAGGGTACTCAGGCGAATCCTGGAGCGCGAAGGATACCAGGTCGTGACCGCTGGCTCGGTGCCCGTGGCTGAGGAGATCCTCGCCGAGATCAAGGTGGACGCCGTTCTGTGCGACCAGATGCTACCCGGTGAGAATGGGATCTCGTTCCTCGAGAGGCTCGCAGGGTCAGACCCGAACCTCCCCCGGATCCTGGCAACCGGGTACGGTGACCTGCAGGTCGCAAAGCTCGCAATCAACAGGGCCAGGGTGCAGGCGTTCATCTCCAAACCCTTCGAACCCGAGGAGATCCTCGACTGCCTGCGGAGCCTGCTGGGAGCTGAGCCAATCGCGCCCGGTCGACGCCCATCATCCAAACCGGCAGACGGTCATCTTAGACGGCTACGCGAGGAGTACCCTGGGATTGAAGTGGTAAACCGCAATACGCAGGGCTGCATCCTGCTTGGCGAACAGGATCCGCCCCATCTCGCGAGACCCAAGACCCCGGAGATGGCCTGTATGAGGAAGGCTCCTGCTGACCTGCCACAACCCAAGGCGCGCAAGGCGCAAGAGCCAAGACGCCGTCCTCCACGACAACCAACGGCCCTCCGCGAGCTGGAGGCTGCTCACCCAGGGATCTCCTCTGTTGCTCGCTCCGCGACCGGCTCGATTGTGCTGGACGAAGAAGCCTACGAGAGGTTCGTCGACACCTCGGAGTACAAGCGGCCATCCAGGATCGAGAGCTCGGCGAACGGGCCGCGAAAGCAGCCGGATACGCTTGTCATTGAGGGTCTCGGACCAAACCGAAGCCTTGGCGAAACAGAGTCATCGCGTTACATGGGAAATGCTCCCGACAGAAGATCCACGGCCCTAGACCCGCTCGATGACGAGGTTGTCGTGGATGTCTCGCTTCTCAAGCTCATCGGCTAGGACAAGGGACCTGGCAGCAAGCAGCAGGTCGACGCAGGAGGAGACCTACTGTCCCTTGCAACCCTCGGCAGATGACTCCTCTATGACCCGCCTGACGCACTCCACCAGCTCCTCGGGGGTGAAGGGCTTCTCGATGAATGCCGAGCCCTTGCCCAACATGCACTCCGAAAGCACGAGGCTGTCGGCGTAACCAGACATGTAGAGGACCGGGACCTCGGGCCTCTGCCGCCTGAGGGCAGCCAGTACCTCTGGGCCGTACATCTCCGGCATAACCACGTCGGAGATCACCAGGTCGATCTCCAGACTCGAGTCTCCAGCTATCGCCATGGCCTCGCTCACACCCGAGGCCACCAGCACCAGATACCCGTAGTGCTTCAGAATCCTCGCCACGAGCTTCCGAACTGGGGCCTCGTCCTCAACAACCAGAACCGTCTGCCTCTTTACCGACTCCACGGCACCATGCGTCCCGGATGGCACGTCATCCCCTTCAGTCAGGTTCTTCGCGGACGCAGGCAGGAAAACATCGAAGGTCGTCCCCACCCCCTCCTCGCTCCGCACCCAAACATGCCCTCCGTGCTGCTTCACGATGCCGTACACGGCCGACAGACCGAGACGACGCTGTGTGCTCTTCGAACCCGCCTGGAAATATGGCTCGAAGATCCTCGACCTGGTGTCCTTGTCCATCCCCATACCGCTGTCGGACACCGACAGGAGCACTTGATGCCCAGAGGAGCCCACGATCGCGTAGTCGGACCAGGAGCTATCCGGCGCCGCGTTGGATGTCCGAATGGTCATCCTTCCACCATCGGGCATGGAATCCCTGGCGTTGAGAGCCAGGTTCATCAGGAGCTGCTCCATCTGGCCTGGATCCGCCAACACGGGAGCAAGACCTTCGCAAGTCTCCACGGTTAGATCGATGTCTTCGCCAAGCACCCTTCGCAGCATCTTCTCGAGCCCAGTGACCACTGTGCTCAGATCCAGGCGTTCGGGCTGCACCATCTGACGCCTGCCAAATGCGAGCAGCTGCCGCGTCAGCTCACTTGCCCGGAAGGTGGCGGATGAGATCTCTCGAAGCTCCTCTGCCCAGGACCCATCTCCTCGGGGCTCCGCTCGCAGGAGGTAGATGTTTCCCTGGATGATGGTCAGGAGATTGTTGAAGTCATGGGCCACCCCACCGGCCAGGCGGCCTACAGCCTCCAAGCGTTGGGCCTGAATGAGCTGCGACTCGAGCGCCTTCTTCGTCCGCTCGTATTCCCTCTCGGAATGAACGTCAGCTAATGAGACGACCCACTCCACCTGTTCACCATCACCACCGAGGCGTGGCACCGCGCGAAGCAGGTACGCCCTGTGCTCACCGCTCGGGGCACAGGCGATTCGCGCCTCCGTCTCTCGGAGATTCTCCGCCGAGTGGCCCGGCTCTAGGAGCTGCTCGACCTGGGATCGGTCATCAGGGTGGACCAGCTCGAGCCACGCCCTTGCCCTCGTCGGCTCGAAGGTTTGCCCTGTGAGAACGGTCCACTCGGGCTGGGGCTCCGTCATGCCCCCCACGATGTCGAGAGAGAGCACAGCCGAGCTGATGGCGTTCACCAGCGCCCGGTATCTTTGCTCCCGCAAGTCGCGTACTGCAATGACGCGTGAGCTCTCGATCACAGCGCCGAGCTGCACGCCTATGGACTGGATGACGCGCTGGAGGGGCGGTCCGATGCCTGTTAGTGAGTCGAGCCGGAGCTGAAGAATGCCACTCACCTTAACGCCTTGGCGAATGGGGATCACACACACGAAGCCATCGCGGGCGGGCGAGCAGGGGTACCCGGCAGAGCCGCCGCACCCCACGCAGGACAAGATCCGGAGGGACTGAGCGCGGTCGGGGTCACCCGAGGCGTGAAAGCCTCCAAGAGCAAATAGCCCACCAGGATGACGTCCGAGCGCGATGGCGGAGCAGACCTCGCCATCCCCAGCCAGGCCTGGATCCAGGACGAGCGCCGCAAAGCTCTCCTCGAACCCGACGCTGGCTGCCATCGGGAACTTTCCCTTCTGATCCATGAGGCGAATACCCGCAGCGGAGCATGCATGATGCCGCACAAAAGCACTGGCAATCGCGTCCAGCCGCCCATCGAGTGGAGTGGGGGCGGCGAGAATACCGAGGATCTCGCTTGACAGGCCGAGGGCCGAAGCGCTTCGGAAGCGCTCCACTGCGTTCCGGACCAGGGGCGCAAGCATGAGGCCATCAAAGGCCCTACCCGGGAGGATGGCCTGCACTCCGGTCCCAAGGAGCCCCTCGACGATCAACGAATCAACTTCATCACATATGATCAGCACCGGGAGATCTCTGGCGAGAGCCTCCAATCGCGCGAGTAGATTGCTACTCAATCTCGAGCAGTCCCCGATGAGCAGGATCACGGCGTCCGTACGTGCTGCGCGGAGGCGGGCGAGCGAATCGGGACCCCACCCTTCAAGTCTAAGCCAGAGGTTGGCCCGCTCCGTGGCTCGGCAAATTCCTTCCCAGCCGTGGATGCGGGCGCCTTCAGCCTGGATGACCAGCGCTTCCAATGCCTAACCTTCCTTCTAGAGTCGGGCAGCAGCACCGACCGACAGACCTCGCAAGTTCCCAACCCCGGGTCAGATTGCCACGGGCAACGATATGCCCGTGTGCCGGCACAGACAAGTAGGGAGGTGCCTACCAGGGCAGCCACCGCTCGGCGGCGCGGCCGAAGGCCGGGAGCTCCGCCCTCGTCACCGGGAGCTCCAGACGCAGGACGTCTCCTATGGAGGTGGGCCGGGCCCGCGTGAGAAACGGCCGCTCCGAGGCGGGGGCGAAGGAGAGGACGCGGCGCGTCCTGTCCGGGAGCCGCTTGGCCCACCTCGCGGCGCGGCCCAGACCCGTCACCCTGAGCTGGACCGACAGGGCGAGCCCCTCCGGGGTCAAGCTCACGAGCATGAACCCGTCCTGCACGCTTCTGGAAACCTCTCTGGGCATGAAGAGGTGAGGCAAGGCGCGAGGGAACCGGGGCCAGAGGGCGATGAGGGCAGCGCCCCTAGGAGCGGCCGCAACAGCCCTCGAGTAGAGCGGCCCGGAGACGAGCGGCGTGGCCTGGGAGTCCGCCTTGCCCTGCACCCCGGCGAGGGAGCGCACCGCTGCCCGGTAGGACTGTCCAGAGGCCGCGAGCAGGGTCTCGCCGTCCAGGGCCAGCACATCGAGGTGGAGGTCGCTCGCGGCCCTGTCCAGGGAAGCGGCGGGCTCTCCTCCCGCGAGGAGCACCGCAGCGCTCCCTCCGTCCGCCCGCACCGCGTCCCCGAGGCAGGCCACGAGCCGGCGGGCGCCAAGGAGGCCCCAGAGCACCATCACCCGATCGCTGCCGGGCCTGCCCTCGATGGGCTGGACCAGGCTCACGGCCCTTGCCTTGCGGAGTGGATCCAGGCCGCAGCGGCGGAGGTAGCTCCCGAGGAGGGCGCTCCCGGCGCTCTCCACCCGAAGGCCCCTCCAGATGGCCCTGCCAAGGAGCGCGCCATCGGCGCTCTCGCCCAGAGCGGCCAGCTCCAGGTGGACGAACAAACCGTCCGCGGGCACCGGGAGCGGCTTGGTCCCGAGGAGGTATCGCTCGCCCCCGCCGCGGGGAATGGAGAGGGGACCTCCCCTGCCGTGGGCGCCGCTAGCTCCCATGGCCGGGATTCGGGCAGCACCGCCATGCCTTGGGACCGCCTCCTTGGCCCGCGGCCCTGGCGCGGGCGCGGAGGCCGCGGGACGGCAACCAATCGCTAACAGGATCGGAAGGATGAGCCCATGGGAGAGTTGTGACACAAGACCTTCGGGCCACAGACGAAGATTCGCTCGAATCCGTATGCAGTGGTTGGATGAAGCCTTGCTCACTTCGAACCCCTCGCTCACCAAGCATGCGCCAGATGGCGCCGCCTCGCCACAGATCCCGGCCTTGGTGGGAGAATCCATCCAGGCCGAGGACTCGCCGGGCGGCCCCTGGACAGAATCCCTGTTTGCACCTGTTACTCGCCCTTGCTATCGTCCCACACCTGGACACACGAGCCAGGGCGAGGACAACATGCTCATGCCTCCTTTCGAATACCGGGTGGCCCACGAGGTGGGCGAGGCGGTGGCCCTGTGGCACGACGCGCAGGGCGCAAGCTACCTGGCGGGCGGTACGGATCTCCTGGCCATGGCCAGGTTGGGAAGTGCTCGGCCCTCCCGGCTGGTGGACATCAAGCGCATCCCCGCCCTGGGCGAGATCCGCGCTCACGCCGACGGAAGCCTGGGCATCGGCGCAGCCGCAACCGTTGCCGAGGTTGCCCGTCACCCGCTAGTGCGAGCCGATTTCAGCCCTCTCGCCACCTGCTGCGAGTCCCTCGGGAGCTATCCCCTCAGGCAGCGGGCCACGGTCGTCGGCAACCTCTGCAACGCCTCGCCCTGCGCCGACACAGCGGCGGCGCTCCTCGCCCTGGAGGCGACCCTCAGGGTGGTCGGAAAGCGGGAAGTCGAGCGTGAGATCCCCCTCGCGGAGTTCTTCCGCGGCCCTCGCAAGACCGCCCTCCGGAAGGGAGAGCTGGTCGTGGAGGTGCGAGTCCCGGCGCGATCGGCCGGAGCGCGAGGCTTCTACGGCCGCATCGCGCGCCGGCGCGGCGTGGACATCTCCACCGTGGCGGCGCTGGTGACCGAGGTGCCCGAGCTCAAAAACGAGCGCTTCCGCTACCGGGTGACGCTCCTCTCGGTTGCCCCCACGCCGCTGCGGGTGCACGAGGCAGAGAAGATCCTGAACCGGGTGGGGCTCTCCGACCGCTCGGCGGCCCGCGCCGCCGAGGCTGCTCAGGCGGCCTGCAGACCCATCACGGACGTCCGGGGCACGGCCAAGTACCGCAGGGAGATGGTGGGAGTGCTGGTGGCTCGCGGGGTTAAGGCCCTTGGAGGAACGCCCTGGCAGGACCCAGACCGGATCGAAGGGAGGTAGAGCCCTCATGCGCTGCGACATCCATCACAAGGAAACGACGCTCCTCGGAGCCGCGCCCTCGGCGCCTCGGGGAGAGGCCAGCCTGCACGACCTGTCGATCACCGTGAACGGCCAGGTGGAGACCCACAGGGTGCCCGCGAACCTGAGCCTGCTCGCCTTCTTGCGCGACACGCTGGATCTGACGGGCGCCAAGGAGGGCTGCGGCGAGGGCGAGTGCGGCTCCTGCGTGGTGCTCGTGAACGGCCGGCCCACCAACAGCTGCCTGATGCTCGCGGTCGAGGCGGACGGAGCGGAGATCGTCACCATCGAAGGGCTGGGGCACGGCAAGCGCCTGCACCCGCTTCAGTCTGCCTTCCTGGGAGGCTTCGCGGTGCAGTGCGGCTACTGCACCCCGGGCATGATCCTGTGCAGCCTGGGCCTGCTTCTCGAGAACCCCGATCCCACCGAGCAGGAGATCCGGGTCGCCCTCGCTGGAAACCTCTGCCGCTGCACCGGCTACCGGCAGATCCTCGACGCGGTGAAGGCCACTGCCGCGGCCCTGAAAGAGGCCGGGCTGAGGCCCGAGGATACCTTGCCGGGCAGAAAGGCCGGCTGGCGACGAGCGGCGCCGGGAGGGGGTGACCGATGAGCCCTGCCAAGAAGACAGCCACGAAGATAGCCACCGGAGTAGCCACGAAGAAGGCCAAGCCCAAGCGCTCGAATCCGCCGGCCAGCCCTTCGACGCGGGTCGTGGGTCACGACGTTCCGCGCCTGGACGGAGTGGACAAGGTCACTGGAGCCACGCGCTACACCGGGGACCTCAAGTTCCCGCGCACCCTTCACGCGGTGGTCGTCCGGAGCCCCCACGCCCACGCCCTCCTCAAAGAGGTGCGCCTCGACAAGGCGAGGCGGGTGCCGGGCGTGCGAGCCGCGATCTGCGGGAAGGACTTCCCCTACCACGTGGGCATCTACCTGAAGGACCAGACCGTGTTCGCCACGGACCGGGTGCGCTACGTGGGGGATCCGGTGGCGGCGGTGGCGGCGGAGACCCCGGAGGCCGCGGCCGAGGCGGCAGCCCTCGTGGAGGCCGAGTACGAGCCCCTTGCTCCGGTTTTCGACGTCATGGAAGGGATCGCTGAGGGCGCGCCCCTCGTGCATCCGGACCTCGGCTCCTACGAGTGTGTGCCTTGGATCGGCCCCAGTCCGGGCACGAACATCGCCAATCACTTGAAGATCCGAAAGGGGGACTATCTCGGGGCTCTCGCCCGGTGCCACCGAGTCATAGAGAACACCTTCGTGGTGCCCCAGGTCCAGCACGTCCCAATGGAGCCGCACATAGCCATCGCGCGCATGGACAAGTCAGGCCGGGTCACGGTGTACAGCTCCTGCCAGAGCCCCTTCACGGTGCGCCACCTCCTCTCGGCCTGCTTCGGCCTGTCACACGGCGACGTCCGGGTCATAGCACCCACCGTGGGAGGGGGCTTCGGAGGCAAGGCGGGGGTCACGATCGAGCCAATCGCCGTGGCCCTGGCAATGCGGGCGGGCTGCCGATGGGTGAAGCTGGCAGTGACCCGCGAGGAGGAGTTCTACGCCGTCGTGGTGCGCCAAGGCCTCACCGCCACCCTTGTGACGGGCGTGGACCGCCGGGGCAAGGTGCAGGCCCAGAAGATGCATTACCTCTGGGACTGCGGCGCCTACGGGGGCTACGGGGTCAACATCGTGCGCGCCGCGGGCTACACCTGCGGCGGCGCCTACGAGTTCCCCAACGTCTGGGGAGACTCCATCGGAGTCTATACCAACAAGCCCGTGGGGAGCGCCTACCGCGGCTTCGGCATGCAAGAGATCCACTGGGCTCTCGAGCAGCAGATGGATCTCGTAGCCCACGACATAGGGATGGATCCTGCTGCCTTCCGGCTCAAGAACTGCCTCGGACCGGGCAAGTCCACGGTCACTGGACAGATCCTCGACGAGCACGCCGGTCGCGTCGATCTCTGCATCCGGAAGGTGAGGGATGCGCTGGGCTCGGCCGAGACGCCGAGGCGCAGATATCACGGTCGCGGCATGGCCTGCGCCGTGAAAGCTCCGGCCATGCCCAACGACGCAGCCTCCTCCGTGGTGCTTAAGTTCTGCGAAGACGCCACCCTCGAGGTGCTGATATCCGGCATCGACTACGGCCAGGGGCTCCGCACGGTCTCGGCCCAGTTCGCGGCGGAAGCCTTGAACCTGCCCATCGAGCTGGTCAGGGTAAGAAACGAGCCGGACACTGACCTGTCTCCATACGACTGGCAAACAGTGGCCTCGCGCCAAACCTGGGCCACGGGCAACGCCATCCTCCGGGCAGCCGAAGATTGCAAGCGCCAGCTCTTCGCCATGGCCGCCAAGGCGCTGAAGGTCCCGGTTTCGTCCCTCCAGCTCGGAACCCTCGAGGTCGTGCACCCGCCCACGGGCCGCAGCGTTCCCCTGGAGCGAATGGTGCTCGGCTACCAGTTCCCGGACGGCCACGCGATTGGCGGCCCGGTGGCGGCGGCGGCCTCGTACCTGCCCGAGGGGCTACTATTCCTGGACCCTGAGACGAGCCAGAGCGCCAAGCCGGTCGCCAAGTGGACCTTCGGCGCCCAGGGAGTCGAAATTACCGTTGACCCGGAGACAGGTCAGATCACAGTGGAGAGAGTCGTATCCTGCTACGACGTTGGCCGGGTGGTACACCCGGGGCTCATCCGCGGCCAGACCTACGGCGGTATCGTTCAGGGCATTGGCACTGGCACCATGGAAGAGCTCCTCCTGGACCCCAAGACGGGCGCCCCGAGAAACGCGACCCTGGTGGACTACAAGATCCCCACCACCATGGATCTGCCCGAGCGCCTGGAGCTCCACTATGTGGAGACTGCCCAGAAGGACGGCCCCTATGGCGCCCGCGGCATCGGCGAGCACACCATGATCCCCACCCCGGCGGCCATCGCCAACGCGCTCTGGGACGCCTGCGGCATTCGCCTCTCCTCCATGCCCATCACGGCCGAGAAGGTCCGCGCCGCTCTCGCCGCTGCCGAGCTCGAGGTTCCATTCTAGGGAGAGTCCTTGAACGCAGCCATTGCACCTGTGAGCCAGCTCCCCGCCCTCGCGAAGGGCGCGCCAGTCGAGGCCTTCGACGACAGGCTCGGCGCCGCCGGTTTCCGGTGGTCTGGCCAGGTGCTGGCCTCGTTTGGCTCCGCCAGCTTGGCAGAGGTGAAGGAGCCCCAGGGGGCGATAGCTCACGAGAACCTGGCGCCTCGCTTTCTGACCCTGCTCGGGCCGAGCCGCCCACTCGTGCCCTGGGGCATCCGGCTCCCCGACGGGGTCGCCCGACTTGCTCCGGGCGCGCCCGTCCGCCTCCAGGCAGGAGCGCTCATGGTAGGCTTCCCCCGAGGATGCGGCCGCCTTCACATGCTCGAAGGCCGCGGGCAGTCCCTCCGGATCGGCGTCATAGGCGCGCCGGCGAAGTATGGACGCCCCATGGAATACGAGAAGGAGAGCGCCGTCCCCCTGCCCCGCCGCGCCATGGCGCTCCTCGGCCTCGCCTCCCCCGATGGCTCCACTCTTGAGCGCCAGGCGACGACAGTCACTGCGCGGCGGCTCGACGCTTTTCTGGATGCTATTTGCAACAAAGGCAGCAAAGAGACGCTCGGCGCGGCCACGAGACGGCTCTCCGGCCTGGGCCCCGGGTCCACCCCCACTGGCGACGATCTCATCACCGGGGCCGCCGCCGCGGCCTGGGCGCTCGGAGGTGCTGGGCTGCTGCCCGCCCGACGCCTCCGCGCGCTCTGCGATGCGATCGAGGAGCTCCCCTCGGATTGCACCACTCCCACCGCCCGCGAGATGCTCTGGGAAGCGGCTCGGGGCTACTTCGCCGAACCGCTCCTCGAGTTTGTCTGCGCCCTCGCATCGAAGTATTCGACCGCTCAGGAGCTCGAAGCCTTGGCCAGCTCGCTTCTCACACTGGGGCACACTAGCGGCGCCGATCTGCTGGCCGGCGCCATGGCGCTTTCGAAACGCGCGGCGTGGACAGCCGCGCCAGTGGCCAGGGAGGCCACGTGAGATGATTGAACGGCTGCTCATTCACAGGAACCGCTACCACGACTCGGCGCGGCTCATGCGTCTTTCCCAAGAGCTCCGGCGTCTGCCGGGCGTGATCATGGCGGAGGTGCTCATGGGCACCTCAATGAACTGCGAGCTCCTCGGCGCCTCGGGCTTCGATCCAGAGGTCCTCCGGGACGTCTCGCCCCTCGACCTCGTGGTGGCCCTGCGGGGCGAGTCTGCCGAGCACCTGGAGTCTGCCTCCGCTGAGCTCGAGCGGCTCCTCGAATCAGCGGACTCCACAGGGGAAGGCGGCGGCGATGCATCCCTGGCAAGGGACCTCGAGCAGGCCATGGAGTCCCGCCCCGAGATCAACCTGGTCACGGTGGCGGTGCCCGGCGCCTACGCGGCCTACGTGGCGCGCCAGGCTCTGGACGCGGGCCGGCATGTCTTCCTCTTCTCGGACAACGTGGCCGTCGAGGACGAGGTGGCGCTGAAGAGGCAGGCCGCGGACGCTGGCCTGCTCATGATGGGCCCGGACTGCGGGACTGCCATCCTCGCAGGGGTTGGGCTCGGCTTCGCCAACAGGGTCAGGCGTGGGGCAGTTGGCCTCGTGGGCGCATCTGGCACTGGCATCCAGGAGCTCTCGTGCCTGGTGCACAGGGCCGGCCAAGGCATCTCTCAGGCCATCGGCACTGGAAGCCGAGATCTCTCCTCGTCCGTGGGGGGGATCATGACGGAGCAGGGGCTGCGCCTCCTTGCGGAGGATGACGGCACCCAGGTGATCCTGCTCGTCGCGAAGAAACCCGCCCAGGAGGTGGCCTCGCGCCTTCATTCGGTCCTAGTGCAGCTCGGCAAGCCCGTGGTCGTGCGTTATCTCGGCCAGGCCGGAGCCTCCAGGCGAGACGGCGTGACCTACTCAGGGGATCTGGACCAGGCTGCCCAGGCAGCCTTGGCATGCCTCTCTGGCGAACCCCCAAAAGACTTCTTGGAGCCGCAGCCTCCATCCCCTCCAGAGCCAGGTTCCGGCCTCCTGGTGGGTCTTTTCGGCGGCGGATCCCTGGCCTCGGAGGCCGCGCTGATCCTCGCCGCAGCGGGACACGAGACCTCCGCACCAGCGGAGCCCCTCCGCGAAGACCGCCCAATCCCGGGAAACTGCCACCTCGTCGTGGACCTGGGCGACGACGCCTACACCGTTGGTAAGCCCCACCCGATGGTGGACCAGACCACCCGCTGCGGGATCCTCCGAGCCGCTGGAGCAGACCCCCGGGTGGGGCTGCTGCTCCTCGACCTCGTGCTCGGGGACGGCGCCCACTCGGATCCGGCCCCCGAGCTCGCCAGCGCCATCGAGGCCGCGCGCAAGGAGAGAGCGGGGAGGCCTCTCGCGGTGATCGCCTCCGTCACGGGCACGGATCTGGACCCGCAGGGCGCGGGCCGCCAGAAGGCCGCGCTGGAGGCGGCCCGGGTGCGGGTAGCCCCATCCGCGGCCACTGCCGCGCGCCTGGCCGCCGCCTGGCTCGACGCCGCACAAGGAAGGAGCGCACCATGACCCTCGAACGATCCAAGGAGCTTCTGAGGGGCCCGATCTCCATCGCGCACCTGGGCCTGGACAACCTGGCCGATGGAGCCCAGGCTGCGGGCACGCCTCTTGTCCGGGTGGACTTCCTCCCGCCGGCCGGGGGGGATCAGGCCCGAATCCGTGCTCTCACCGCCCTGCGCGCCCCCGAGCACGCCGCGGCCATCGAGGAGGCCAACCGGACCGCCCTCGACCGTTTCCTCGCCAGTCGTCCTCACCTGGTAGGCGTAGGCCTGGCTCGCGAAGACATCCCCGGGATGCAGGAGGATCTCTTCTTGCACGCCGGGCCGCCCATCACCTGGGAGCGGATGTCTGGTCCTCTGCGCGGCGCAGTCTTGGGGGGCCTCCTCCTCGAGGGACGCGCCAAGAGCCCCGAGGAGGCGGAGTCACTGGCCGCCTCCGGCAAGGTGCGCTTCGATCCCTGTCATCACCATCAGGCAGTGGGCCCAATGGCGGGCCTCGTGACCCCCTCGATGCCAGTCTGGATCCTGGAGGACATGGGGGGCGCCTCGCCTGGACGCCGCACCTACTGCACCCTGAACGAGGGGCTTGGGAAGGTGCTCCGCTACGGCGCCTACAGCCGCGAAGTCCTCGAAAGGCTGCGCTTCATGGCAGAGGTCCTGGGCCCCGTCCTCTCGGAGACCCTGGCGGCCCGAGGCCCCATCGACCTGAAGCTCCTCATGGCCCAAGCCCTGCAGATGGGAGACGAGGGGCACAACCGGAACCGCGCCGGAACCTCGCTCCTCTTCAGAGAGCTGGCGCCGGCCATGGTCCGGCTGCGCCGAGATCCAACCGAGGTAGGCAAGGTCTTGGAGTTCATCCACGCAAACGACCACTTCTTCCTGAACCTCTCCATGCCCATGGCCAAGTGCATGCTCCTCGCGGCGGAGGGAGTGCCACGCTCGTCCTTCGTGACGATCATGTCCCGCAACGGGACCGACTTCGGCGTCCAGATCTCTGGAATGCCGGGGCGCTGGTTCACCGGCCCTGCCCAGGAGGTGAAGGGGCTCTACTTCCCCGGCTTCACCGCGGCGGACGCAAACCCCGACATCGGGGACTCGGCCATCATGGAGACCGCGGGCATCGGCGGCTTCGCGATGGCCGCGGCCCCTGCAATCGTGCAGTTCGTTGGAGGCAGCGCCGAAGACGCACTGGCGACAACGCGAAACATGGCGAGGATCACCCTGGGGCGAAACTCCACCTGGTCAATCCCATCCCTCGGCTTTGTGGGCGCGCCCACGGGCATTGACCTCCGCAAGGTCGTGGAGAGAAACCTGCTGCCTGCCATCAACACCGGCATCGCTCACCGCGAGCCCGGGGTGGGCCAGGTTGGAGCCGGCTTGACCTCGCCCCCCTGGGAGTGCTTCCATGGCGCCTTCGACGCCTTCGTGCGGCACTGCCTGGACGCCTGATTTGCTGATCACCGAAAGGAGATATCCACCATGCTCCCAATAGACCTCTCCATACCGCTCGGCATAGGAACCCCCGCCTGGCCGACCTACGAGCCGCTGCAGATGAAGTACTTCAAGCGCCTGGCCCCGAACGGAGCCAACGGGCAGCTCCTCACGCACTCCAACCACGTGGGCACACACCTGGACGGCGAGATCCACTTCTTCACCCCGGGACGTGACATAGCGCAGCTCCCCTTGGACTATCTCATGCACGATGGCGTCATCGTGGACCTGTCGGACGCCGTCGGAAGCTACGACATCTACACCTCCAAGATGGTGGAGGAGCGGGTCGAGGTCCGCGAAGGGGACATCTTGATCATCCACACCGGGTTCCACCACTTCGGTTGGGACCAGCCCACCGCGGACGAGGTAAGCTACATGGTCAAGCACCCGGGACCGGACCGTGAGTTCGCACTCTGGGCGCGGAAGAAGAAGCTCCGCTGGATCGGCGTGGACTGCGGCAGCGCCGACCACCCGATGAACACGATCATCAGGAACTGGATGCCCCGGCAGGCCAAGGAGGCCGACCAACACTTCCGTCACAAGTACGGCAAGTCAGTCGAGGAGGTATTCGACGACTCCAAGTACCAGCTCATGCACATCGAGATGTTCAACCACCAGATCATCCACGCCGAGTGTCTGGGGGGAGACATCGACCTGCTCTTGAATCAACGGGCGGTGATAGGCGCCTTCCCCTGGCGCCTGGTGGACGGGGAGTCCTGCATCTGTCGCATACTCGCCTTCGTTGACAACGACCGCCACATAGAGCTGATGGCTCGCAAGTCCGAGTGCTCCCTCACCAAGCACGGCGATGTGGCCGGCAGCATGAATCCCGAGCTTCACGAAGAGGGTCGCCAGCGAGCTGCTCGCCGCAGGGCCCGGAGCGCAGACAGGGCCAGGCCTGTCAGACCCGCATCCCCCTCTAAGCCCGAGAAGACTCCCAAGTCACGCACACGCAGGGCCACCAAGCGCTAGAGCGCAAGAAGAGAAGAAAACAAACTGGATGGGCATTGGACTGGCGCCTGGCCTGGCGCCCCCCAACCCTAGGCCCC
>JAVEWA010000086.1:0-15573 GCA_034004785.1 Polyangia bacterium
TATTCCTTCAAGGGTCAGCAGGCGCAGGCAGGATCCATCGGCGTCCAGACCCAGTTTGTGCGCCCATACAGCTCGGGAGCGAGCCCAAAGGTCGCCGCCCCGAAGAGATTCACGAAGATCCCCCAGAGGATGAGCACCTTGACCGGAGTGGACAGGCGCCGGCCCCCGAGGCCAAGGAGCAGCACGAGGAGCGGCGTGAAGTCCAGGGAGAAGCGGAAGGCGAACTGCACGAACCCGGTGTTCTGGTAGAAGAAAACGAGGGTCGCCATGCCGGCGACGCTCACCCAGAGGGGCCTGTGCCACGGACCCCGCAGCCGCGGCCAGAGGAGCAAGGCGAGGGCCGGGGTCACGAAGAGCAGGCTGAGCCCGTGCCGCGAAACCAGCAGGTACGGCGGCTCGGGCTGGAAGTGGGGCAGGAGCGTGAAGGCCGCGGCCAGGTTGCGCGGCAGGTAGTGTACGTCGAAGAGGCCCCACTGCTGGATCCGCTCCTTCCAGTAGATGTCCAGGTACCTGTGCCCGAACTCGAAGGGGCTGTCGAAGCGGGCCGCGTTGTGCCACAGAAGAAGAATCCCGAGGATCACCAGGGGCGCTCCGAAGCGAAGGAGCGGCAGCACCCATCTCTTCCATGGCGCTGCCCTCAGCGCCTCGAGGAACCCGGGACCTTGCCCCTGACCCTCAGCCTGCGCTGCCCCTCCCTCTCCGGCCTCCCGCGCCTTGGGCGGCCTCGGTTCGAGGACGCGCACTCGCCAGACCTCCCACAAGAAGACGGGGAAGGCCAGCAGGAGACCCACGCGCGAGCCCATCGCGCAGCCGAGGGCCAACCCGGCCAGCGCGGGAAAGCGCGCCCCCAGGGAGGCGTGAAGGAAGAGCAGCAGGCAGAGGACCCCCACCACGTGGGCCGTGTACCAGACCTCTCCTCGCACCGACACGAAGTAGTTCACCGTGCCGAAGGCGAAGAGCAGCGTGAGCCAGAGATCATCGCCCACGCTCCGCTCGCTCAGCCCCTCCTCGCGAAGCCGCCCGAGCAAGAGGAAGAGCAGCATCGGGGAGATGGAGGCCAGGATCACCGTGAACCAGACGTCGTTCGCCTTGTACCCCGAGATGGCCACCGCGGGGGCCATGAGCACTGCTGGGAAAGGCGGGAACGACACGTACCAGTCGCTGCCCGCGCCCTGCCAGGTCCCTGGGCCCAGGCGCAGCACCTCGCCTCGGGTGGTGCGAAAGAGCTCGCTCCGCCGCCGGTTCTGCTCGAGCCAGGCGCCCCTGAGCTCGGTGCCCGCCGGGTAGGTCCGTCCCCCCGCCCTCGTCTCCTGTCTGAGGCGGACTTTCTCCACCCTGGCCCAGTCGTCGTATTGCTTGAGGCGGTTCTTGCGCTCGAGCTGCTCGGGGCTGAGCTTGAGCCTCCCGTGAAGGTAGCTGTCCGCCAGGAACACGAAGTGGTTGTTCGCAGTCGGGCCCCCGAGCCGCGGCCCCGCCGCGGCGACGAAGCCGGCGAAGCTCCCCCCGAGCACGAGCAGGGCCTTCCAGCGGGTGGGCAGGCGGCCAAGACGCGCCCAGGTGTCACCAGGCGCAGCGCTCACCCAGGCGAGGTGCGACAGGCTCGCCAGGCCGAGGCCGCCGAGCAGCCCGAGCCAGGTCAACCCCGGGAGCTTCCCGGGCCCGAGGCGCCATGCAAAGAGAAGAAGCGCCGCGAGGTAGGCGCCCTGCAAGGCGAGGCCCATCCAAGGGCTTCGGCGTCCCCTCGGTCCGCCGGCTAGCAATGCGACCCCCGCCAGCGCCGCGATCAAGGCTCCGAGGGGCAACGCCAGGTCCAGCCGGACGCCAGCCCTGCCTGCCCCAGCCAGCAAGGCCACCAGGGCGCCGGCGTCGAGCAGGACCACCGCAGCGAGAGCGGCGTCCCGCACCCGCGAAAGGACGAGAAGTCCGAGGAGCGCCGCCGCCGTGGCGCCCACTCCGAGGGAGACGGCCTTCAGCGCGGAGAGCTTGGGCGAAGAAAGCCCGAGCCGAAGGCCAAGGAGGCCGATCCCCAGGGCTGCCAGGAGCAGCCCTATGGCCGATATGAGCCACCAGGGGATCCTCGATGACGAAGCCCCTCCCGCCAGCGAGGCTCCCACGTCGCCGCCCGGCTCCTCCCTTGGGCGCTCGCCTGAGTCTCTCGAGGGCTGGTTGGTTCCTTGCATGTTCTGGCTCTGCTGGCTCCCCTCGGGAGCCGGAGCCCAGACTACCCGACCCTGGTCTCAAGGGCCACACCTGACACACCTGACACACCTGACAAAAGAGCCCGGCCAGGCCCGAGCCTCTGCTTCGCCAGGCGGCGTACCAGAGCAGGAGCCTCCGGATGAAGCAGCCGCCACCGCGGGCGCCGCCCGGCTCCCCCCTTGGCAGGCCAGTCCTAGAAGTTAACGCGGATGAGGAAGAGGAAGATGAGGAGGCCGACGGCTATGCCGGCGATGCCAAAGGGCACTGAGAAAGGCGCCACCTTCTTGGCCACTTCCTCCACCTTGGACAGGTCCTTGCCGGTCCACTCGGCGATCTTGGGCAGGCCCTGAAGCAGCCCGAGAACGATGCACAGGGGCGGGAAGGCGAAGATCGCGATGGCCTGGACCGGGGCGAACTTGAGGAAAGCCCCTATGTGCGCCGTGTAGAACTTCGAGATGATCAGGCCGTCCACCAGGCCCCAGAGCCCTGCCAGCAGGATCACGGATCCGATGTAGCCGGAGTAGTCGGTCAGCTTGTCCAGCTTGTCCTTGAGGTCCGGTTTCTTGGCCACGATAAGGTTGGCCACCGAGATGATGCCCGCCAAGACCAGGCCAATGCTGATTGCCCACAAGTATCCTCTCATTTACCCGTCTCCTTTCCAGCCGTTAGACCCGTGAGTTTGTTCGCGCTCCTCCGAGGTTGCACGAACCGGCCCCCGTGAAACCGGAGCGCCAACCCGAGGAGGATACAGCAACATCAGTGAGCTGCCAATCCGTTCCGTGACATCCGTTCCGTGACATCCGTTCCGTGACATCCGTTCCGCGAGCACATTCCACACTCACCAGGGCAGCTGGCGAGCAGCCCTCGAGGATGCTAGAACCTCTCCCATGCCAACTGGCGGGCGAAGAGTCTGCGCCCCAATCCCTGGGGGCTCCCCCCTGGAGATGGTGGGCGACAGGGTGGACCTGAAGCTCGGCTTCTCCTGCAACAACCGCTGCAGGTTCTGCGTCCAGGGAGACAAGCGCCATCGCGTGGCCGATCTCGAGACGGGCGAGCTCCTCGACCGGCTGAAGGAGGCCCGCGAGCACGCCGACAGTATCGTCTTCACCGGAGGCGAGGTCACCCTCCGGAAGGACCTCGTGGAGCTGGTGGCCTTCGCAAAGAGCCTTGGTTTCAGAATCATACAGATCCAGACCAACGGCCGGATGTTCTCGTACCGCAAGACCTGCGAGGCCCTGGTGGAGGCCGGCGCCAACGAGTTCTCCCCTGCCCTGCACGGCCACACCGCCGAGCTGCACGACTACCACACCCGCGCCAAGGGGAGCTTCGAGCAGACCGTCAAGGGCATCCGGAACCTGAAGGCCCTCTCCCAGCCGGTGATCACCAACTCCGTGGTCACCCGCTCGAACTACCGCCACCTGCCCGAGCTCGCCGAGCTGCTCATCCGCCTCGGAGTCGATCAGTACCAGTTCGCCTTCGTGCACCCCGTGGGCACGGCGGGCGACAGCCTCTCCTCCGTGGTGCCGCGCCTCGCCCTGGCGGCGCGCTACCTCGCCGAAGGTCTGGATCTCGGCACGAGGGCCGGTGTGCGCTGCATGACCGAGGCCGTCCCTCCCTGCATCCTCCCAGGAAGGGAGCACCTGGTGGCGGAGTGGATCATGCCCGAGACCCGGGTGTACGACGCCCAGGTGATCGTCGAGTCGTACCGCGACTACCGCCTCACCGAGGGCAAGCTGAAGGGGCCCCGCTGCCCCGAGTGTCACTGGTTCGAGCGGTGCGAAGGCCCCTGGCGGGAGTACCCCGAGCGGTTCGGTTGGGAGGAGCTGGTCCCGGTTCGCGACCCGGCCCGGCCACAGACGGAGCATCTCCCTGGCTACTCCCTGCCTCGGGCACGCCCCTCGGGCAAACACAGGCAGCGGCGCGGCCGCTAGGCCCAGGAGCCGTGGCGGCCAACGCCATGGATGGCTTATTTCCGGGCCGTCGAATAATATCCCCGCCAGGTGTGTGTGTTAGGCAGTTTATCCACAAAGGAGGGAACGGAGATGAACACAAGACCATTGATCGTACTGACACTCGGCCTGTGCCTCGGGGCCGGCCAGGCGGCCTCTGCCACAAACGCCACTCCGAAGCCACAGAACAAGACCAACACTGCCCAGGCGGCCAAGGCCAAGCCAGCGGCCCCGGTCAAGAGCATGACAAAGGCCGAGAAGATCGCCGCCTTCAAGAAGCTAGTGGCTGAGCTCGGCAAGGTGCCCAAGAGCTGCCAGCTCAAGGGCAAGAACCTCTGGGGCAAGGTCCAGGTGGTCACCAGCTTCCCCGACTTCAAGGTGAAGAAGGTCTCCTCCTTCCCGGATCTGAAGGTGAAGTGGGTCTCGTCCTTCCCCGATTCCTGCGGAACCTGGAAAAACGTGACCTCCTTCCCGGACTTCAAGATCCAGTGGGTGACCTCCTTCCCGGACTTCTCGATCCAGGAGGTGACCTCCTTCCCCGGCGTGAACTGATCGGCCCCTCCCCGAGAGGGCAGGCCGTTCTTGCGCGATGGGTTGGCGGGCCGAGGTCAGTCCGGCAGGGGGATCTCTATCCGCTCGCCGTCCCGACCCCGCCGGGCGGCGGGGTTGACTGCCTTGGCGCATTCATCCACCCGGCCGACCTGGCTCTGGTCATACCGAGGGGAGAGGTGCACCAGCACCGTCTGGGCTGCCTTGGCCCGCCCGGAGATGCGCGCCGCCTCGGACACCACGAGGTGGCGCTTCTGCTTGGCCTCCTCCTCGTGCTCGGGCAAGAACATTCCCTCCAGGAAGGCCAGGTCCACCTCGTCCATGAGCCTGTAGAGGTTCCGACAGGGCGCAGTGTCGGTGCAAAAAGACAGATGCCTGCCCCTTCTCGGAGGCCCCAGGACATCCTCTGGAGAGATTTCGCGGCCATCGGGAGCCTTGACGGTCTCGCCTGCCTGCAGCCGTCCGTAGAGCGGGCCCGGCCCAAGGCCCATCCTGAGGGCCGCCTGAGGTGAGAACCTCCCAGGACGGACATGCTCCTCCAGACGATATCCCACGCAGAAGACCGAGTGGTGGAGCGGAAGATAGGACAGGGTGACGAGGTCGTCGCTGTAGGCGACCGGCAGGGGCCCCTTGGGCTCGACCGGAGCCCGCGGGTCGATCTCCAGGACCGAGATTGGGAAGGTGATGCGGCAAGCCAGATCCCTAATCACGTTGCGGATGAACCGCTCCAGGCCCAAAGGCCCCACCAGGGTGATCGGAGATGGCTCCTCCATCTGCGAACGGAGCATCAGCATCCCCGGCAGGCCAAGGCAGTGATCGGCGTGCAGGTGAGTGATTGCCACCATGCGGAGTGAACGCATCCCCACGTGGTGCGCCTTGTAGGGCACCTGGGTGCCTTCTCCGCAGTCGAGCAGATACACTGCCCCGCCGTTTCGCACCGCAACCGACGTCAAGGGGCGACCGGGCATTGGCATCATGCCCCCGGTGCCTAGCAGCACGCATTCCATCGATTCGCTTCCTGCCTGGGCCCTCGGCCTCTGGGGAGGCTCGGCGCCCGGATGATCCCTTCGAACCTCGAGCCTACCTGACCGCGGCGTCGGGCAAGGCGGCGGGTCGCCCGCCCTGACAGGCCGTTCTCAGCACCCTGTAGGACCGCCTCATGGGGTTGCGGTCCCTCCCACGCACCGTGACTGTGACAAGGTTCGACCCCTCCCAGAGGGGCACCTCGGCCTGGAAGCTCATCCGGCGCTTGGTCTCGGGCGCCGAGGCCTGATAGAAGACCTTGCGGTAGTCTGCGCCGATTATGCGGCTTCGGTCCGGGCTCTGCAACAGGCGCCGAACCGAGACATAGACATCGGTGATGCTGACCTCGTCCGTAATGACTCCCTGGAGGTCCAGGGTGGAGCGGTCGGTGACGTCCACAACCTTGCCGAGCTCCAGCTCGGGCTGGGCGGGAAGCCATCGCCAACGCAGCGCGGGCCGCGCCCCGCCCCTGTCCCGCAGGGTCACGTCCGCTCTTCTAACGAAGGCGCTCGAGAGCTTGCCGAGGGTCACCCGCAGGAAACCCTCTCCCGCGCCTCCGGGCGCCTTCGCCTCCACGGCGAAGGTGGCCCCGCGCGAGGTCCAGCCTATGACGTGGCGCGCCGCGGTGGATTGATAGAGAGGCACCCCCTCCCTAACGGGGATGGCGAGACCTCGGGCCCCGGAGGAGCCCTCGGCTTCCTTGGCGACCGGAAGATCCAGCGTCTCCCCCGCCGTGACCCCGAGCTCGCAATCCTGCACCTCCAGCTTCAGCTTTACCCTCGGGAGTGGGAGGTTCTCCATGACCTTGAAGTCCAGCTCGAAGGAGCGCGTGGCGCCCGGCTCCAGCTTGGAGAGCTGGAACAGCCCCCGCTTCACCGTGATGGCGTCGCCAGACTCGCTCTTCAGCCTCAAGTAGGTCTCTCCCGAGGCACCTTTGCCTACGTTCTTGACCTGCGCCAGGAGCCGGACCTCCTCGCCCTGCTGGATCCGCCCGTCTCCGTTTCCCCTGACGTCATCGACTATCTGCCAGGTGTATGCGAACTTTGGCTTTGGCCGCTCTCGGATCCGGAGCACCGTGCAGCTCGAGGCGGGAACCTTCGGGCCATCCGCGAAGAACCTCACCGAGAGCTCGTCCGCCCTGGGCTGAGACGCCTTGGGCACCTTGAGCTTGACCTGCGCCGTCCGGGTCTGCCCCGCGTCCACCCGCCCAATGAAAACCTCCCGGTGCTGGAGCAGCGGGTTCGTGGAGTAGAGCAAGCCTCTCACCCGGTATGCTGGCCCGGCGCCGGGAGCGTTGGTCACGGTGACCGAGATGTAGGCGTCCTCCCCCGCGTTCACCACGCCTTCACGCCCGACAGACACCACGGCGGTGAGACGCGGAGACGCCGCGCCGGTCGGAGGCGCGCTCCAGTCCACCCCCTCCAGCTTCTGCAGCTTCTCGGCTATTCGGTTGCCCTCTACGCGCTGCTCCTCCTGCAGGAGGTTCCTCACGCCAGCTAGGACCCTCCGGCGGCTGGCCGAGCGATTTCCGAGGAGCACCCTGGAGGCGACCTTGATGGCGTAATCCAGATGAAAGATGTCGGGATCCGGGGGCGGGCGCCAGTCGGGGCCGGCCCCGCAAGGCTCGCATCTGAACCCACGCGGAGGGTCATCGGCCAGGTGGTAGATCTGTCGCTCGGGAGGCGTTCGCAGCGCCAGGCTCGCCCGGGTCAGGGAGCAGGCCCGATCTCCTTCCCTCACGAAATCTGCGCCGCTCGCGAAGTAGGTGCTCTCGCCCTTCTTCACCTCCACGGGGAGCAGCTCGATATCCGGGATCACGCCTATCCCCTGGATCGAGCGGTCGCCAGGCGTCAGGTACTGCGCGATGGTCACCTTGAAGCCCGAGCGGTCGCTGTTCGGGTAGATCACCTGGACCGAGCCCTTTCCATAGGTGCGCTGTCCGATTATCACCGCGCGATCCAGGTTCTTCAGGGCGCCCGCCACGATCTCGGAGGCAGAGGCCGTCCCGCCGTCCACGAGCACGGCGAGCGGAACCTGCCCGGCCAGCGTGTTCCCCCAGTTCGCGCGGCTCTCACGGCGCTTCACGCCGTGCTCCACCGTCGTCACGATCGTGCCTGAATAGAGGAAGGCATCGGCCACGCTGATGGCCTTCGACAGGAGCCCGCCCCCGTTGCCCCGGAGGTCGAGCACCAACCCCTTCATACCCTGCCTCCCGAGCGCCTCGAGGGCCATTCGAAGCTCCCAGTCCGTCGTGGTCTGGAAGTTCTTGAGCTGCAGGTAGCCGACGCCGTCCGCGAGCATCCTGTGCTCGACGGCCCGGATCAGGATCCTGTCCCGCTCCAACGTGAATTGGCGGCCAGCCTGCCCCTTTCGCCGCACCAGGATGTTCACCTTCGACCCCGGATCCCCGCGGAGCCGCTTGACCGCCTCGTTCAGCGTCATGTTGACGGTGTCTTCCCGATCGATGCGCAGGATCTGATCCCCGGCCTGAAGCCCTGCCCGGAAGGCCGGCGTCCCTTCGATGGGCTTCACGACCGTGAGCACTGCGGGGTGGCCACACCTTGAGATCGTGATCCCCAGGCCGCCGAAGGATCCCTGCGTGTGGATCTGCATCTCCCCGAAAAACTCCGGCCTCAGCAGCACGCTGTGACAGTCCAAGGTGGAGAGCAGGCCGTCCACTGCGGCATACTCCACATCCCGCCGCTTGGTCTCGGGGTGCAGATTAGCCTGGATGAAGCGGAAGATCCCTCGGAGGGAGGCCGAAAGAGCCCAGGGGCTGTCCACGCCCTCCAGGGGAAAGGTCTGGCGCTGCGTGTTCGCCTGGATCTCCACGTGCTGGTTCCCCTTGAACCTGACAATCACCTCTGGGACAGCCTGTTGAACCCTCTCCAGGGCCTTGCGAAGCATCTCGACGGGCTGAAGGCGGGCGGGCTCGACGTAGCGAGTGCGCACCTTCGAAAGGACGTTGTTCACCACCACGAGCTTGGTCAGATCGTGAGGGGGTTGCCTCGACGCGCTCTGAGCGCAGGCCGCCGAGACAGCGCTCCCGAGCACACCTGCGAAGGCTACTAGGACGAACGCTGCGCGGGCGCGTCTGGATGCGGCGGAAAGACTGTGCATCTTCTGTTTCCTCGCGTGCATCGTGGATGGGACAGTATAGCCTCATCACCAGGCATGGGCACCCCCTCTGCCGGCGGCAAGGAGAAAGACCTACGGGGGCCTCCCGGTCAAGCTTCATCTTGCGGATCGCCCTCGCCCAAGTTAAGGTGAGGCCCGATGCCGCGAGCCATCACACCCCACCGAAGGCAGTAATGCTTGTTTTTCCCCTCAGATTCCAGGGAAATAGCCTTGACGCTCTTTGTGCGCCGATGCTAGCATCTGCGCCGGCATCGACCCAGAGGCCCGCCTCTTCCTGTGAAGGCTGGCGGGGGCGTCCCAGGCGACGGTCCCCTGCCTTGCTCGGGCGCTCTGGATCACGCAGGCACGGAGCCAGCCATGGCCGGTGAGAAGATCCTCGTCATAGACGACAGCCCCACCATCCTCAAGGTGGTGCAGCTCGTACTGACCAAGGCGGGGTTCTCGGTTGGCACCGCCGCGGACGGCGAGGCGGGAGTCGCCGCGGCCCGTGAGCGGCGTCCGGACCTGATCCTCCTCGACTTCGTGATGCCCAAGATGAACGGCTATCAGGTATGCCGAGCCCTCGCGGAGGACGAGGAGCTCCGCGACGTTCCCGTCGTGCTGATGAGCGCCAAAGGCGATCAGGTTGGCGAGCGCTTCGTCAAGGTCATGGGCATCGTTGACTACATCACGAAGCCCTTCTCGCCCGAGGCCATCACGGCGGTCGTTACCCACACAATCGCAAAATACCGGGGCTCGGAGTCGGGTGGTTCGGATGCGTCCCCTGACTCCGAATCGCGCGCCGAGGCTGCCGATGCGGCCCACAACGTCCACCGGGAGGCCCTGAATCGCCTCAGGGAGGGGCTTGCGCGCGCGATCGCCGCCGGAATCATAGCGGACTCCAAGTTCGTCGGCATGGATCTGGACCCGACTGATCTCGCGAAAGCGGCCAGGGCGGCCCTCAGCGACTCCAAGCTCCAGGCGCTCCTCGGGGAGATCCAGACCTCTGCGCCGGACCTCGCGGATTCCGACTCCGCGGTCCTCACCGGCGATCTCGGCGTGGTCCCGCTGGCCGACGTGCTGTCCCTGCTGCAGTCGCAGCAGCAGACCGGCGTGCTCACCGTGACCCGCGGGGGCGCGCGGGTAGATCTCTACTTCAGCGAAGGCACGGTGGAGCTGGCCACCGCGGCGGGAATGCCCGACGAGTTCCGGCTAGGCCGCTTCATCGCCGACGCGGCTATGATGGAGGAGGCGGATCTGGAGGCCGCCCTGTCGGAGCGGGACACCGCCGCGAAAGGCCTGCTCGGCACCTCTCTGGTTAAGCAGGGCGCCATCACTCAGGAGGAGCTGCGGACCGGGCTCGGGCGCCAGACCGCGGAGCTGGTGTACGAGCTCCTGAGGTGGAGCTTCGGCCGCTTCACGCTGCGCGCACTGGAGACGCTCCCAGCCAAGGCTCAAGAAGCCCGCCTGGCCTTGACCGTGGATGGCATCCTTATGGAGGGCTTCAGGCGTGTCGACGAATGGCATCTCATCGAGCGAGAGGTGGACACATTCGATCTGGTCTTTCTCAGAAACGATGACACGATCCAGCAGATGGGTCGCGGCAGGCTCACCAGGGAGGAGCTCGCCGTACTCGAGCTGGTCAACGGAAAGAACAGCGTCAAGGACATCATCCGCCAGAGCCGGATGAGCTCCTTCGACGTCTCCAAGATGCTCTATAGGCTGCTCTCCATCAAGCTCATCCGCAAGCGGGTGGCGCCTGTGGCGGTTTGAGGGGCAGCAAATGGCAGAGGTTTCATCGTGGCCAAGATCCTAATCGCAGAAGACTCCGCAACGGCGGTCGAGCTCATCAAGCGAACCTTGAGCCCGCTCGGCCACCAGATTGTCGTCGCCAGCGACGGCGAGAACGCCGAGCGGCTGATCCTGGACGAAAAGCCGGACCTCTTGATCCTCGACATCATCATGCCGAGGATGAACGGCTTCCAGCTCTGCCGCTCCCTGCGGGCGAACCCAGGCTTCCGGGACCTCCCAATAATCATGATCACGTCAATGGACCGGGAGAGCGACCGCTACTGGGGGCTGAAGCAGGGCGCCTCGGAGTACCTGGTGAAGCCAGTAGATCCCAACCTCCTGCTCGAGCGCGTGCGGGCCTACCTCCCCAGCGCGGCCTGAGCCGCGTGCCAACTCGCTCTCGGGCGGAACGGTGAACGCGGGACGGGGAGCAGCACGCGCCATGGATACCGAGCTCGACGTCATCGTCTTCGAATGCGGTGACAGGCGGTTTGCCCTGGAGCTGCACCACGTCCAAGAGGTAATCACCTTGGCCTACGTCACTCCGGTTCCGCTCGCCCCGCCTTCTGTCCAGGGCGCCACGAATGTCCGGGGACGCATGGCTCCGGTGATCACGCTCCAGCCCTTCTTCGCCACGGCGAGCCCGCCAGCGGTTCTCCCCGGGGCTTCCGCGATCCTCCTCGGGGTTGGCGATGCGGTGGCCGCGCTGCCTGTCGAGCGGGTTGTTGACGTGCTGTCGGTCTCCCGCCGTCGCTTCGAGTCTGGCGGCGAGGGCTCCGGCCCGCTCGTGCCCGGCAGCTTCCGAGGTCCCGCGGGCTCGGTCCCCCTCCTCGACATCGAAGCGGTGATCGAGCGAATTCGGGAGGCGTCCGCCGAGGCGAGCCGCCAGATTAACGCGCGGTCGGAGGCCAGATGATGGAGAGCCGATCGCCAGTGGGCACCCGAGCGTCATCCGGCATGGCCCGACCAGGGCGCCGCTTCCGCTCCATCAACTTCAAGGTCTTCGCGGTCGCCGCGAGCATGCTGGTGCTGCCAGGGCTCCTGATAGGCTACGTCCTCTGGATCGGCTGGGGAAAGCTGCTCGACATCAAGAGCATCCACGAGCGCACCATCCAACCAGTTCGCCAGCACGTCGAGCGCGCCAAGGTGGACATCAGCGTCACTCAGGGTGACATCCAGAGGGCCCTCAAGAAGGCGCAAGAGGTCCAGGAGCAGGCCACCATTCACATACGGCAGAAGGAGGCCACCGCCCTCGCGATCCAGATCGCCTCCATCGCCAAGGGAGCCACTCCCGAACAGCGCCAGAGGCCCGATCGGCTCCCCGAGATCAAGCGTCTCCTCGACGCCATGCCCTTCGGCGCGGGCTCGGAGGCGCTGGTCGTCGTCCACTACCCCCCCGTCCTCGACGCGCAGGGAAAGATGGAGCGGCCCTGGCAGCACCTGATCGGCGTCTACTGGGACGCCGACTCGGTGGGTAAGACCATCGGTTCGGTGCAGAAGAACTACGACGACCTGATCGTCACCAAGAACTGGGAGAGCAGGATCCGCGGCGCCGAGAACCAGCCCGTCCTCGCGGGGACCACCCTCTTCGATTCGAAGATCTACCCCCGTACGCAGGCCGCTGGGCGGCCCGGAGGCTCGCCAAGGACCTCGGACGGTGAGCCCTCGCCGAGTGCTGCTCTCGTCCAGGAGGAGAACGACCTCTACCTCCTCGCGCACATCCCGGGCACCACCTGGTCCCTCGCCGCCCGCACTGACCTCACCGGCCCAGTTCAGCAGCTCATCGACAACGTCGTGTCTGAGTTCAGCAAGGTCAAGACGAGCCTCGAGAAGGTCGCGCCTTCCCTCGACAAGCTGACCGCCGCTTCCGCAGCCATGTCCAGCGAGTTCGACCGGGGCATGGACGAGTTCCGGCAGCTCATCTTCTTGTCCCTGATCGTCGTCGAGCTCCTGCTTATCGGGATGATGGTCATGGTGGTCTTCCTCCTCAGGCGTCTCATAATGACCCCAATCCGGCATCTCACCGACACGGCCATCAGGATCCGTGACGGAGCCTATGACGAGCGGCCCAACATCACGACCGGCGACGAGCTGCAGATACTATCGAATGCCATCAACGAGATGCTCGACCGGATCGTGGGCCTCATCCAGAGCGAGGAGGACAAGCACCGCATCCAGCAGGGCATCTTCCGGCTGCTGGAGATCGTCTCCTCGGCCTCGGACGGAGACCTCACGGCGCGCGGCGAGGTTACGCCGGACGAGCTGGGCTCCGTTACGGACGCATTCAACCACATGCTCGAGTCAATCGGGGGGCTGGTGGTGCAGACCCGCCGCGCCGCTCTCGACGTGAACCGCACCGCCGAGGAGATCCTCGGCGCTTCCAGGGAGATGGCTGCGGAGGCTGCCAGGCAGTCCCACGCCCTCGATCTCGTATCCAGCAAGATCAAGGCCCTCGGTGATCGCTCCCTGGAGATCAACCAGATCGTCGAGCTCATCGACGAGATCGCGGCCCAGACCAACATGCTGGCCCTGAACGCCGCAATCGAGGCCTCCCGGGCCGGAGAGCAAGGCAAGGGCTTCGCGGTGGTGGCGGACGAGGTGCGCAAGCTGGCCGAGCGCTCCTCCAACGCCACCAAGGACATCGGCGCCTTCATCGAGATGATCCAGGACGCAACCGCCGACGCCGTGAGCGCCATGGAGAGGATCCGGCACATGACCCGCGAGACGGCCTCTGGCGCCCAGCGCACCACCGGCGCCGCGGACGAGATGGTCGGCGCCTCAGCCGCCCTCGACGAGGCCATCGCCAGGTTCAAGGTCCAGTCGGCCGACAGGGCGGACCTTGGTCGCACCATCGAGCACAGACAGCAGGAGCTGGAGCGAGCCCTCGCATCCTTGGCGGACACCTTGCACGAGGCCGAGCTCGCCGGCGTCGAGGGCTCGGACCGGGTAAAGGCCTCGGTGGCTGGCCTGCGCGAGCGCTTCCAGGAGCAGCTGGAGCACATGCTCGGGCATGGCAACCGGCGCGGACCGGCGCCGGCCCCGCAGCAGCCCTCCCAGCGAGCTCAGTCGGGGGTGCTGCCCGCCTGGAGGGACTCTGGCCTCACTCCCATGCCCAGAGACCCGCGCAAGGAAGCCGGAAGCGACGCTCTACGCGACAGCGGCACCTGGCTTCGGCCGCCGCTCACCGGGCGCGCTTCCGACAAGCCTGGAGCCGAGGCCGCAGCTCCTCAGGCCCCTTCCAAGGAGGCAGCCCGAGGCAACGAGGAGCTCCTTCCGAGGCGGGACGACGCCGACAAGGCGCCTCGTTAGACGATGTTGCTCGACACCGAACTGCGGCAGATCTTCCTCGGAGAGGTCGCTGCCTACCTGGAGATCCTGGAGGATCCAGGCGCCAGCGCCGAGGCACAGGGCGATGCGGCCCACGGTCTCAAGGGCGCCGCGGGAATGCTGGGGTTCTCCGAGCTCCAAGATCTGGCCGGGCGCATCGAGGGGGCTCTTCGTCGCGGGGAGTCAGGTCCTCGCGACGAGCACCTGCCCAAGCTCCGCGCCATTGCCCGCAGCCTAGCGGAGGAAGATGGCTCGGCGCCCGCCGGTTCCTCCGGATCTCCTCAGGTCGCAGAGCCATGCACGAGGCTCGACGAGAATGCGGCCTCGGAGCCCCCCGCGACCTTTCCAGCCGCCTCTCCCACGGAGCCCCCCCTGGAGCCGATTGAGGAGCCCCTTGCGGAACCACTCGATCCTGGCCCCGATGCCCGAGCCGCTTGCGTCGGGCAAACGCCCCCAGCAGAGGATCTCGATCCTCGCGAGGCCGCCTTTGCCGCGGAGTTCGACGCTGAGACAGCGGCCATGTTGCGCACTTTCTTCGCCGAGGAGGCGGCAGAGCACCTAGCGGAGATGGAGCGGGCCCTGGCCTTGCTGGAGGAACGACCCACGGACTCGGAGCTCGTGGGCGCCTTGTTCAGGGCGTCACACACGCTCAAGGGCGCCGCCGCAACAGTGGGGCTCGGCCGCATCAGCGAGGCGGCACACCGACTGGAGGATCGTTTCGAGGAGATCCGGGACCGCGGCGAGCCGGCCACCCCCGCGCGGCTCTCCTCCCTGGTCCGCGCAACGGATCTCCTCCGGGCGATGGTGGACGCGCGGGACACGAGTTCTCACCGGCGCATCCTCGACGAGATAAGAGAGCTGGTCGCTGCCTCCAGCGGCGCCGCCGCGCAGTCGGCGCCCTCGAGGCACGAGCCTCCAGCGACCGCCCCTCCGCCCTCCACGCTCGAACCCATCGTGGACGCGCCCTCGAGCGGGGATTGGGACGCTGATACCCAGAGGATCCTCCAAGAGACCTTTGCCGCGGAAGCCAGGGAGCTCCTGGATCAGATCGACCCCCTGGTCGAGACCCTCTCGGCGGGCGGTCGTGACGCCTCTGATCTAGACCTCCTGTTTCGACTGATTCACACGCTGAAGGGCTCCTCGGCCGCTGTCGGCATGCCTGGCATTCCAGAGGCGGCCCACATTCTGGAAGACCACGTCTCCCTCGTCCGCGACAAGCGCCCGATCCCTCCTCCCGGTCCGGATCTCCTGGCGGTCCTGGCGACCCTGCACGATCTGGTGGACGCAGCTCTCCAGGGCTTGCCGACCGGGCCGTTGCTCGAGGCCTTCCGCGGGGCCATGATGGGCAGGCGCCTGTCCCTTCCCGCGCCACCTCAAGGGCGTCCGCTGCAGGCATCCAGGCCGAGCAGGGCGCCGACTCCAATGCCGACGCCAGCGCTCGCCAGCCTCACCGTGCCAGAGGAGGTCTCCGGCGAGCTGGAGCGCCGAGGCCGACCAGACAGGCGGGCCCAGGATCGCCGCCAGGACGAGGACCGCCTCATCAGGGTGAACGCCGAGCACTTCGATGCGCTACTGAGCCACGTCGGCGAGATCGTCTTCCCCCGCACCCACAACGAGC
>JAVEWA010000723.1:0-3325 GCA_034004785.1 Polyangia bacterium
GGAGGTTCGGGCCGGTGATGGCGGCGTGATGAAGATCTCTTGTCTGGTGGCGCTTATCGTCGACGGGGACCTGCTGGACATCTGGCAGCGCACGGTCGGGGAGCACCTGCTCCCGGTTCAGGAGCGCGCGGTGCGAGAGCTCGGGCTGCTCGGTCCGAAAAGCACCGGCAACATCATCGTCTTCTCCCCCACGAGCTCGGGCAAGACCTTCGTGGGGGAGATGGCCGCCGTCCAGGCGGCGCGCCAGGACCGCAAGGTCTTCTACCTGGTGCCCCTCAAGGCCCTGGCCCAGGAGAAATACGAGGAGCTGCGCGACCGCTACGAGGGCGCCGGGATCCGGGTAGTGGTCTCGTCGCGGGACCACTCGGAGTACGACGCGGACATCGCGAAGCTGGACTTCGGCATCGCGGTAGTGGTCTACGAGAAGCTGCAGGCGCTCCTGGTGGGATACCCGGACCTGATCGAGCACACCGGGCTCGTGGTGGTGGACGAGCTGCAGCTCATCACCGATCCCACAAGGGGCGCCTCGCTGGAGCTGCTGCTCACGAAGCTGATCACCGCGGCGAAGCGGCCGCGGCTCATCGGGCTCTCGGCCGTGCTCGGGCACGCCGAGCGGCTGGCGAGCTGGCTGGAGGCCCAGCTCCTGGTGGAGCGGCACCGCCCAGTGGAGCTGCGGAAGGGGGTGCTCCACGCGGGGACCTTCCGCTACCGGGAGCACAACACGGGGCGGCTGTGCACGGAGGACTTCCCGGACCCGGGGACGCTCGACCGCCGCGAGGCCACGCTCTCGGCGGTGGAGCACCTGGTGGGCCTCGGCGAGCAGGTGCTGGTCTTCGAGGAGACCCGGGCCGACTCGGTGGGCGACGCGATGATCATGGCCGACCGGCTGCGGCTGCCCATCGCCCAGGAGGGGGTCGACGCCCTGGCCGAGCGCGAGGAGACCCTGGCGACGCTGAACCTCCGCCGGGCCCTCGAGAGCAGCGTGGCCTTCCACAACTCGGACCTCTCATCCGAGGAGCGTGCGCTGGTGGAGCGCCTGTTCCGATCGGGCCGGATCCGGGTGCTCTTCTCGACGCCCACGCTGGCCATGGGCGTGAACCTCCCGGTGAAGAACGTCATCGTGCCCACCTACAAGTACGCCTACCTCAAGCGGTACCGGAAGACCTCGCGCGTGCAGCTCTCCAAGAGCGACTACGAGAACATGAGCGGCCGGGCCGGGCGGTACTCGCTGACCCCGGACTTCGGGCGCTCCCTGCTGGTCACGGAGTCGAAGTGGAACGCCAAGGTCTGGATGGACTGCTACGTGGACGCGGACTTCGAGGAGGTCCGTCCCACCCTCAAGGACACGGCGCTGGACGTGCACCTGCTCGACCTGGTGGTCTCCAAGCTGGCGGTTACCCAGCGCGAGGCGGGGGAGCTCCTGGGGCGCAGCTTCACCGGGCAGACCGAGTGGCTCCAGGCGCTCGGCCAGCAGGAGCTCCAGGAGCGGGTGGCCAAGGCTGCCGAGGTATGCCGAAACGAAGGGATGCTCTCCCTGACGGGCGAAACCCTGGTCCCGACGCCGCTCGGCAAGGTCTGCGCGGCCACCGGGCTCCAGGTGCACACGGCCTGGGCCTTCGGCCGCTGGCTCCAGGCCACCGCTCACCTCCCCATCGCGCCGTTTGACGTGCTGACCGCCCTGTCCTTCACGCCCGACGGTGACGACAGCTACATCCCCCTGAGCACCCGGGAGTACCATGACCGCGACTACAAGAGCCTCCTCCTGCGTGCGGCCGAGAGCCTGGGGCTGCTAGACCGCCCGCTGATCCGGGAGATCCGCGAGAGCAAGTTCAACGTGCTCTACGAGGAGGCCAAGCGGGTCAAGAAGGCGATGATGCTCCACGCGTGGATCCAGGAGCGGCGCACCGCGGAGATCGAGGAGGCCTACCAGGTCTGGGGCGGCGCCATCCAGCGGGTGGCCGAGGAGTTCGGCTGGCTCGCCGAGGCCCTGGCCCAGGCCGCGGAGGCGCTGCACTGGAGCACGGGCCGGCAGCAGGAGCTCCGGCGCCTGAGCTGGCGGATCCAACGGGGCATCAAGGAGGACCTGCTGCCCCTCGCGCGCCTCAGGGTGCGGGGGCTCGGGCGGGTGTACCTGCGGCGGTTGGCCGACGCCGGGCTCGCAGACCTGACGGCGCTGAAGGTGGCCACGCCGGATCGACTCCGTGACGCGCTCAACCACCGCGGGCTGGCGGAGCGGCTGCACGCGCACCTTCATCGGGACGAGAAGGACGAGACCGAAGAGCGTGGTGCCGAGGCCAGCTCGGTCTCGCAGCGGGAGGCCGGTTCGGTCTCGCAGCGGGAGGCCGGCTCGGTCTCGCAGGGGAAGGTCAGTTCGGTCTCGCAGCGGGAGGCCGGCTCGGTCTCGCTGCGGGAGGCCGGCTCGGTCTCGCAGGGGAAGGCCGGCTCGGTCTCGCAGCGGGAGGTCGACACGACCGATCGACCTGTTCCGGCCATGTATCCGGAGCAGGCCCCCGTTGTGGCCACGGCCAGCAAAGCTGCCGAGGAGGCCCCGGTGTATGGGGCAGCGCACCAGGACCCTTCGCACAGGCTCCACCTCATCGGCACCTGCCGGCAGCGCCGGTACCTCGTGAAGATCGACGGACGCGACGTCTGGCTCCCCAACCAGCCCTTCCGGGTCCTCGGCCAGCTCGCCATGTGGCGGCGCACGAAGGCGTCCGAGTGGTTCCACCAGTCCGACCTCGACATCACCTCCGGGGCTCACCGTGCCCTCAGCCGGCTGCGCAAGCTGCTCGATCCGTACACGGGCCCGGGCCCCGACGGCAGCGGCTGGATCGAGAACAACGGACACGGGGGCTACCGCGTGGTCGCGCAGATCGAGATCGAGTGGGACGAGCAGGTCATGCGGCTCGAGCACCCCGACCTCATGGTGCTGTCCGCTTCGCGTTAGGGATCGTCGGGCACTGGGCACCGGGCTCGGATGGCTGCCAACGCCTACCAGCGTCTACCAACGCCTACCAGCGCCGGCGCCACTTGTCATGATAGGAGGGCGGGTCCGGGATGGGCCTGTCGGGCGGGTCGGTCCGCTCGGCGGTGAACGTGCTGGAATCGCCGTGCTTGATCCGGATCATCCCCGTGAGGCGACCGTCCTTGCCGAGCTTCGCGTTGCCCGTCCCGGACATCTGGTCGTACTCCCAGGCGCCTCGCCAGCTAAAGGACACGCTCGCCTTGCCCGGCCTCGGATACACGTAGGCCAGGAGGCAGTGCATCCTCAGCCGATCATCGTCGCCAGTGAGGGAGATGAGGGCTGGACCGATATCGTCGAGGT
>JAVEWA010000087.1:0-15466 GCA_034004785.1 Polyangia bacterium
GGCTTGGGAGCGGGCGCGGGCTTGGGAGCGGGCGCGGGCTTGGGAGCGGGCGCGGGCTTGGGAGCGGGCGCGGGCTTGGGTACAGGCTTCTTTGCCGGGGCCTTCTTCACCGGGGCCTTCTTCGCCGGGGCCTTCTTCGCCGGGGCCTTCTTCGCCGGGGCCTTCTTCGCCGGGGCCTTCTTTGCCGGGGCCTTCTTCGCCGGGGCCTTCTTCGCCGGGGCCTTCTTCGCCGGGGCCTTCTTCGCCGGGGCCTTCTTTGCCGGGGCCTTCTTCGCCGGGGCCTTCTTCGCCGGGGCCTTCTTTGCCGGGGCCTTCTTGGCTGGCGCCTTCTTCGCCTTGGCCTTCTTGGCTGGAGCCTTCTTGGCTGGAGCCTTCTTCACCTTGGCCTTCTTCGCCTTGGCCTTCTTGGCTGGAGCCTTCTTGGCCTTGGCTTTGGCCTTCTTTACTTTAGCTTTCTTGGCAGGCGCCTTTGATTTCGCGGTCTTACCTGCCGCAGCCTTCTTCTGAGTCGCCATGGTCCACCTCCGTTACCTTGACATAACGTACAACCCACGGAAAACGCAAGAACTTTTTGACAGCCCACCAAGAGTTTCCCGATCCGGCGCCCTGGGCGCGGTCACTCATTCACCGCACAGGGCCCAACCCATCGAAATCACTAATATCAGCAACAAACAGCCTGGGCTCCAGGTTCACATTTTCTCTCATGATCGTGCCCATTATCACGCTCAAACCCCCGCCAATGGTCACGCCCAAAATCATCCATAAGATCACGCCGCGCCCTTTGTCGAGTCGCAGCCAGGCCACGAGCCGCACTAGCCCTTTCTGCGACCTCATGGAGCTAGTTTTGGCATCCTGAATTGTAGGGAATGAGGGGCTATGTGCCGTTCAATAACGACAGGACCCTACGGCCTGGCCTCGGCTGGGACCAGCCAGACCTCGTCGAGCTGGAGGTGGCCCCAGCTACCCGTAGCCTCGTCTTCCACCTCGAGGCGAGCCTCCTTGCCCTGGTGGGCCCTCACGTCCCATGTCACTGTCCTGAACCGCTCGCTCTGATCTCCGGTGGCCGATGCGACTCGCGCACCCTCGACGACGAGTGATACGCGCAGCTTCTCCTGGTCCCGTCCTCCGCCGACTCTCAGCCAGAGCGAGGGCCGGTCCAGCAGGAATGCCGGCGAGACGAGGCTCCCCGTGGCGGCGTCCCCACCATGAAAGGAGCTCAGCCAGCGCCGGCCGCCGGCCCCTGCCACCAGGCCCTGCGCCTGCCGCCTCCTCGGATCCCAGAGCAGGCCCGACACCGGGCCCTGTCCGAACGCGGTGCCCGTCACCGTCCATCCCGCCAGGCCTCCCTCCTCGAAGTCGAAGACCACCCTGGCCCCGGCGGGAGGCCGGGCCCGGGCCATCCTGACCCACAGGTAGCGCGGCGCCGCCGGATTGCCCGTGCGAGAGCCGGGGCTGGCCCGGTCCCAGATGAGATCCCGCTCCAGGCGGTAGTAGGAAGTGAGGCCTGGGACCTGGTAGGCGAAGCGGTGATCCACCACGGAGCACTCGAAATGGACCTTCCTTATCAGCGCCACGAGCCCGGGGCGGACCTTCTTGCGGGTCTCCATCGTGGAGGCCGAACGCGAGCAGGTCCCGGTGTTCACGGCTCCTCCGCTCTATGACTGCCTGTGAGCGTGGAATTCGCATTCGAAGTCGTTCTCGCTCAGAGGGGATGACCCGACCGAGGAAGGGGATAATGAGTAGGAACCGGGCCGTCCACCTCGTCGAGCATGACGTTGAAGTAGCGGGCCCTGGCCACTCCATACCTTCTCAGGGCCACATTACCGGCGACGGCAGGTAGTTGGGATCGAGCCCAGGAGGCTCGCCGGTTCCAAGCTGTCCCCACAGATCGGAGCCCCAGCACCGTAGAGTACCCTGCAGATCCACAGCGCAAGCGTGCTCAGCCAAGCCGCGGCCGAGGAAGCGGGTATCGGGAAGTAGGCCGAGCACCTCTACGGCCTGAGCGCTGTCGAGTGGGGCCGTAGGATCCCCGAGCAGACCATAGCTGTTCGAGCCCCAGCACAGGACCCTATCGTCCTCAAGGCGCAAGCATGTATGTTGAACGCCGGCTGTGATCTGTGCAGCCACGGGCTCGGCGCTGCCTTCCGAGACGAGGGCAGTGACTCGCACGGGCAGGCAACTCCATCCCGTGCCTCCTTGAAGAACCACTCCGAGCTGCGACGAGCTATTCGACCCCCAGCAGAAGACCCGCGGCAGCCCTGAAATCGTCACCCGGACCAGGGCGCAAGTGTGCGAGCTGCCAGCGGCGAGATCGAGCACCTCCGCGGTCTCGGTGTGCCCAGACAACACGACCTGTCGAGGCTCGGGCCCGCCAGTCGTGGTGCCGTCTCCGAGCTGGCCACGGTTATTCAGGCCCCAACACCAGATCGTGTGATCCTCCAGGGTCGCACAGGAGTGATAGTCACCAGCGCCTACAGCCACGGCTCGCTGTGGGAGTGTAACCAGCGCCGCCCATGCTTGGATGTCCTCCACGCCCTCCTGGCCTGCCTGAGCGAGCTTGTTTGCACCCCAACAGTACACCTGACCATCCTGCCCAATGGCGCAGTTGTGGTCCCTCCCAGCGACGATGCTGCGAGCTCGAAGCGGCTCCCTATTGAGCAGCAGCACCTTGTGCTCTCCTGTGGTCCGCGCCATGGTTGTCCCGTCGCCGAGCTGACCGTCGGTGTTGTTCCCCCAACATCGAACCGTCCCGTCACCGAAAAGCGCACAGGCGTGATTTCCTCCGACAGCGGTGGCCCGAGCCCCCTCTAGCCCACTGGCCTTGCGCGGGGCCGGCCAGGAAAAATGATCCCCAGTACCCAGCTGACCACTGACGTTATTTCCCCAGCACCACACCTCGCCGACGGACGTCACCGCGCAGGTCGAGCCACGCCCCGCTGCCACGCTTTGCACCTGGTAAGGGTTGAACCCAGGTGCTTCACACTCGCGATAGTCCTCTGCCTCATGGCTCTCCTCCTTGGGCTGGGTGTGGTCATGGGAGTCCACGACCAGGCAGTCCCATTTCAAGACCTTCCCCTCGGTGGAAGAGAGCTCCTCCCACCGGGGCCGACGGATAGCCAGCTTGCCGTGATCGAGGACCTCCATGAGCATCCGGCCCGTGAGCTGATAGCGCTCATCCAGCTCCCACACCCGCGCGAGCGGAATGCTACGGCGCTGGCCATCGTTGCGGATCTCCCTCGGGATGTAGAGTGCCTTCCGGTCGATCTCCACCCATCGCGACGCCTCGCTGGACCCTGCCGGGCCGGAGCCCGGATCGGCCAGTGCCTCGATCTTCCGGATGCCGTCCCTGCAGTAGCTCTTGAAGCTGAGCCCCGGATCCCACCAGTCCATGTCTCGGGGGAGCTTCGGATCCGCTCCCATCTTGGGGTCCAAGGTGATCCGCTCATGGCTCGCCATGGTCACGTAGCGCCAGGGTTTGTCATCTTCATGGTCACCTGACGACAGGTATCTGAACTCGGGCCGATGCCAGGCCCGAAGTTCTGCCTCGAGCGCGTCGAGGTCGGGGTAGAGGTAGCCCGGAACGACCTCCACGATACCCCGGCGGTACTTGTAGTGCCACCACTTGGTGAAGTTGCCGGCCCCGTCTTTTCGAAGCCGTCCGAGGATTACATAATAGGGCTCGGTGTTGGCAGCACCTCCAGAAGAATCCATGGCATCTTTTTCGAAGTAGAAGATCCTAAACTCCGACTCCTCGATGGTCACGCTCCGGTTGGGACGGCTCTCCCACCAAGCGGGGAAGTCCTGCGCCCATTGGTCTTTGTCCGCCCATGCGCTGTGCGCGTCATTGTTGTAGTGGTAGCCGTAGGCAAAGTTCTTGTAGGTCCAGACGTTGCAGTCGCTCTTGTACCAGGCTTCGGTCCGGCCACGCATCACAAGGACATCCCTGCCATAGGCGTGCTCGAGGTCCTTCCACTGCTTGTGACTAGGGCTCTCTTCATCGTAGGGATGGCCGAAATCTCCCCGGGCAAAGAGCATGGTCGGCCGGCTCCAGAACCGGTACTGTGGGTCTGCCCCTTCAATGGCGCCCAGTGTCTCGGGTTCGTAGAAGGCGCTGAACATCCCACCCGCGGCCAGCATCACATCGCCCGTGCCGAAGTAGAGTTCCGGGTTACCGCGCCACTCGCCAGGTAAACGTACTTGCGTGGGGTCACCTGGGTCGAAGTACTCAGGCGGGCGAATGATGAGACGGTGGTACTGCTTTTCCGATGCGCGCGCCTGCAGGATGCCGAAGTAGGGTCTCTGGTCAAAGAAGTGCCCCTGGATGGCCCTGGGCAGCTCGTAGCCCTGGCGGCCCTGCTTTCGCGCCGAGAGCCGCATGAGCGCAGTCCAAAGGAGTCGGTGCTGGTTGTTCAACCTTGGGTACCTCAGCAGATCGCAAGTAGCATCGCCGACGTCAGTGCAGTCGTCGTACTCGTGGGCCCCTGAGAGCAGGCCGAACAGAAAGGCGGTACGGTTGCGATGGTAGAAGTCCGCGATGGAGACGGCATCGTTCCGCCTGCGAATGGGAGCCGACCTCTTTGCGCGCATGGACTGGAATGCGAAGGTAGCGGCCGTGTAATGCATGGCGTTCCGTGCCGCCTGCTTGACCCGTCTCGTGTAGTCTAGAAGAGGGGTGAGAATGACGTCGTAGTCCAGCACAGGCATGTCCGAGAAGATGTCGCCGTAGACAGCCAGGGTCAGGATCGCGAAGACCGACAGCTCTTGGTAGGGCCGGGCGTTGGTCTCGAAGTAGCCGTTGTGCACCACCCGGCCGAGTGCCATCAGGATGGGCGAGAAGAAAGCCTCCATGTTATCGTCCTCGAAGAGCCAACTCAGACCATCGAATGCCCACTTCCTTATCTTGGGGTCCATGTCCAGAGTGGTGTCCAGCCCCATCCTGAGGATCCACATGCTCATCAGGTAGTTCCAGGTGTAGATGCTGAGCACGTGGTTCTCGGTTTCGGGGAGGTGCGCCGGGCTCTGGAGCCCGGTCCGAATCTCAGCGGCAAAGTAGCTGTTGGTCAGTTTGAAAGCCAGGAACGCGTTCATCCCGTCCCATTCCTGCTCGGGCCTCGATCCGGGATCACCATCGTACTCGCAGCCTGCATCCGGATCTCCAGCGTTCTGGCACAGGATTGAGTAGGCCGCCGAAGAGAGGTTTGAAAAATACTCTGTAAAATGCGGATCGTTCGGATCGCCGAGAATGCCCTTCTCGAAAGTCAGAAGGTAGAGAAGGTTGGCGAGTTCCACGAGGGTCATGTCGTAGTCGCCTTCCGTGCCGATGGAGCCCCCACCTCGGATCGGATCAGAGTCCTGTGGCACGCTGATCGTCTGCAGATGTTCGAGGAGCTGGTCGCGAAAGTCGTAGGTCGTATCTTCAGGAAGGACGATGTGAGCGGGACAGAAACTGGTGATCTCGTTCTGCACGGCCTGCCAATGCGTCTTGAACTCGGTGGCATGGGCCATCATGTAGGCCACCGCGGCCAGCCGCGAAATTCCGAGCTGGGCGCTGGTGAGGTTATCCTCGCCGATGTGGGGAGGCCATGGGTCTTGCCAACACACCTTGTCAATATTGGCAAAGGACCGTGCAAAACCAGCGATGATCTCTTGATCTCGCCGGTCCATCGAGCCATCGAGCACAGCGTGTTCCAAGTCTGGAGAGCCCCGCTCTGCAGTCGCTGTCGGACAGCCCAGGACTAGGAGACACAAGTACACGCTCAGCATGCGCCGCATCGGATCCCTCCCTTCCAAGCAGTGGCTCAACCTGGCCTCAAGCCTCCCAAAGAGCGAGAAGCCAGAAACATCTCACGGGTCGTAGGCCTTCGCGCAGCGGAACCCTATCGATGTTCCAAATTCATCGCTGCCCGGACCACCCCTGCTGATAGTCTGCAAGTGTGAGCCCTCGGTAGCCGTGGTTCCTCCCCGCGCAGAATGCCAGCATCCCTCGAACTCCACGTCCACCGGGTCCACGCAGCCCTGCTCAACGCATCGGGCGTAGAACGTCTTGTCGAAGCAGTCCAAGGTCACCTCTGCGACGTTCCCAGCCATGTCTTTCACCCCATAGGGCGAGTCACCCTTGGTTGTCCTCAGGTAGCCAACTGGCCAGGTGGAAGGATAGTACTGGTGGAAGCAGCCATACCCTGAGCCTTCGCCCGTATCGTCGTTGTAGGGGCCGTTCTCGTCGTAATTGGCCCGCGTGCAGGAGACCGGCGCGTCGCCCCAGGGCAGGATCCTGCCGTCCATGGAGTCGCCCCGGGCCGCCTTCTCCCACTGCGCCTCGCTCGGAAGGTCTCCGCCCTCCCAGTCCCTGCAGTACGTCCGCGCCTGTTCCCAGGTCATGCAGGTCACCGGGTGATCCTCCCGGTCGCTGGGCACAAGGGCATAGTTGCACTCTCCCAGCCCCTCGGTGACCTGGGCAGGCTCCTCGCAGGCACTGGCATCCACGCACTCGCGGTAGCTCGCCACAGAGACCTCGGTGTGCTGGATGCAATAGTCCGACATCTGGACGATGACCTTGGGATATGTACCCTGAGGGGCGTGGAGATAGAAGCGTGAGTCATACTCGTCCACGCCCATCTCGAAGGGGCCCGCGGGGATGTGCACCCAGCCCTCCCCGCAGGGACCAGGGTCACCGTTGTTGTTGTTGTCGCCGGGCGGATTGTCCCTGTGGCATGCAGGATGAAGCAGGGCCGCAAGCGCCACGAGCATTGCCGGCCATGCCCAGACTGCCCCAAGCCAAGGCCACCGATGCCCGGTCGGTTTCTCTGGTCGTCTCATGAGACGTCTCCCTTCCCAAGGATCCGGCTCGAACATTTTCATCATGCCGGTTTTTTTTTTTTCTTGTCAACGGGTTTCTGCGCTGCGCAAACTCTCCGGTGGAAATACGCGCCTATCTTGGCGCGCTGACATTGTAGCAAACTCAACGCCCACCCGTGCCGCGGTCCAATCAACAGCGCCCGAACGATGGTTTCTCTGTGACCATGATCACAGCGCAGGGCCCCGCGACGTCTACGTCAACCAGCGCCGGTCGGCTATATCGGCAGGGGGGAGCCACCTGCACGGAGCGTTTCCTACCGGGCCTACGGCCTGGCCTCGGCTGGGACCAGCCAGACCTCGTCGAGCTGGAGGTGGCCCCAGCTACCCGTGGCCTCGTCTTCCACCTCGAGGCGAGCCTCCTTGCCCTGGTGGGCCCTCACGTCCCATGTCACGGTCCTGAACCGCTCGCTCTGATCTCCGGTGGCCGATGCGACTCGCGCACCCTCGACGACGAGTGATACGCGCAGCTTCTCCTGGTCCCGCCCTCCGCCGATTCTCAGCCAGAGCGAGGGCCGGTCCAGCAGGAATGCCGGCGAGACGAGGCTCCCCGTGGCGGCGTCCCCACCATGGAATGAGCTCAGCCAGCGCCGGCCGCCGGCCCCTGCCACCAGGCCCTGCGCTTGCCGCCTCCTCGGATCCCAGAGCAGATCCGACACCGGGCCCTGTCCGAACGCAGCGCCCGTCACCGCCCATCCCGCCAGGCCTCCCTCCTCGAAGTCGAAGACCACCCTGGCCCCGGAGGGAGGCCGGGCCCGGGCCATCCTGACCCACAGGTAGCGCGGCGCGGCCGGATTGCCCGTGCGAGAGCCGGGGCTGGCCCGGTCCCAGATGAGATCCCGCTCCAGGCGGTAGTAGGAGGTGAGCCCTGGGACCTGGTAGGCGAAGCGGTGGTCCACCATGGGCACCGCGTGGGGGCCCGAGGGCCGCCACCCAGAGATCACGGCGCGATCGTGGATCACGGCGGCGAAGCGGCCCGAGGACAGGCTGTCCCGCAAGGACTGCAACAGGCCCCTGCGGGCGGCGAGGACGCGCCTCCGCCTGGCCGCGGCGTCCCCGAGCAGGCCCTTCCGGTCATCCTTGGCCGGGCGGGTGACGTCCACGTCGTTGACGTTCATCACGTGGCCATGGCCAGGTCCGCCGGCGAGGACGCTGTAGTAGGGGTGGTAGGGGACGTAGATCTCACCCTCCCTGCCTAGGTGCGCGAGGCGGCTTCGGAGCCCGGCAGCATGCTGGATGGACCGGACATCGGGCGCGTGACGGCGCCAGGTGGGCAACCCCGTTCCGAGGAGGTGGACCGCGGCGAGGAAGACCGGCATCCAGGGCAGCGCCGACCGCAGGTGGGCCCTTCTAAAGAGCCAGCCGCGCCAGCCGCCCAAGCCGTCCAAGCCGCCCAAGCCGCCCAGGCCGCCTTTTGATGGCCCTTCTCCTCGAAGGGGATCGAGGAGAGCCCTCGTCTCGGCGGAGGCGATGGCCAGGAAGGCCGCTGGGAACACCACGCCCGGGATGAAGGCGTTCTCGTGAGACCACTGGGTCGCCCGGCCCACCGCCGAGGCGACTAGGCCCCCGAGGGCGGCGAGGAGCCACAGGGGGCCCTGGGGAAGGAGCCGGCGTCTCCAGATAGCGGCGAGGAGCCACAAGGCGAAGGCCAGGCCGCAGCCGAGGTAGAGCCACTTCCCATAGGCCCAGAGCAGGGCCGGGGTCTTCTCCCAGAGCTGGACCGGATCCGTGCGGTGCGCCTGGTGCAGCTCGTAGATGTAGAACCAGTACCAGCCATCCGAGAGGTGGTTTAAAAGGAGCGAGCCGAGCCCGGCCACCGCGCCCACCGCGAGCACCAGGACCGGGAGCTGGCGCAGCCGCACAAAGGGCATCGCGAGCCCGGCGGCCAGGATGGGAAAGACCCCGGTCTGCTTTGCCAGGAAGGAGAGGCCGAGGAGCAGCCCGCCGATCGCCGCGCCCCGCGCTCCCCTCCCCCAGCGCCCGAGGACGTAGAGGCCGCCCGCAGAGAGCGCGATCCCGAGGGTGTCTCCCCGGACCAGGTCGTACCAGCCACCGGTGAAGTCGTAGGCCGCGGCGATCACCCCAAGGGCCACGGCGGCAAAGGCCAGGGCGTCCCAGGACGGACTGCCCGCGCCCACGAAGGCCTTGAAGCCCTGCAGGCACCTGGAGCCAAAGGAGCCCGTAGTGCCCGTGGCGCCTGTGGTGCCCGCGGCGCCCGTGGCGCCCGTAGTGCCCGTGGCGCCCGTAGTGCCCGTGGAGCCCGTGGAGCCCGTGGTCTTGGCTATCCCGGGCGCGGCCACCGCCCCGAGGCAGGCCCGCACCACAAAGCCCAGGGTGGCGGTGAAGGCCAGGATCGAGATGGCCCGGCCGAGGGTGTAGGAGAGCCCGAAGAGCTTGCCAAGGGCCGCGAGGACCCAGGGGTATAGTGGGGTGTAGAGGAAGCTCGCGAAATCCACCGTGGGCGGGCCATAAAGGGGCTGCCCGTCGAGCACCCGCTTGCCGTGCACGAGCACGGCGCCCTCCATCCACTCGAGATCCGCCCCGTAGCCGAGGCGAGCCCAGAAGATGCCGTAGAGCACTGCGAGGGGCGCCGCTGCCAGGGCAAACACGGCCAGGCGGGGCAGCCAGGGCAGGAGCCCGAGCGAGAACCAGAGCAGCCCTCGGGGCTCCGAGAGCGGCCGAGGCGGCTCGCTACCCTCCCGGCTCCCTTCGCCGCCGGGCGCTTCCATCGAGAGCGGTTCGTCCGAGCCAGGGGCCATGCACGCTCCTAGGGCCTAGGGCAGGATCTTCGGATCGAAGGCGAAGTGGCGCCCGCCGATGTGCGTCGTGGTCACGGTGAAGCGCAGGCTCGCCCGCTGGCCTTGCCGCGCCGAGGTGTCTATGACGAGGGGCTCGGGAGCCCAGCCCGCCGGTCCCCTTTGGCGAGGCCAGCTCACCTCTCCCACCGCCTCCCCGTCGAGGCTCACCCCGAGGGTCACCGGAGCACCCAAGCCGCCGCTCTGCAGGATGCCGTAGTCGATCTCCAGGGCGCGGCCCAGGCGCTGGGCGGGGAACTCTATCTCCAGGGCGCCGGACTCGTCCGGGTGGGCCCAGAGCCCGAAGCGGTTCTTGAGGTTCCACTCCTCGGCGACCGGGCCCACGTAGCGGCGACCCTTGCCGCAGATCCACCGTCCCATCTGGAAGATCCGGCACCGCGCCCGCTTGCCCGAGGCCGACACCATGGACACCCGCGCCGAGCCGAGCTCCTGCGCTAGAGAGCGGGGCCTGTCCGGGGGCGCGCCCTTTCCGAGGGCGCTCACGAGCAAGAACGCCGCGGCCAGGCCACAGGCGAATAGGAAGAGCAGGCGAGCCGGGCGACGAAGGCGCGCAGTCCAGAGCCCGAGGTCGGGCTGCAGGCGGGCCGAGAGGGCGCCGGCCAGGGCGGGCCTCAGCCGGAGGGCGGCCAGGAGGAGGACGAGGGCGAGCGAAAGGAGCGTGAGCGCCCAGCCGAGCCAGTCCACGGCCTGGCGACGGTACTCGAACAGGGTGGTCCCCTCGCCAAGGGGCACGAGCATCAGGCCGCGCACCCGCGGGGTCGCGTCGTGGGCGCGGATGTCGAGCGCCACCTGCCCTCGCTTCGCCCGCCAGCTCGCGAAGTGGGCGACGTGGAGGAGGAGGAAGTGATCCGGCGGCACCACGCCCGCCCGGATCCTGATCTCCTCGTCGCCAAAGTGCGTGACCTTCACGTCCAGCGAGCCGGGCGGCAGGGCCTCGAACCGCTCGGCCTCGCCTGCCCCTCCCCCCACGCGGCGAAGCACGGTGAAGGGCTCGCTCTTGTAGTCGGGCACATCGTGGAGGGTCACCCGTCCGCGCCGCATCACCAGGCGTAGCCACGGGGGCGCCGCCTGGGTGGAGTTGCCCACCACGAAGCGCACGTTGAGAGCCCTCAGGTCCTCGAGGGTCCTCGGCACCTCGGCGGGCGACAGGTTCGCCCGGTACTTGAAGGTCTCCGAGGGGATGAAGGAGAGCTTCACCTCCGGGTGGGGGCAGTACAGGGCAGCGTTGGCCATCTCGTGGTCGTTGAAGCCCGACAGGAACGCCACGCGGGAGAAGGGGGCGCCCGGTCTTCTTACCTCGGCGCAGACATGCTGGAGCACGGCCTTGAAGTCGGAGACGAAGGGCCCCTTCTCCGCCATGGTCGAGAGGCCCGAGACCGGCAGGAGGCGATCCTCCACCAGGCGGATCCCGAGGGGCAGCACAAAGGGCGCCGCCAGCAGGGCCACCACTCCCAGGCGCAGGCCGCGCCAGAAGGGCTCGAGCGGCCGAGCCCGAGCCTGGGCCGCAGCCAGCGAAGCGGCACCCGAATTTGCATCCGCATCCGCTTCCGGAGCCGGGGATGGGGCCCGGGACGGAGGGCTCGCAGCGGGCTCATCTTCCTCAGGCTTCGCGGCCAGGGCGCCCCTGGAGATCCCCACGAAGATGCGCTGCGCCAGGAAGCCAGCCAAAAGGAAGGCGATGAGCTTCACGAAGATGACGAAGCGCTGGAACTGCACGAACCGGGCCGAGGCGAGCCAGTCCGACAGGCGCAGCTCGGTGTATACCGTGAGGGAGGCCGCGAGAAGCAGGGCGGCCGCGAGGGCCACGAGATAGCCCGCGAGGGGGCGCCGCTCCTTCACCGCCAGGATGGCCCCCAGCCCCCCCATCACCGCGGGCCAGGCCCAGGCGCCCTGCCACAGGTCGGCCCCGAGGAGCCCTCCAGCGATGTCTGGCAGGGCCTTCCAGTGGTTCGAGACATGGGCGGAGAAGCCAGGCGCCTTCACGAGGAAGGGCAGGAGCCAGAAGGCCGCGAGGCCGAGGCCCAGCCCGATGGCGGCGAGCCCCTTGCCGAGGAGGGGCTCGGGGCGAGAGCGCCAGAGCGAAAAGATCCCGTAGAGCGGCAGGGCCACCAGGAAGAAGATGAGGGTCACGGGGTGGCAAAGAAGCGCCGCGCAGAGGGCAACGCCGGCCCGGCCCAGGTGGCGCCAGCCAGGAGCAGACAGGAGATCATGGAGCGCGAGGAGCCCGAGGAACCCGAGCACGATGCCCAGGTGCAACGGCCAGACCCCGTACTGCAAGGTGAAGACATAGCCGCCCTCCCGAAAGCCCCCCAGATCCGTGAGGACGAAGCAGCCCGCCAAAAGACCCGCCAGGGGGCCGAAGAGCCGCCGCCCGAGGTAGTAGAAGCCGAGCACCCCGAAGGCGATGACCCCGAAGAGGCCGAGGGCGTAGGTGGCGTGCCAGGAGAGCTGCTTGAAGGTGACGAAGCGCACCGCCGCCATCCAGAGGTCCCCGAGGGGCGGGTAGAGCACCTCGGCGGGGTAGCCGGTCCCGGACTGGTGGGTCCAGCCCGTGACGCGCCCGCTAGGAAGGAGCTGCTCCGCGAGCAGCCAGGCCTTGGCCTGGTGCACCGTGTGATCCGCCTGCCAGGGGAACTGGCCAGAGACGAGCGGGTGGTAGAGCACCAGCAGCAGGCAGAGCAGAGCGATGGGCCCGGCCGCCTCCACGAGGAGCCGTTGCCAGGTGAAGGTATCGGTTCCAGCCCCCCTCTCCCCATCAGGTCCCCTCCGCCCAGGCAGACGCGGCCAGGTAACGGGGCGGTCGAGGCAGGGCCAGGCCCAGGTCCAGAGGAGCGAAAGCCCCGCGAGGGCCGCGGCAGTGCCCAGCACCTGGAGGACATAGACGCGGCTCCCTAGCGTCAGGAGAACTCCCGCCAGGAGCAGCGCGAGCCCGCCGAGGGGCCCGAGGCGTGCTCGGAGCCAGCTCACGCGAACCCTTCCATCAGCTCCACGCGGCCCTGGCTCGCGAGCACCCGCCGCCTGAGACAGAGGCGGCCCTCGCGGTTCAGCCGGCCGAGCGGGGCCTCTCCGAGGTCGATGCCCTCCACCTCCAGCTCCTGGGGCTGGAAGTACCGGCTCTGGGGAACGTAGCGGAGCGGGATGTCGTCACCGACCTTGAGCCGCAAGACCCGGGCGCCGGGGGCAAGGCTGAGAGAGTCGGTCACCACCATCCCGCCCGCCTCGAGCGCGATCGTCCTTTCGAAGGAGACCGGCGCCGGCTTCGCCTGGGTCATGAGCACCGCCCGGATCAGGCCCTTGGCCTCCTTTGCGATGCGCGCGTTCCAGCCCGTGGAGAGCATGGCGGAGCGGAAGCCGATCATCTTCAAGGGAGTGAAGACCTGGCTCGGGACCTTGTGGCAGCGGCCAGCGACCCTCAACACATCCCCACCCTGCTCCCGCTCGTAGCCCGGGTCCACCCACTGGGAGGTGAACACCGTGCCGTCGGCGAGCTCGCCCACCACCCCCGAGTCCACGAGGAGCGGCCTGCCCTCGGGCATGGCGAAGAGCTTCACAACTCCTCCCCTCGCCAGGTTCACCACCAGGTAGCCCCAGGGCAGCCGCCTCGCCTGGATGCCCGCGCCCTCGAAGCGGATCACGAAGGGCTCCCACTCGTAGGGCAGGAGCTGAGCCGCCGCGGGCCTCGGCCCGAAGTCCAGGTACGACTGCAGGAACTCGGGGATGCGATACACGAAGTACCGCTCCTCCTGGAGCCCGGGCCACACCGAGGCCCCCTGCCAGAAGGCGTCCAGCATCCGGTCCGCCATGGCCGCGGCGAGGGGCACCCTGCCCGCCCAGAGCTCCATGCCGTGCGGGTAGAAGTGGAGCGTCTGCCGGCTCCCGAGGGTCCCGCCGTAGTGCCCGTCGGGCGTGATGAAGTAGGAGCAGAAGGGGATCGCCCGGCGGATCACCTGCTCGATGCGCTCCTCGGGCCTGACCCTGTAGAGCTTGGCGAGGAAGCTCACCGTGGCGGAGAGATAGCCTGGATCCGCGCCGTCGTACTCCAGGCACCAGCCCTCCTCGTGGCAGTGCCGCATGAGCTCGTCCATGCGGTCTCCGTAGAGGGCCCAGAGCTCGTCGTCCCCGAGGAGGTCGGCCGTCTCAGCCACCGGGAGGGCCGCCATGGCGTGGTGGTTGGCGAGGACCCCCACCTCGTCGTTCTTGCCGAGGAACCGCGCCGCCCGGCGCATGCAATCCAGGAATCGGGCCCGCTCCTCGGGCGTCATGTGGCGGCCCACCAGCCGGTAGCAGCCGATCATGGCGTGCACGAGGAAGCCCGTGGGCCCGGCCCAGCCCCGCTCGTTCGGGTAGAACTCGTCGAAGGAGCCGTCCCCGTGCTGGATCCTCGTGAGGTAGCCCATCCCCGCCCGGATCCAGGCGAGCACCTTGGGATGCCCCCTGAAGGGGTTTCCGGGCATGTCGTGGCCCCAGGCCAGGGCCAGGCCGTGCACCCCGAACTGGGCGATGGCCGAGGGGAAGTCCATCACGCGGGTGAGCCAGAACTCCCGGTTGCAGCAGCCATAGGTCCGCGAGAACTCGTTCCGGTCCATGGTGGAGAGGAACCTGGGCAGCTCCTCGAGTCCGAGGTCGGAGTAGATCCGTCTTCTGTCCGCGTAGTGCGGCCTGTTCATTGGGGCTCTCCTTGGCCTCGGGAGGTTACGCAGCGGGGAGCGGGGGTGTCAAGGCGCGCCTCGCCCCTCTGCGCCCCTCGGCGGCTTGGCGACCGCAGGGCCTGGCGAGCGCACGGCTTGGCGGTCCGACATCGTGATAGCCTCACGGCAAGCAATCTCCTGGGTCCGAGACGCTACTCCTGCCTGGGCCGCGGCTAAAGAGCCTGGGCCTCGCTCGCGACAGCCCGGGGCAGCCCCAGAGCGCGCCCAGAGCTCAGGTCGGCTCCATGGGGACGAAGAGCCAGCGACGCCGCTGCTTCACGCACAGAATTCACCATTACCAAGGCCCTTCGAACTGGCTATACTAGATCCCAATCGAATGACATGTCCTACCTGAAGGAGCTGGAGCAGACATGAAAGAGCCTAGACCTGTTGCCTCGCTGCTCTCTGCCGAAATCGAGCATGGGCGTCTTGAACACCTCTTCGATTCACATTATTTGCTGTTCTGTCTTCTCGTCTTCTCGGCAACACAAGTTACTTTCACGGGCTGCGTCGTGCCCTTCGGCTCAGGGGGCCAGTCCACGGGAGACCGTGACTCAGCCGTGAAGGACGCCGCCACCAAGGACGCAAGCTTGCTGGACGGGGCCACCCCGCCCGCCTGCAATGCAGCCCTGTGCCCCGAAGGCTGCTGCTCCGAGGAAGGAGCGTGCCGAAGCGGAGCCAGCGACTCCCTTTGCGGGAACGGCGGCAACCCTTGTCTGGATTGCCTGGCCATGAGCCAGATCTGCCAGGATCTCCAATGCGTGACGCCGCCCGACTGCGATGAAGGAGACACTGTTACATGCGGCACCTGCGGCACGCGCACCTGCGATGCTCAGGGCAGTTGGGGCGCCTGCGAGAGCACGGGGGTCTGCGTGCCCGACTCACTGGAGAACCAGGGCTGCGGCAACTGCGGTACCCAGAGCAGAACCTGCAACAACCAGTGCCAGTGGTCCGAATGGTCCACCTGCACCGGCGAGGGCGTCTGCGCTCCTTCGGCCACCCAGTCCCAGGCCTGCGGCGACTGCGGAACCCAGAGCAGAACCTGCACCTCGAGCTGCGCCTGGGGCTCCTGGTCCTCATGCTCCGGCGAAGGCGTCTGCGCTCCTTCGG
>JAVEWA010000724.1:0-3320 GCA_034004785.1 Polyangia bacterium
CCCACGTCGCAGGCCACCACCAGGCGGCACCCGGCCTCGTGGAAGGCCTCCAGGTCCCTCACGGAGAGTCCGTAGCCGTTGTCCCGGCTCTCGAGGCGCAGCTCTGGCGCTAGGCCCGAGCCCGTCAGGGTCTCGGTGATCACCGCCGTGGCGGTGATGCCGTCCACGTCGTAGTCGCCGAAGACGCCGATCCGCTCGGCGCGCTCCACAGCGTCCGCTATGCGCGTGACGGTTCGCTTGAAGTCCGCCATCGAGGCGGGGTCGAGAAGATTCGCAAGCCGCGGCTTCAGGTAGGCCTGGGCCGCACTCTCCGAGCAGACGCCCCTGCGTGCGAGGACCTGAGCGGTGATGGGGCTGATGTCCAGCGCGGCGGCCAGGACCCGGGCTGCGCGCTCCACGTCGGCGTCGGGCTGGTGGATGTAGCGAAAGTGGGACGGAGCTGCCAGGGGCGGGCCGGGGGTGCCCCTTGTCGGAGCAGGGGGCACCGCGGCCTAGCTCCTGGCCTCTGCTTCTCTCGGGGACTCGTCCGCGCCAGGATCCTTCTTGGACTCGCGGCGCTGGTAGCCCCGCCTTCCGCCGGCTCCTCCGCCGCCTCCGCTGTCGTCCGGGCCCGAGTCCTTGGAGACCTTGAGCGAGCCCTGGCGCCTTGCAAGGTAGCCGTCGATCCAGAGCACGAAGGGAGTGGCGATGTAGATGGACGAGTAGGTTCCCACCATCACACCCATGGTCAGTGCCAGGGCGAAGTCTCGCAGGTCGCCCGAGGCGAGCAGGAGGATGGCGGCAATCGCCAGCAGCGTGGTGATGGAGGTCAGCACCGTGCGGCTCAGGGTCTCGTTCAGGGAGGTGTTGATGACTTTCTCCAGCTCCACGTCTCGCAGCCGGGACAGGTTCTCGCGGATCCGGTCGAACACGACGATGGTGTCGTTCAGCGAGTAGCCCACGATGGTAAGGAGGGCCGCGATGGTGGAGAGGTTGAACTCGAGCCAGGCGAGGCCCCAGATACCGGTCGTGATGATTACGTCGTGCGCGAGCGCGATCACAGCGCCGGGAGCGAACTTGAGATCGAACCTCAGGCCGATGTAGAGCAGGATGAACAGCAGCGTGAGGCCGATGGAGGTGATCCCGTCGTCGCGCAGCTTCTTGCCGACCTTGGAGCCGACGCGCACTACCGACTGGATGTTCTTCACCGCGCCGTGTGGTGGGATCTCGATGGAGGTGATGCCCTCGGCGCGCACGAGGTCGATCAGTCGCTGCTCGAGAGCGGCGGCGCTGTCCGAGGCCTTGCTGTCGAGCACCACGAGCCAGCGGTTGTCCTCGGCCCTGCCCACCTGCGCGATGACCTCCCGGTGCTTGGCGATGGGGAGCTTCGCGGTCTGGAGGCTCTTGGCGAGCTGCTTCGAGTCGATGGCTCTGTCCATCTTGAAGATCACCCTGAGAGTGAGAGAGTCCTCGGGGCCGTAGCCGGCCGCCTTGACCGCCGCCTGGTAGCGCCCTTCCGTGAGGCGCAGCGAGACCTTATCCAGGCGGCAGCTCATCTTCTCCAGGGCGTTCTCGAGGGTCGCGAGGGGGACGAGCTTGTCCATGGCCAGATCGGCGATCCAGCGGTTTGGTGCGATCTTCTCCTCGGGGCGATACACGCGGCTGCCAGCGGCGAGCTTCAGCCCCGACTTGACGAGCTCGTCCCGCACGTCCTCGGGCTTTCGCGGCTCCTTGTGGGAGAAGGTGATCCGAAGGGTGAAGGGCTGATCCGAGGCGTATCCCCCTCGCCTGAGGGCGTTCTGCATGGCCTCGTCCTTCAGCGGGATGTCCAGGGCGAACTCGAGGTTCTGCTGAAGGCCGGTGCCTTTCACGAAGCGCGCCAGCTTCTCGTTGAGCTGCTTGGTGAGGAGCTCCGCGAGGCCGACGAGCCGGACCTGCCACTTCTGCTTGGTCCTCGACTGGCGCCCGTGACGCGCCACTGCGCCTGCGGTGGGCGCGACCGTGACGTTGGCCTCGGTAAAGGCGTCCCGGATCTCCGACTCGGTCACGTTGTCGGCGAAGACCAGGCGCACCTGCTCGCCAGACTTGGCGGCCTTGAAGCCCCTCATGAGCCTGGCCTCTTCGTGTTGGACCTTGCCCTTCAGCTGCGAGGCGAGGGCTTCCGAGATTGTCTTGATGGAGGCATCGCTCAGGCGGGAGCCCGCGATGATTCGAACCGTGGGGATCTTGGTCTGGTGGAGGGGGGGGACGACCCGCGCGTCCTTGGCTCCAGCCTTCACCGCCGCCTCCAGGACCGCCTGGTCGGTCGGGGTCTCTCGCTCCGGGAGCTCGACCGTGAAGATCGTCCGGGTGAAACGCTGGCGCAGGATTGACTCGATGTCCCCGGGCTTGGCAGGGGCTGGCTGCGCTCCCTTGGCGTCTTTGGCGTCCTTGGCGCCGGCCTTTCCTCCCTCACCCACGATGTCTGGGTTCTCCATCCGGATGACGTAGGCGTTCCCCTCGGTGCCCGCCCGGATGACCGAGACGCGCTTGTAGCCGAGGTCGTCCATGGTCTTTCGGATGTTGGCGGTCTCGAGCCCCGGCCGCTCCTGGAACTCGAGCTGGATCTGGGTGCCGCCGCGGAAGTCGATTCCGTAGTTCAGCGCGGTGCCTCGTACGAAAACGTTCACCACGAGGATGATCAGGCTCGCCGCCACTAGAGCGAGGGACATGAGCCCGAACTGCCTGCGGGATCCAACGAAGTTGATCTTGATGCCCGGCTTGACGATCTGGAGCTGTTTCATCGTCGGTCTCCACGCCTAGATGCTGAGCTGCTCGAGCTTCGTGCGCTTGACGAGGAAGTCGTAGATGATGCGCGTCACGAAGATGCCGGTGTAAACCGAGCAAACGATGCCGATGAGCAGGGTCACGGCGAAGCCCTTGATCGGTCCGGAGCCATACTGCCAGAGCACGAAGCCTGCAATGGCCGTGGTCACCTGGGCGTCTATGATTGTCCAGAAGGCCCTCGAGTAGCCGGCGTCGATTGCGGCGCGCGGGGTCTTTCCGAGCCTGAGCTCCTCCCGGATGCGTTCGAAGATGATCACGTTGGCGTCCACTGCCATGCCCACCGTGAGCACGATGCCTGCGATTCCCGGCAGGGTGAGGCGCGCCTCCGCCGCGGCGAGGATGGCCATGATGAAGGTCACGTTCAGGGTCAGGGCGATCACCGCGATGATCCCCGCCACCCTGTAGTAGACGAGCATGAACAGGATGACGAGGACCACGCCTATTGCGAGCGCCATGCTGCCCATGGCGATGGCGTCCTTGCCGAGCTGTGGTCCGACCTGCTGCTCGAACTCTAG
>JAVEWA010000725.1:0-3310 GCA_034004785.1 Polyangia bacterium
ACCACGGAGACCTCTAGTCGCCTGTTGGTCCGCTGCCGCTCGAGGGCGCTCCCTCCCCAATCGCGGGCAAGAGCACTCGGAAGCATGCCCCATGGCCAACTTCACTCTTTACCTCCACGCGACCGCCGTGCAGCTCGATGATCTCCTTGACGATGGCCAAACCGATGCCGAGACCTGGAAAGTGGCGGGTGCTCGAACCGTCAACCTGGTAGAAGGTATCGAAGATCTTGCCCTGCTCACTCTCCGGAATGCCAATGCCAGTGTCGGAGACGAGCACCGAGACGTTGGAAGCATCACGGGATACCTCGATCTGGACCGAGCCACCCGGGTTACAGAACTTCTCGGCGTTCTCCAGCAGGTTGCGAAACGCCTGTCTGAGCCTGGCGCCATCGCCCAGTGCCAAGGCTGGCTCCCTCGGCAGCGAGAGGCTCAACTTGAGCTCCTTGGCGATCATTGCGTCCGATGCCTCGGCGGCCAGGTCCGCGACAAGGCAGCCAATGTCCACGGCCTCACGGTGGAGGTGATAGCGATCCTTCTCGAGCCTCGCGAAGTCTATGAGGTTCTCTATGAGCCCAAGGAGCCTGCTGATTGACTTGGCGGATATCTCCAGCCCCTTGCGCTGGCGCTCTGTGATGCTCCCCATCTCCTCTGCGAGCATGAGCTCGTTGTAGCCGCGGATGGTGACCAGCGGTGTACGCAGCTCATGGGAGACGTTCGCCAGAACTTGGCTCTTCAGACGATCGAGGGACTGCAGCTCCTCGTGCTGCGCCTGCAACCTGTCGTAAGCGGACTGCAGCGCCTCCATCGACTCGGCTAGCTGCGCCTCGGCTTCCTTGCGGGCCGTGATGTCCCGGCCCACGCCTTCTACCGCCACCACTTCCCGCTGGCGATTCCTCCCAGGGTAGAGCATGAGCGCCAGTATCACGGTCGAGTTGTCACGCCTGGCGAAGCCGACCTCGATGGATCTGGGAACCCCTCGTCTCGCATCCTGGACTGCGGCCTGAAAGGCCTCGTGGTACTCAGGCAGCACCCGCGCCGAGAGCAGCTTGGGATCCGTGACGAAGTCCTCTGGCTGGTATCCGAGGAGGTAGCGAGACGCCAAGTTCATGCTGGCTATGCGTCCCGCAGCGACATCCAGCCTGAAGACGAGAGCCGTCAGGTTCTCGTCTTCGTCGCGCAAGACGGGCGGATCCGTGGATGGCTCGGAAGGCGCATGGGCGACCTGGCGGCCTCCTCCCCTGCCGATGTAAAGAACGCCAATGTTCTCTCCCGTGGAATCCTTCAGAGGGAGCCCGGACAGCAGCAGGACGCGCTCGGTGCCGTCCCGCCGGGTGAAGGTCCACTGCACCGGCTCCGAGGCCGCCGGTTCGCCATCCATGACCGCCTTCAGGTGCGCAAGAGCCTCCGACCTTCGCTCCTCGGTGAACATGGTCTCCAGGAAGCGCTCGCCAATGGATTGGCCCGGCGAGAACCCTGTGAGCGCCTGCATGCGCCAGCTGAGAAGCAGGAGATCTCCGTTACGAGAGAGAGCTACAAAGGGGGTATCGACCACCTCCAGGAGGCTCTTGACGGCTGCCTCCACATCGATCAGCGGGTGGATGTAGCTTGTCTTCGGCATCGCCTGGAGTTTCACCGTTCAGTGTACATCGAGTCAATGATGTCCCGATAACGTTGGAAAATGACGGACCTGACTGCCTCGCCGTTGGTCGAGAGCTCTCCCCGCTCCGAGGTCAGATGGTCTTCGACCCTCCGAAAGACGCGGATCTGCTCGTGTCGCTCCAAGCTCTGGTTGACGCGCTGCAAAGCCTGGCGCAATAAAGCGTCCGGATCCTCTAGCTCAGCGGCGCCCTCCCCCCCCTCCGTTCTGCTCCCCGGGAGCTGATGTTCGCCGGCTCCAGCAGAGAGCCAGAAGAGCGCGGACAGATGGGGGCGGTTGTCGCCGCACAGCACAGCGTGCTTCACGAAGGGAAGCGCACAGAGAGCCGTCTCGATCATCGACGCCGCCACCAGTCTGCCCGAGGAGAGGCGCAAGATGTCCTGTTGCCGCCCGGTCAGATACAGGTACCCTTCCTCCATGAGGCCCAGATCGCGTGAGTGGAACCAACCCTCCGGGTCCCGGGCAGGGTCCACCTCCACTCCACCCCCGGGGGTGAAGCTCCGCAGATACCCCATGAACAGGCCTGGCCCTCGGAACAGCACCTCCCCAGCGGGAGAGACTCGGATCTCCACATCGGAAAGCGCTCTCCCCACGCTTCCGGGGCGGTTGTCATCTGGCCGGTTGGCGGTGGCCGCGCCGATGGTCTCGTTGGAGCCGTATCCCTGCAGGACGGGGATCCCACCGAACTGGAACAGGCGCTCCACCCCGGCATCCAACGCACCGCCACCACACACGAGGTGGCGTACCCGGCCTCCGAGAAGGTGCCGGACACGGGTCTGAAACAAGCTCCTCGCCAACCTCAAATCCAATCCAAGCAGGCTTCGGCGCCCCTTGGAGGCGACTCCAGCGCCGAGGAAACGTTCGGCCATCACCAGGGTCGTTCGCCCTGGGACGCCGACCGCGCCCTCCCTGCGAGTGAGGATATGGCTCCCGAGCTGCTCGAACGTCCGTGGTACCCCGGCGAGAAAGTGAGGTCTCGCCTCCGCGAGCTGGGGCCCGAGAGGCGTTCTCGGAGTGGAAAGCCAGGTCGTGGCGCCCTGATCAATGGCGGCCCAGGCCAGCAGCCTTCCGAACATGGAGTCCAGCGGCAAGGCGAGGAATTGGACCGCGCTCCTTGGGAGCACGACTACGTCCCGCAACGCATAGACCTTCGAGACCAGCCCCTGGTGGGACAGCAGGGAGCCCCTGGGCGGCCCGGTGCGACCGGCAGAGTAGATCAGGGTCGCGGCGTCCCCGGGCGAACGCCCGCTGTCCGTCGGTCGCAGCCCGTCACCACGCTCCATGAGGGCCCTGCCCCTCACCAGCGCGTCTTGCCAGGCGAGCAGGCGGCATCCCGCGTCCACGGGCCCCATGGACTCCAACCCCTCTTCCGGCGTCTCGAAAGCCACTATGTGGTTGCAGCTCTCCAGCTTGGGCCAGCTCTCGCGAAGCCTCACCAGATCTGCGGCCGCGCCGACAAAGACGACCCTCGGGCGAGTCTCGTGGAGCATCCTGCGCCTGGCGTAGATTGAGCCGGTGCTTGGAAGGGGCACGGACACGGCCCCTGCCATGAGGATGGCGACATCCGTGACCAGCCACTCGGGACGATTCCGCGAGAAGATGGCGACCCGGTGCCCTGGGACCACTCCAACCGCGTGGCAGGGGCCGTGTCCG
>JAVEWA010000726.1:0-3300 GCA_034004785.1 Polyangia bacterium
GGCCGACATCGTGCGGAATGCGATACAGTCGGCTTTATTGGAGACAGGGAACCTTGAAATACGGAGGCGGCGAGTTAGTCCGGTGTATAGCAAGCGAGTCCCGTCATGAATTATCGGTGGGGCACAGGTCTCGGCCTATGGAACCGCCCCGATTCGATGTTTATGCACGATCCGAAAGTGCAGCTCGCTTCGTCTTCCAAGGGTAGTCTATTCATGTATTCTCTCGCCAACCCGCTGTCGCTTCTGGACGAAGGTGGACTCACGGCTACGTTACCCAGGCGCAGCGATTTGGTGAAGCAGCTCGCGACAATAGCCGGGCAAAACCAGATGATGTCGTGGATGCCGGCATATCATCGACCCGGTAGAACCGATATTAAAAGAGATCGCTGTCATAATGACCTCGCCGACTTCCTCAAGCGAGCCCTGGGAACTCATCAAAGCCTTGTGGCTTCATACCCGCAGATCTGGGTATCGTCGCTGAACAACAAGCCACTCGGTAATAGTATCTGGACTGCGTTCGATGACAGAATAGAACCAAGCAGCGCTGGAAACTGGAAGTTGTCGATTAGACAATACGGCGGAGCTGGTTGGCAGAAGCACATCACGCTGAGGCCTGGAATGACCATCCATTACGCTCGTGAGGCAGATAATGGGAGATGGGGATCCAAGCACTTCATCATGTGGTTGGGTAACATCCCTGGGAAGCCACAGAGCGAGGGGTACTATTTCGACAGTCTGGGTGGGAAGATGCACCGATTTGTTTCATCCGCTAGCATGAAGATCGATTTCTTCCGAGTAACTCGGGTCAACGACCCTTGGCACGGCAAGGAGTGATAGCTCTCGCATGCGCAAGGCCGAACACCGACGAACCGACTATTCGAGTCGTAAGAGCCATTGGGGCTTCCGGAAAGCGACGCTAATGGTCCTTCTCGCTGAATTGATAATAGGCTGCGGACAGCGGTCCGGAGGCAGAGAAGTTGACAAGGAATGTTCTCGGCAAGACGACATGACGTCCGTCGTGAGTAAGGATGCCGCCCTCGCCCCCCCCTCGCGTGAACGGAAGTCCCGTCCGCAAGCGGTCACGCCGATCTACGTCATCGGTCCCGTTGTAGTGCGACAGATCCTCGTGGATCCTGCGGCTCATCTCATGTTGACCGAGGAGGCTGAAACGGCGTTGTGCGCAGATCAACGTTCCCGGTGGGATTCGTGGACGAAATGCGTCGATGCCCGACTTGCCGTAGGTGACGGCTGGCTCAAGAGGACCAGGTTTCACCTGCGGTGGCGTTCCGTGAATACGCTCAAGTTGGCCGGCGAGCTGATTCGTACGGGTATGCCGTTTCGACGGCTGTTGCACTTCGGCGGAGGGCACGCCCTGGAAGCTGGTGACGCAACATCGGCTCTGGTCGTCCATGATTTGCGTGAGCGGAAGCACCGAATGATTGCCAGAACGGGGTTGGCCCCGGGCGAGCGAGTGCGCTCGGCGGTCCTCCTCCCCGACGGTCGTGTGCTCGCCGTCACAGTTGCAGGCCGCAAGACTCCGACGGCTCGACTGCGGTTCCTGTCGGCTCAGGACAAGCATCTTGGCGAGCCGTCTCTGACGTGGCGGTACGAGGTCAAGCGTTTTCAGGGCCCCAATTTCGCGAGAGCGGGCATGGCTGGCCGCTATCTCTACGTCTACTGTGGAGCAATGGCTGAAGGGGCATGCGAGCAGATCAAGCTGGATGGTGGCTTTCCGTACAAGCAAGCGATCGACCGTGACCGCAGCGTGTCGCTGGCTGTAAGCAGCACAGGTGACCAGATAGCAGTGTATGTATTCGGTACTCTATACATCTACAAGGCAAGCGGCACCGGGCTCTCCCTTGAACGAAGATGGCCGGACATCTTCTATATCGATAAAGACAGCCATTTCAGAGACCCCAGCCTGCAGTGGGATCCATCGAGCCGGTGGCTCGCCGTGACATCGGGCGTCCGGCTTAACCTGCTCGTGGACACGCGCTCCGGTCGAGTGGAGCCACTGATCGATTATTCAATTCCCATGCATCACAGGAGCTACTACAGGCCTGGACGGCGCGGCGCGACGTTCCTTGGAGGGCCAAATCCAAGGCTGATGATGGGAGACCTGCGAGGAGATCTGCTGCTTTTCGACCCGAGCTCTAAAGGAAGGAGCCAGCATAAGCTTCCGGAGGCCGGGTTTTACGACCATCGGCTGAGCGAGCCTGACATCATCGCCTACCTGCATCGCTGCGGCGACTCCTTGGTGGCGTGGCGTGACGGTGCCGTATACGTGCTGGACGCCCAAACCATGCAGCTTCGAGCTCGCATGGGAACCTACGCAGCCTTGGGCTTGTCCAGGCTGCTATCCAGCCTGAAGATGCCGTGACCGAACAGGCGGCTATGAGAGCATCTGGACAACGCGGCCGGACCGGAGCATCTGGTCGGTCGGGTCGAGTGCTGGCGTGGTAGCCCTTAGGTCTTCCCTTGGCTGTCTCCGAGGTTTCCCTCTTCGTGCCCGTATAGGGTCGACCGTAGCCCTGTTTCCAGCACCCTCCACATCGCACGCAGCGTGCGGATATCCCGCACTACGTGCTCCACGATCAGGTCTATATCCTTGGTCGGTCGCGGCGCGCCGGCGCCTGGGTCGGTGATCAGCAGCTCCAGGGTGGCGCCGCCCAGAAAAACCGTCTCGGGCCGGAGGTCACCAAGGCGATCGGCGACAGCGCGCAGCCACGTGATCGAGCTCCAGGAAGGTGATGTCATGGCCGGATCCTCTGCTCCAGCTGCTCAATCGCCAGCTTGCGCTCCCGCGCCCGGCCGATGCGCAGGGCGTCCACCAGGGCGAGCAGCTCATAGAGCAGGGGTTGCTCCCTGGCGGCGCGCGGCACCGAAGGGTGGAGCGGCTGGATGGACTCACCGCGTGCGGCGCCCTCGGGATCGGGCCACACCGGGGCGGGGCCATTGTCCGAGATGAGCTCCACGAGCGGCGACGCGGCGTGCGCGGTGGGCATGCCCCGAGTGATGGCACCCCGCTCGGCGAAGAAGGCGTGTCGGACGCCGTGGAGCAGGAAGTCGAGCAGCGCACGGCGCTGTACTCTTCGGTCGGCGCCGAGCAGGCCTGCGGCGACGCCCCGCTGAACGCCAGCGTGGACGCGGGATGGGCTCAGGTAGAGCCGGCTCTTCACCGCCGGTGGGCCCTCGGAGCGGATCGTCGGTGGGCCCCCGGCGGCCCGGTGGCATGACCTCCCGACCTAGGTGGTGTTGATGGGAATGGATGGGCTGGCCTAGCTATGGGCCATGAGTCGA
>JAVEWA010000727.1:0-3298 GCA_034004785.1 Polyangia bacterium
TTGGAGTCGTCGCTGGCGATGAAGCCGAGCCCGAGCCGCTGGGCCACCGCCGCGGTGGTGCCGCTCCCTGAGAAGAAGTCCCCCACTGTGACCCCCTCCGGCGCCAGGGAGACGAGGAGCCGCTCCAGGAGTCGCTCGGGCTTCTGGGTCGGGTAGCCCAGGCGCTCCGCGCTCGTGCGGCCCACCATGTCCAGCTCCCAGTAGTCCTTCATGCCCACCAGGGTGTACCAGCCCATGGCGTCCTGGTGCTCCTCCACCCCGGCGAAGCGGTAGGGCTTCAGCTCCCGGTTGTAGGACTTCTCCCGCTGGGGCTTGAAGTAGTAGGACGGCCCCATGGCATATAGGAACAGGTTGTCGTGCTTGCGGCTGAAGTGGCGCTTCGGGCTGGCCCCACCCGACTTGTAGCACCAGATGATCTCGTTCACGAAGCTCCCGGGGCCGAAGAGCCTGTCGAGCTCCACCTTCAGGTAGTGGCAGGCGTGGTGATCGCAGTGCAGCACGAGGGTGCCCCTGGGCCCGAGGAGCCGCCTCATCTCGGCGAGCCGCGCCGAGAGCCAGGCGAGATACTCGGCCAGGCCCCCGGGCCAGGCGTCCGAAAAAACTGGGACTTCGCCGCCTGGGATCACAACGTCGGCTTTTCCCTTCCGCTTGGCCGCGCTCCCCCGCAGCTCCCTCCCCGTGAAGAAGGGGGGATCCGCATAGACGAAGTCCAGGCACCCGTCGGGGAGGAGCCCCATGACCTCCAGGTTGTCGCCGAGGATCAGGCGGTTGGGAGGAAGCCGAGGATGGCCGAAGGAGATCCTGCGCCTGGTCCTCAGGGGCCCTGCGCCGGCTGCCCGAGGCCCGGATGCGGCCCGGGGCCTGGATGCGGCCCGGGGCCCGGATGCGGCACGGGGCCCGGATGCGGCCCGGGGCCCGGATGCGGCCCGGGGCCCGGATGCGGCCCGGGGCCTGGCGCGTCTTTGCTCTGTGCTTGTCTTCTTCCCGCTGCCTGCCAAGTGGCGCCTCCGGCGCTGGAGACCAAGTAGCGCCTCGCCTGTTCTAGCCCAGATCCCACCGGCTGCGTAAGTCTGGTCATGGACCTTCCTTCGTTCCTTGACAACCCCTTCGGGATGCGATGTGTAATGGAGGCCCGCCAAGACGCGGGACCGCGAAACCCAAGAGGATTCGACCCCCGACAACGGGGAGGTGGGCTCCCCGCCGACTCCAACGCGAGGTGGACATGACGACCGAGACGATCAAGCCCAAGCCCATTGCCGCAGCAAAGACCATGAAGAAGGTGATGGCCGACCACTTCCTCGGAGTGGACGCGGCTTCGAAGGATCCGAACCGCAAGGTGGCCTGGTGCACCAGCGTCGGCCCTGCCGAGCTGCTTCAGGGCTTCGGCTTCGAGGTCTATTTTCCCGAGAACCACGCCGCCGTGCTGGGCGCCACAAGGCAGGCGACCGACTACATCCCCTACGCCAACGCGGTAGGCTACTCTCCCGAGATCTGCTCCTACCTGACGGCGGACGTGGGAGCTTTCTTGAGGGGCCACACTCCCCTCACAGCCGCCTATGGCATCGAGTCCGTGCCGCGTCCGGACGTGCTCGTTTACAACACCAACCAGTGCCGGGACGTTCAGGACTGGTTCATGTGGTACGGCCGCCACTTCGGCGTGCCGGTGCTGGGCATCCACACCCACCGCAACGTGGGCGGGGTGACCAAGGACCACGTGGCGTCCATCGCCGCGCAGATCCGCCGCCTGGCCGAGGACCTCGCCCCCATCGCGGGGCAGCCCCTGGACCCGGATCGCTTCCGCGAGGCGGTCGCCAGGAGCCAGCGCTGCTCGGCCCTTTGGGAGAAGGTGCTCCGCACCGGCGCCGCCAGGCCCGCGGCGATCAACTTCTTCGACGGCACCATCCACATGGGCCCGGCCGTGGTGCTGCGAGGCACCCAGGTGGCCATCGACTACTACGAGGAGCTCCTAGGAGAGCTCGAGGCCCGCGTGGCCGCCAAGGAAGCCTCCGTGCCAGGGGAGCGCCACAGGGTGTACTGGGAGGGCATGCCCGTCTGGGGCAAGCTCCGGCCCCTGTCGGAGCAGTTCCTCGGCCTTCGCACCGCGGTGGTGGCCTCCACCTACTGCAACTCCTGGATCTTCAATCAGCTCGACCCGGAGGACCCCTTCGAGTCCATGGCCAGGGCCTACACCGAGCTCTTCATCGTCCGCGCGGATCCCATCAAGGAGGAGTACATCGCGCGCATGTGCGAGGAGTACCAGGTGGACGGCATCCTGTACCACGACGCCCGCACCTGCCCGAACAACTCCAACACCCGCTACGGCATGCCCCAACGCCTGGCGGAGCGCCTCGGCAAGCCCTTCGTGGTGATCAGCGGCGACCTCAACGACCTGAGGTGCTACTCCGAGGAGCAGGCCCGGACCGCCATCGAGGCCTTTGTGGAGCAGCTCGAGCAGCGCTAGGCGTGCTGAGCGAGGCACCACTGGTGAACACGCGATGACCCCTAGCGCCATGATTGTCGCAGGCCTGGACGTCGGCTCCGGCTACAGCAAGGCGGTGCTCCTCGGGGCCGGCGCCGAGGTGCTGGGCCGCGGCGTGGCCCCCACCGGCCACGACTTCGCCGCGGCCGCCGATAAGGCTCTTTCCCAGGCCCTCGAGGAGGCGGGCGCGACCCGCGAGGCCCTGGGAGCGGTCATGGCCACTGGCTATGGCCGCGCCAACGTGCCCCTTGCCACGGCCACCCGCACCGAGATCGACTGCCACGCCCGGGGGGCCTATCACCACGTCCGCCGGGCGATCACGGTGGTGGACATCGGAGGGCAGGACAACAAGGTGATCAGGCTGGACGCCCGGGGCCGGCGCATGGACTTCTCCATGAACCGCAAGTGCGCGGCGGGCACCGGCGCCTTCCTCGAGGAGCTGGCCTTCTGGCTGCGCATCGAGCCCGGCGAGATGGCCAGGCTGGCCGAGCGTTCGACCTCCTCGGAGGTGCGCATCGGCTCCTACTGCACCGTGTTCGCTCGCACCGAGGTGCTCGCCCGCCTCAGGGAGGGCGCCAAGGTCGAGGACCTCGCCCGGGCAGCCTACGAGTCGGTTGCCCGCCGGGTTTTGGAGACCCGCGCCATGACGGGCGAGGTGGCGCTCACGGGCGGGGTCGTGGCCCACAACCCGCACTTCGCCACCATCCTGGGCAGGGTCCTCGGCGCCGAGGTGCTGGTGCCGCCCTTCCCGCAGCACACGGGCGCCCTGGGCGCGGCCCTGGCCGCCCTCGAGCCCACCGGGGAGGACCCCGGGACAAC
>JAVEWA010000728.1:0-3290 GCA_034004785.1 Polyangia bacterium
GGCAACGGCCATCCCCGAGCTCGCCCAGAAGGTGTCCCGGCTCCTGGGCCTTGTACCCCAGCTCTCGCTCCCTCTCACCATCGTTGGCCTGATCGACCTGCTCATCGACACCCTGCGCAAGACCCGCGACCAGCTCGCGCACCTTCAGAAGCACCTCGAGTCCGTCTCCGCCGCGTCCGCTCGCGCCGTGGAGCTCGACGACCCGGGTCTCCTCGACATCGCCCTTTGCGCCGAGGCCAACGTCGCCCAGGAGGCCGCCAACATCGGCAAGGCCCTCGGCTCCCTCGGCCAGCTCATCGCTCTCATGAACGTCTTTCTCGGCATGGTCGGCGGCCCGGAGATCCCCGACCTGTCCGACCTCTCCGGAAAGCCCCTCGGCGAGGCCCTCGCGCCCCTAGACGCCCTCGTCACCACCCTCGAGCAGGCGCGCGCCGTCGTGCCCATCCCGTAGGACGTAGGAGGCCATCGTGTCCAAGGAACCCCGGAACCTGCTCATCCCCCGCCGCCGCGACCAGAAGAACGACTTCGCCTCGGGCACCGGCGAGGAGCTCGAGCGCTCCAAGGTCACCCAGGTCCTCGCCACCGAGGGCGCCACCCCCCGCTCCGCCGGCGAGCTCCCCTGGCGCACCAACTTCGGCTCCGCCCTCCACCTCCTCCGCCACCAGCGCAACGACGAGGCGCTCGGCGAGCTTACTCAAACCTACTGCAAGGATGCGCTAAAGAGGTGGCTTCCAAACCATCCGATCGGGTCTGGTGACAGGGCAGCGTGGCGGATATTCTTGATGTCGGAAGGAGACTCACATGAGCATGACGATCCCAACGGTTGACCAGATCATTGGCGACGTTCGCGGTCGATGGAGGTTGATTGAGAGACTCCAGCAGCTGGGGGAGGAGTCCGAATTCACCGAGGACGATTGGAATGGCCTCATCTACTACGCGCAGCGAAACCAAAAGGAGCGGATGGCGTTCTTGGATGCGTTCAACCGTATCCGAGCAGGTGAGGCGCCGGGGAATGCCGCTGATTCATTACCACCGCATGGGCGATGGTTGTGCGCTGTCTATACAGGGCAGGAGCTCACGGCAGGGTGGTGCAAGGGGGGCTCGCGGTTCCACAAGCGCGTGATGGAAAGGTACGGTAGCGATGTGCCTCCACATCGCGTACTTCGAGAGATCAAAGGACTGAATGCTGCCTTGAAGTCACTTCAGGAGGAACTGCCGGAGGCCAACCCGGTCGTTCTGTGCAACATCGCGATTGACGAGACATTCGAACAGCTTGGACGATTCATGACTCCTTTGCGGTGAACCCCTCCAGCCCTGGCCGGATAAGTCCCCGTTTTCGCCCACTGGGGCTTTGCCTCTCTAGGAGGCGAAGCCGGTGGCGATCCTTCCAGCCAGCGTCGACTACACGGACAAGGACTTCGACTCGATCCGGGCGCGGCTGATCGCGCTGATCCGGAGCGTGTTCCCGGACTGGAGCGACTTCGACGTCGCCTCCTTCGGGAACCTCCTGGTGGAGATGTACGCCTTCGTGGGGGACGTGATCACCTACTACCTGGACAACCAGGCGCGGGAGTCGCGGATCGGGACGGCCACCCAGCGCAAGAACGTGATCGCCCTGGCCCGGCTGCTGGGCTATCGGCTGCACGGCGCGCAGGCGGCCACGGCCGAGGTGGTGTTCTCGCTCGCCCGACCGCCAGTGACGGAAGTGCCGCTGGCGGCCGGGACGGTGGTGCGCACGAAGGAGGTGACCGAGCCTGTGCGGTTCCAGCTCCTGGCGGACCTGGTGATCCCGGCCGGGCTGGACCCGCCGCGGGTGGTCGGGGTGGTGGAGCACTCCGAGATACACACGCAGCTCTTCGACGCCCAGGGGCTGGCCTGGCTGGACCTGCCGCTGGACCACGTGCCGTACCTGGACGGATCCGTAGAGGTGAGCGCGGCCAACGGCGGGTACGATGAGCAGAGCAGCCTGCTCGGCTCTGGGCCAAACGACCGGCACTATCTGGTGCTGGTAGACCAGAACGACCGGGCCACCCTGCGGTTTGGGGACGGGGTGAGCGGCGCGCCGCCCACCGGGACCATCCGGGTGACCTACAAGACCGGCGGGGGCGAGGTGGGCAACGTGGAGGCGGGCCGGCTGGTGGTGGTCGAGGGGGTGTTCGCCGACGTGCACGGCCGGCCGGTGCAGCTCTCGGTCACCAACCCGCTGCCGGCGAGCGGCGGGACGAACCGCCAGAGCCTGGCGTCGGCCAGGCAGCTCGCGCCGGAGAGCCTGCGCGTGCTCAACCGGACCGTGGCGCGTGAGGACTTCGAGATCAACGCGCGGCGACTACCGGGCGTGGCCCGGGCCCTGATGCTCACCTCGGACGACGACTCGACCATCGAGGAGAACAGCGGGATCCTCTACGTCATCCCGCAGGGCGGAGGGATGCCCACCCCGGCGCTCAAGAACGCGGTGTTGCTGCAGGTCACGGAGGTCTACCCCTGCACCCTGACCTTCCAGGTGCGCGTGCAGGACCCGGTGTACAAGGGCGTGCGGGTGCAGGCGCGGGTGCACCTCCAGCAGGGGCAGGACCCCGCGACCGTGCGGGACCGGATCCGCGCCAACCTGCAGGCGATGTTCCGGGTGAGCGAGCCCGACGGCACACCGAACCCGCGGGTGGACTTCGGCTTCAACGTCCGTGACGCGGACGGCAACCCGGCTGGCGAGGTGGCCTGGTCCGACGTGTTCAACGTGATCCGGGACACGGCCGGGGTGCGCAAGCTGGGCGACGGGCACGGGGACCTGAAGCTCAACGACCTGCCGGCAGACGTGAAGCTCGGGCTGCGGGAGTTCCCGGTGCAGGGCGAGGTGACCCTGATCGACGCACGGACCGGAGGGTACCTGTGACCGCGATCCTGAACCCGGGCTTCGAGGACGCCGGCCAGAACCCTGGGGAAGCCGCGCACTGGACCTTCACCGCGGTGGTCCAGAGGCATGGCATCGCGGGGTTCGGCCCCGGCGCGCCGCGGGGATGGGAGGACTTCGAGCGCTGGTACGAGCTCGTGCGGGTCTTCGACGAGGGTGCGGCGGTGCTCGCCATGTTCGACCCGCAGGGCGAGGGGCTCGAGGACTTCGAGGAGGCGTGGGACAACGACATCTTCCTCACGGAGCTCCCCACCGGCCACGTGATCGCCTGCGGGTTCCACGGCGGGGTGGTGGAGGACCTGGAGGCGGGCTGGGACAACGTGCCCTTCGCCTGGAGCTGGAGCGACGTCTCCGCCTCGCCGGCGCCCTTCGACGGGGCGCCGAC
>JAVEWA010000088.1:0-15330 GCA_034004785.1 Polyangia bacterium
GTGAGGGAGCCGGGGGAGGGGTCGTGGAAGTCGTCGGCGAAGCGCTCCGAGTCCCTGAGGATCGTCGCCTCGTCCTGCACCACCTCGTCCGGGGGCAGGCCGCCCTTGGACACGCCCCTGCTCATGGAGCCCCGGGTGGGATCGAACCGGATGCCGAGGAGGCGGGCGGCCTCCACGGTGCGATCGATGATCTCGCAGGGCTGATCGCAGGGAAACAGGTAGAAGTGATCCGTGGACAGGGTGCAGCCCGTCAGCAGGAGCTCCCCGAGGCCCACCTGCGCCGAGACGAACACGTCCTCGGGGGTGATGTGGCGCCAGAGCGGATACAGGGCCTTCAGCCAGGGGAAGAGCTCCACGTCCTGGATGCCCGGCACGTTCCGGAACATGGTCTGGTACAGGTGGTGGTGGGTGTTGACCAGGCCCGGCGTCACCACGCAGCCCCTTGCCGAGATGACCTCTGCGCCGGGAGGGGTCGCGAGCCCCTTGCCGAGGGCCTCGATCTTGCCGTCCCGGACCAGCAGGTCGGCGTCCCTCTGCACGGTGCGGTCATCGTCCATCACCGCGATCGCCATGGCGTCCTTGATGATCAGGTCCATCTAGTCCTCCGGGGGAAGGGTCTCGGGCGAGGGCCGGCCCGGCCCGGCCCGATCCGCTCCTCGATGCACTTTATGGGCTAGACCCCTCGCAGGCAAGGGCAGGGGAGCAAGATCTCCGGGTGTGAGGTCCGGGTGTGAGGTCCGGGTGTGAGGTCCGGGTGTGAGGTCCGGGTGTGAGGTCCGGGTGTGAGGTCCGGGTGTGAGGTCCGGGTGTCAGGTCTCGATGTCTCGATATTCCCGTTTCATTATTCCCTTCCATGCCGGGTTTGACCCCCGAGGGCCGCAGGTGATAGCTTGCCTCTATGCGGATCACCTTTCTACTCGTTATCATCGCGTCCCTCGGGGCCTGCCAGCAGAAGATCGCGAGCAAGCGGGTGGAGAAGCTCGACTTCGAGGGCTTCTTCATCGAGGCGCCAAAGGGTTGGAGCAAGGTCACGGATCAGCGGGTCCTCGAAAAGGCCGCTCCGGGCAGCCACACCCTGATGATGGACCGGCCCCCAGCGGGCTTCACGCCGTCCATCTACATCCAGGCGCTGCCCTCCGAGGTGAGCGCCATGCTGAAGAACGCCACCGCTGAGCAGTGCAGGGACCTGATCCAGAAGCCTCTGGCGGCCCAGACGGGGACGGCTCCCGGTCAGGCCAGGACCGCTGCCTTCGGGGCCTTCGTGGGATGCGACGTCGAGGTGATCTCTCCTGGCAGCAGGCAGGCTACGCGCCAGCTCTCAATCACGAACGGCAGGCTGTCGGTTTCCATCGTCTGCAACCGCGACAAGGGGGGCGCCCCGAGGATCGACTCGGTGTGCGAGGGGATCGCCAAGGGGATCACGCCGAAGTGACGGCGCTAGCCCGGGCGCTCACCCGAGAGACGGCCCGGGCCCTCACCCGAGAAGCAGCGAAGGTGGTATACTCCCCATACACTCGGCGCTTGACTGCCGGAAAAATCGAGGAAAATCCTGATGCGCACCATAGCTGTAGTTCTGCTTCTCGGCTTGCTCATGGGCTGCGAGGAAAAGAAGGCGGAGACGCCCGATGCCGGGGTGGTCGAGAGCCTCACCCTCACTGCGGCGCTCGTCGCCGGTCCCCAGACGTCTTATCAGGAACCCTCGGGTAAGCCCATCCCGCCGGCCCCGCCGGAGGACGGCGACCCGCTCGCCGGCTACAAGCTCTACTGCGTATCCTTCGCCGATCCGCCCACTGCGGCCACCGGCACTGCCGATGCGTCGGGGCTCGTGTCGATTGACATCGCGGCGGTGGGCGTGGCGTTCGGCTGCTTCGTGCTCGACGACCAGGGCGCGGCAGTGGCAGTGCTGGTCTTCATGGACGGCCTCGTGAGGGGGCAGACGATCACCCTCGTAGGAGACGCCGACCTGGGTACTGTCACGGTGGATCTCGGCGGTGGTGTTGCCCAGTCCGCCATCCCGCTGGGTGGCGCGCTCACCGGCGGTGGCGAGGTAGAGTGTCCCCTGGGGGAATGGACCACCACCTCTCCACCCAAGGACGGATGTCCCGCAGACTTCGTGACCACCTTCTGGGTTGCGAGGAACACCGAGGGGCAGCACATCATGAACTACCGTGCAGGGCCGATGCGAGTGGGCGGCGCTTCCGAGTGCACCGATCGCGTGGAGACCGACGTCCCGGTGACCGTGACCGACGGCGTCCTCTCCTTCACCATCTCCGCGGACCCGACCTGCCCGACGAAGACCATCGTCGCGACCATGACGCCCAACTCAAGTTGCACCGAGCTTGCGGTCGAGATGCACTACGCCAACTGCGCGTCGTGCGACCAGGGGTGCGAGTGCGGCGGGACCCTCGACTGTCCCATGCCTTCGCTCACCGCAACGAAGAAGTGACGCGCGGGCGCAATCGCAAGGACGCGCCATCTCGCCGCCACTGACTCGCTGCGACCCTCGGGGCCTTTGTGGGTTGCGACATCGAGGTGATTGTTCCAAGGGGCAGGCAGGGGGACGCACGAGCTTTCGCTCACGAGCGGCACGCTGTCGGTGTCCATATTTGTCAGCGAACATCAGCGAGCAGTCATGTTGCAAGGTTGCCGAATCGGGGGCTCCGTGGTGCAAGGATTGCCCGGACATGAAACATGTCATGGGGGTTATTGCCGGTCGGGGGGGGCAATGATGCAAGGTTGGGGTCCAGATGCGGTCATGTCCGTGGGTTTTTTGCCGAATCGGGGGCTTCGTGGTGCAAGGATTGCCCGGACATGAAACATGTCATGGGGGTTATTGCCGGTCGGGGGGGGTAATGGTGCAAGGTTGGGGAGCAGAAGCGGTCACGTCCTCGTGAGCCACAGGCCGAGAGCAATGCCGACGGCGAGACCGATGGCGATGCCCAGGCCGAGGGTTCTGAGCAAGGCCTTTGAATGGCCGGTCCTCGAGGGGAGGCGGCCTTCCAGCGCGGGCCAGGTGACCAGGCGCACCCGCTCTGCCTCCATGTCCACGAGCACCACCCCCTCGACGTCGTAGAGCACGCGGTACTCCAGGAGCTGGCGACGGGTGTCGCTGTAGAAGGGGTCCGTGGCCTTGACGCCGGTCTTGACCTCGGCCACGTAGCGCGAGCCGCCTCGCTCCACGAGGTAGTCCGCCCGCACGGTGACGTCCTTCGATTGGCCGTCCACCTCCAGGGGGCTCGTGAGCTCGGGCTGCTCCTCGATCACCCGATAGCCCGCCGCGCCGAGGACGGCGGGGGCCCTCAGCTCGCCCTTTCTTCCCCGGCGGCGGCGGGAGGCGAAGCGGGCGTTCGCCCACAGACGGCCAAGGTAGCGGGCGAGGAGCCCTCCCGTGACGAGCAGGCCGAGGCAGATGAGCAAGATGAGGTAGGCGCGCACGGCCCGAGGTTAGCAGCGCCGGGGCGCGGGGACAAACAGGGTGCGGGGGCGAGCAGGGTGCGGGGGCGAGCAGGGTGTGGGGACGATCTGGGTGCGGGGACGATCTGGGTGTGGGGACGATCTGGGTGCGGGGACGATCTGGGTGCGGGGGCGAGCAGGGTGCGGAGGCGAGCAGGGTGCGGGGGTGAGCTGGGAGCGGGGACTGGTACGCCTCTTTGCGGCGTGGGCCGCCAGCGATCTACTAGTGAACGAGTACGGTATTACGGAGCTGCACTCCCGTCATGTCACTGTAGGTGTAGGGAAATGAACCAACCCTCACCTGCACACGTCTTTGTGTAACGGGGTCGTAGCAGTAGGCGCAGTCGCCGAGCATGTCAACCATCCAGACGTAGCCCAGGAAGTCCACGGCAACTCCGATGGTCTCGTGGACGCCGGTCATCTCGTAGGCGAGGTTAACGTCCAGCGTCTCCGCGTCGATCTGATAGAGCTTTCCGGAAGTCTCGGCAGCCCAGACGAAACCAGCGCTCAGAGCTGTACCGACGGCGATGCCCCGGAGCCAAGGCCTGGTGCTGATGGTGATCGGATCCCAGGAAACGATGGCGGTACGCTCTTCGCCGGTGCGTGGATCATATCGAGCGATGCAGCTTTGCTCCAGCGCCGAGAAGTCGAAACCGCCGGTCCAGACGCGCCCATGGGAGTCGACTGTGATGCCGTATCCGCAACTCGTTGGCCGCGTCGCGTACTCAAGCGACTCCACATCGACACGGGTGATGGTCTCGGTTGTCAGGCAGAGGAACCAGAAGCCGTTGTCGTTGTCCATCGCTCCGCCGTAGGCGCAACTAGCGGACTCCACCTGGACGCGTTCCTCGACAGTGCCGGTGTCCCCATTGAGCTTGTACACGTACACAGGATTTGGTTGGGCATACATGTCACAGGTACCGACCCAGACGCTTCCACCCAATCCAGTATCTTCATCATCCCTTCCGTCCCAGGCAGTTGCGCGTGCGCCGTGAGGGTCATCACCGAAACCTGCCTCGAACGGTAGCTCGATGCTCCAGAGCATGCATTCGTCCTCTCCCCATGCCTTGATGTCGCTGGGACCGGTAGAGGTATCTATGATCCCATTTCCATCACGGTCCACGCAATCCATTCGACTAGCCGCGAACTTGGTGACTGAAGAGGCCGGGATCTGCACGACGCAGTTGCCACAACCACGATTGGAGACCACTACGTCTCCATGCAGGTTAACCGAGGTTCGAGAAGGGTCGCAGCGGTTGTCTCCATAGGCGCAGGTGAGGTAGCGCGCAACCTCTCTCCCGTTTCGGGTGTTGACCTTGGATAGGGTCCCTTCACCGGTGTTGGCGATCCAGATGTATGAGTCGGCGTTTGGCAGGTCTAACACGCAACCGCTCACGGGATCGCAGTACTCATCACAGACGGTCAACGTGCCAAACTTCCCACCAATACAAGTCTCCAAGATATTGACAGTACAATGCATGTCGCCGTCGGAACACTCGGGAGGCATCACATGCGCATCGTGATCTGGAAAAACCCAGTTGGTTTCTGGGCAACCAACTGACAAGACAGCGACTTGAAGGCATACTATGAATTTAACAATGAAGGATTTACGGCACCTCGTTTTTATGGCCATTATTATGCCCATATATATATGGAAGCACCGTTCCATATTCGAAGGCCACCACTCCCGTTTTATATATGCTACAGCGCAATCGCTGAGAGCCTCCCTATTTTCCGAAGCCTCTAAATTGGTCTCGATCGTCGATTGAGTCGTTCTTTGGCAGAAGGTTTGTTGGAAATACGACTCCAACCGGATTGGGTGCATGTGGAGCAAAGGATGCCTCGTATAATTGGGATTCGATTTGCTCCATTTAGCGTCAGTCATGAACTGCCGATGGAGCTAGAGTATCCGTGCCAGCCTTTCTATTTTCCAATTGTGTACAGCTGCACTCTCAGGATGGTGATAGCGCCGTCGCCGTTGTCATCATGAACTATGTATGCAATGGGTTGATTGTCATTCCACTCGAGAGTGACAGATTTTGAAAAAATGTTGTCATAAGTTGGATAACTCGAATGAGAATAGAAACACTCGTAGTAACTGTAATTGCAATACATATAGGCATAGTCATATTCCGTTCCTTCGTCATAGTACCAGACGGAAAACCGATTTCCGCTATCAGCTGAGCCTTGTTCGATCGCTACATCCCAAAGTTCACACCAATCATCACCTCCGCAGGTGTAGCCTGTGGTGTAGTATGGAGTCCAGTTAGACCAGTTGCCACTCGATGCGTTTCGTATTCTCACGTTGTATGGGTGTGGAGCAGCACTCGCAAAGGCACTGGAACTATAAATTAGCACTACCGTGGCGGCGAGATACTTCAATATGTTCTTAATCATCCTTTTCCTCCTCTTTTCGGATACTGTTCTGCACCTTGATAGGATGACATTTCCAACTCCCTACCGATAAAAGATGATGACGGAGAACGCCTACCTCTCTGCCATCCCTCCTGGTCATAGAGTCAACGGACGAAAACATTAAAACGCATATTACAATAGCAGCAGAATCACTAACACACAATCCCTTTCTGTCGACCTTCATGACGCGGATGCGAGAAATCCAAGGCTCACTCGCAGTGTTAAACCTCTCGCTTTTATGACGGTTTTTCCATCTCTCTTGTTGGATTGGATAGACTGGAGCCGCAGGTGCGCTCAGCCCACCCCTCTGGCCCCATGGGGCTGCAAGGGGGTTGCCCTTTGGGGTCGCCAGAGGGGGTCGAAACCACGGGGAGGAGGAGAAGCGGGGCTCATCAGGCAGGCTCCACGAAGCGGGCCAGGATCGTCTTTGCGCCGTGGGCGGGGAAGTACACCCTCAGCTTGGCGTTCGGGCCCTCGTCGAGGCAGGCGTGGATCGTGCCGATGCCAAAGCTCGGGTGGCGGACCTTCTGGCCGGGCCCAAGGGCAGGAGAGGCCTTCGAGTCTCCAGGGGATCTTCCCGAAGGGGTGCGGACAGGGCGGCGTCCGCTCTGGGCGGCAGCGGGAGAAGGGAATTGGGCTGCGAGCTCCCGGCGCCTGTCGCGGCCAAGATCTTCTCGTGAGATGCGAGGGGGCGTTCGGGCTCGGGCCTCGTCGCCGTCGTTCTCGTCCGAGTGTGGGCCTCCGCCTGGGCCTTCGCCCTCGTCCGAGTGTGGGTCTTCGCTCAGACCTTCGCCCTCGTCCGAGTGTGGGTCTTCGCTCAGGCCGTTGCCCTCGTCCGAGTGTGGGCCTCCGCCTGGGCCGTCGTCCTCGTCCGAGTGAGGGCCATGGCCCGGGTCGAAGCCCGGGTCCGGGTCGAAGCCGTCCTCGACGGGATCGTCGAAGTCATCTTCGGCGGCGTCCTCGAAGGGATCATCGAAGTCCCGCTCGAAGTCCCGCTCGAAGCCGCCCCCGAAGTTCCCCGCGGCCCTCGCCTTGTGCCGCTGCCAGGAGCTCTCGTCGAGGCGTGGCTGCTCTGCGCCTTCGAGCCCGTCGTAGCGCAGGAGCTCGGAGGGGATCTCCCCGAGGAAGCGGGTGGGCTCGTTCCACTGGGCCCTGCCAAAGAGCGTGCGCATGCCGGCGAAGGTGACCACGAGGCGGCGCTTGGCGCGGGTCATGGCCACGTAGGCGAGCCGACGCTCCTCCTCCATCTGGCTCGCCGATAGGATGCTCCGCTGGTGGGGGAAGACGTTCTCCTCCATGCCGGTCAGGAACACCACCGGGAACTCCAGGCCCTTGGCCGCGTGCACGGTCATGAGGGAGGCGCGGCCCGCCCCCTCGCCCACCTCGTCTGCGGAGGACACCAGGGCCACGCGCTCCAGGAGCTCGGCCAGGCTGGGATCGTCCGACTCGGCCTCGTAGGCCTCGAGGCTGCCGAGGAAGGACTGGATGTTCTCCACCCGCTTCTCCCCGTCCAGGCCGGGCTCGTTCTTCAGGGCGGCGATGAGGCCGCTCTCCTCGGCAACGTATCGGCCGAGCGAGGCGACCGGCATGGTGGCCGCGGCCTCGCGGAGGCGGGTCATGAGCGAGAGGAAGGCCTTCACTGGTCTGGCGGCCCGGGCGCCGAGCAGGGTCGAGTCGGGGGCCACCGTCTCCTCGCAGGCCTCGGTGAGGGAGAGCGATCGCTCGGAGGCGTGGCGTTCGAGGGTCTCGAGGGTTTTTTTCCCGATCCCCCGCTTGGGAGTGTTCAGGACCCGGGCGAGGTCGAGATCTGCCCGCGGGTTCTGCACGAGGCGCAGGTAGGAGATGATGTCCTTCACCTCGGCCCGGTCATAGAACCGGATGCCTCCCACCACGGCGTAGTTCAGGCGCTTGGCTCGGAGAGCCTCCTCCAGGGCCCGGCTCTGGGCGTGCACCCTGTAGAACACCGCCACGTCGTCCAGGCGGTAGCCCTCGGCCCTGAGGGCGGCGATGGAGTGGGCCACGAAGGCCGCCTCCTGGCGCTCGTCCCGGCAGGCCACCACCTCGATGGGCTCGCCGGGCCCGAGGTCCGTCCAGAGGGACTTCTCCTTGCGATGGAGGTTTCTCCGGATCACCGCGTTGGCGGCGCCGAGGATGGCCCCGGTGGAGCGGTAGTTCTGCTCCAGCTTGATGACCTTGGTGCCAGGGTGGTCGTTTTCGAAGTCCAGGATGTTTCGCAGGTCCGCGCCCCGCCAGGAGTAGATGGACTGATCGTCGTCCCCGACCACGCAGAGGTTGCCGCTCGCCTGGGACAGGCCTCTCGCGAGCAGGTACTGGACGCGGTTCGTGTCCTGGAACTCGTCCACCAGCACGTGCTGGAAGCGGCGCGCGAGGCCGGCGCCGGCGGCCAGGTCCTCCGACACGATCCGCTCGGCAAGGAGGATGAGATCCCCGAAGTCCACGGCGTCGGCGGCGCGGAGGCGGCGGTGATACCTCCGCCAGACTTCCTGGGCGGTGGTGTCCCAGTCGGGATCCCCCTCGGGCAGGGCGGCGCCTGGCGAGAGGTTCTTGCGGCGGTCGAAGAGGGAGCGGAAAAATGCCGGGGTGCGATCCGCGATGGAGCGCTCCTTCAGGATCTGCTTCAAAAGCCGATCCTGGTCGCCGTCGTCGTAGATCACGAAGTTCCGGGTGAGGCCCACCCGCTCTGGCTGCTCTCTAATGAACCTCGAGCTGGCCGAGTGGAAGGTGGAGACGAAGAGGCCCTTGGGATCGTCCCCCAGGATAGAGCGCACCCGGTGGCGCATCTCCTGGGCGGCCTTGTTGGTGAAGGTGACCGCGAAGATGCGCCAGGGGGGCACGCCATCGGCGAGGAGACGGGCGATCCGGAAGGTGATCACTCGGGTCTTGCCCGAGCCGGCCCCGGCGAGGATGAGCAGGGGCCCTTCGCCGTGCAGGATCGCCTCCCTCTGAGGCTGGTTCACCTCGCCGGGGATCACAGCGGCGACCTCGTCGAATCAGGTGATAAAAGGGGTCCTTTGTCGAATAGAGCGCTTGACAGCCCGCCTGGCCATCGGTACGATGTACAAAAATCAGAATTCCCATTAGACCGGATCTTCCCCCGTTCCCATGGCCGTTGCCCCCCTGACGACATCGGGCGGAGAAGCTCCGGTCTCCTATTTCGAAGGGCTGGATCAGAGTCTGCGACTGACGGGTGCCACGGGAGCTGGGGCATGAACCTAGGGCACCCGGAAGGCCTGCTTCACGATCCTGGCGTTCCCAGCCTCGTCGAAGACGCGAAGGAGCAGGGTGTGGCCGCCCGGGCGCGGCGCGGGAGAGATCCTGAAGTCGAACCGCTCGGCCTCCTCGTCCCAGACGCCGTCCAGGGGATCCACCTGGCGCCAGAGCTTGCCGTCCAGGCTGTAGGCCACTCCGGTGATGCGGCTGAAGCGGTCCCTCGCGAGGCCAGAAACCATGGGGTATGCCACCCTGAGGCCAACCACCTCGGGTTTTCCGTGGTCCACCAGCACCGGGGGTGAGATCTTCTCGCTCTTCTGGAGCCGGCCCGCGCCGTTGCTGCTCTCGTCCGAGGCATCGAGGCGCACCTCGTACCAGCCGTCTGCCAGGCTGTCGGTCTTCCACTTGGCCTGGGTGGCTGTGAGCACCGGGTCGTCGCCGAGCCTTCGCCAGGTCACGTCCCCGAGAGCGCGGAACCAGAGGCGGTACACCAGGGCGTCGCCGTCGGGGTCCTCGGCCTTCCAGGAGATCTTCACCTCGGTGGGGGCGGCGGTGCTCTGGCCCGCCAGCCAGGAGGGCTTCTGCACGGGGGTCTTGCCAGAGCCGATCTCGCCTACCACCAGCTCCTTGATGATCGGGGTCTGGTTCGAGGCGGTGAAGTGCAGACGCACCTCCCGCACGATTGCCTGGCTCGCGCCCGGCCAGCGCAGGCGGTACTGGAAGTAGCGTCCCGGCGGGCAGCGCGGGGTGAGGCGCTGGGCCCCGCCGAGGGCCGCGCCCCGGGGCTGCGCGGCCCGCCAGGGGCTCCAGCCCTTGTCGGGCTCGGCCGTGTTTCCGCTCCTCGTGTCGAGGGATATGGCGCCGGTCGATCGCAGGGTGAGGAGCCCGAAGCGGGCGCTCGCGCCCGCGTCGTGGGCGGCGGAGGTGTAGGTGGGCGGTGGAGCGCCCGCGCCGAGCACGTACAGGGCGCCCCCGTCGCCGGTGCCAAAGGCCCGGAGCCTTCCCGTGAGGGCCAGGGAGAGCACCTGGCGCTCCTGAACGGCCTGCGCGATGGCCGTGGCGCGGTCAGGGAGCACGGTCACCACCTTGCCGCTGGTTCCCTCGCCGGCGAAGACCTGCCCCTGCGCGCCCACCTGGAGCGCGGTGAAGTAGCCCGCCGAGGTAGAGTATACCTGGCTGGCCGCGCCGTCCGGCCCAAGGAGGAAGATCCCTCCCTTGCCCTGCTTGGCGCCGAGCCTCGGGATGGGAGGCGGCTGGGCGCCGCCGGGCTGGCTCTTTATGGCGGTGCCTTTTCGCCCAGGTTTTGGAGGGAAGCGGACCGCCATGGAGGGGTCGGCCTTGATGTCGTTCACAGCGGCCACGAGGAGCTTGCTCGTGCCCACGAGGGCGCGGACCTCGTTGCCCGCGAAGTCGTGCAACGCACGCGCCTTTCCCGGGCCGAGGATCTGATAGACGATGGCCTTGGGGCTCGAGCCCACGTAGAGGTTGTCTCCGGGCCCTCGCGTCAGGCCAAGGAGGTGCTCCTCCCCAGAGTCCCAGTGCACTCGCGCCTTGCCTGCGCCGTCAATGGCCCAGAGCTTGCCGCCAGGTCCGGTGGCGGCGAAGAGCGTGCGGGCCCGCTCGTCATAGAGGAGCGCCCACACGTGCTTGGCCTCCAGGGTGGAAAAGAGGGTCGCCTTGCCGCTCCGGGTGTCCAGGGAGAAGATCTTCCCCTCGGGCAGGGTCCCTGCGTAGAGCGTGCCTTGGGGTCCCCGGGCGAAGCTGGTCACGAGCACGGCGCCCTGGAGGGAGGCGACCTTGGTGGCCGCGCCGCCCGAATATCGCCAGATCTCGCCGGAGGTGCCCGTGCCGAGGTAGAGCGCGTCGCCCACCTCGATGGCGGTGAACACCATGTTCACCTGACCGAGGGTCACCCGCTTGGCGGCCTCGCCACGCTCCAGGCGCCCGGCGCTCGTCACCAGAACGCCCTCTCCCTTGCCGCCCGAGAAGTCCTCGAAGGTGGTGGACACCCAGACCTGGGTCGTGGTCCCCCGGGCCGCCGGCTGGAGGAGGAGCAGGGTGATGGCGGAAACCACGGAGAGAGTAAGTGTTCGAAAGAGTGTTCGGGTCATCGCTTGAGTTTCCTCGCGTCCTTGTGGGTGCGGCTCTTCGAGGGCACCCGAGGCTCAACGAATCTGGGTCTCGATCCGCGCGTGAAGGATCTTTTTGCCCACGAGGGTGTCGTCCACGGTCACTACCCGGTGCAGGCTGGAGCGGTGGATTACCTGGGTCTTCACCGAGGCTCCCGTGCGAAGGCTGTCGAGCACCGAGCCGGGCAGCTCGTCGAGGATCCTTCCGTTCACCGAGGTGCCCTCGCCGCCCTGGAACACTCGCACCACGAGCTGACGGGCGTGGTACATGCGCTCCACCGTGCGGCGTACGTCCGCCAGGCTCTCCGGGGGCGCCTCGTCTATTGTGGCCATTGGCCCGCTCGACACCTCGATCCTGAGGATGGCGCCGTCGGGCAGGTGGCGGGGGATCTCCAGGGGAACGGAACGCTCGTAGCGGGTCCCCTCGATCCGACGCCGCATGGTCACCCGCAGAGGCACAACCTGGCCCGGCCTCAGGACCAAGGTGGGGAGCTGGGCGTCCTCGATGTCCGCCTCCCGGATCTGGTGCGTCGCCTGGATGGAGACCCGGACCTTCTTGATCCGGACCCTGGCGAGGGGGGTGGCCATGAGGAAGGACATGAGCCTGTAGCCGCGGGTCATGGCGGCGCTCCAGCCGAGCCCGGCCCCGTTTCTCGAGAAGAAGTGATCCTCCAGGCTGTAGGTGCCCGCGGCGTCGGTATCGAAGGTGAAGCGGGCCGCGATGGTGGTGTTGACGATGTCCGGGAGCTCGGCCCGCACCAGCGTCTGCACCGCAAAGGCGAGGTAGTGGGCCGAGGACTTTTCGTTGGAGAAGAGCTCGAAGTCGAAGCGCTTCTTGCCGCTCGTCTTGCTGTCGATCTCCACCTGAACAGGGATCATGGGGGCACGCTTGTTTGTCTCGGCGAGGATGCAGGCCCTGCGGTCCAGCACCAGGGATCCGATCTCGTCGAGGGCGGTGGAGATCTTGTAGGACGAGGAGTAGGACGGCATGAACATGTGTATCCAGGCAGTGGTCACCGGGATGTAGTGCTCTCCCCAGTTGGCCATGGGGTGGCCGAAGGCGAGCACCCTCGTTCCCTGAACGTGCGTGACCGTGCCGGTGCCGTTCATGGAGACCGCGCCCCGCATGAGCTGCACCCCTATGCTCCCGCCGCTTTCGAAGGTCTTGGGCGCGCGATAGTAGCGCATGGCCTCGTGGCTGCCCGAGCCGCCCTGCACCACGGAGAGCCCGTAGGGCTCCAGCTCCTTTCTCAGCTCCCCAAGGGTCAGGTTGTCGAAGCCCGAGACGGACATGGGCACCGAGAGGCGGCGCATGCCGGCCACCGCTGGCTGGACCCGGGCAGACAGGGGCGCAGGAAGCGAGCGGTACCAGGGCGCCAGCGGGCTCTCGCCGCCGCGCCAGGCGAGCTGCTGGCGAGCCTGGGCGATGGCCGCCGGCCTGGGGCGCGCCTTGACCGGGCGCGCCCCGGCGAGTGGCGACTGGTCCATGCCGCGGAGCGGCCGCTTCAGCTCGTCGAGCATGTACCGGATGGGCGTCAGCATCGCGATGGGCCGCTTGGTCCAGTTCGGCCCGTAGGCCAGGGCGCCCACCAGCTTGCCGTCCACGTAGCAGGGGCTCCCGCTCATGCCTGCCACGATGCCCGACTGCTTCACCTTGGGGTCGTCGGAGGTGATGAGGATCAGGTGCTGCCCAGGGAAGTAGTTGAAGAGGATGCCCTCCACGCGGATGGAGAACTTCTCGGGCTTGAGGCCCCGAAAGACGGTCAGGCAGTGGCCGCGGTCACCCACCTTCAGCTCGGCTGGTTCCTTGGTGGGCACGGCTCTCGCCTCGGAGGCGCCGAGGAAGAGGACCAGGGCGAGGAGGGAGAGGGAGAAGGGACCGCGCTTCGTGATGGAGGGGATTGCTGCAGCCATATGAGGGTGTTCTCCAGGGGTTTCCCGGGCAGGGGCGCCCGGTGTCCGGCTAGACTTCCGCGACGGTGTCGCCGCCTCGCCGCTTTGCCTCGCGCAGGGCGCGGGTAACCTGTTGGACCAGCGCGCCGAACTCCAACCGAGGCGTGGATTCGGTGCACACGAGGCCGATGGAGACCGTGGTCTCCTGCACTACGCCGTAGGTGTCCGGGAGCATGGCGGCGCGCTCCCTGATCCGATCGGCCACGACTCGGGCTCCCAGGAGATCCGTGTGTGGCATCAGGACCAGGATCGTCTCCTCGGAAAAGGAGATGGGTATGTCGATGTCCCGCACTCCCTCACGGATGATCCTGGCGAGGGCAGAGAAGAGCTCGCGTGAGTAGGCAGAGCCCGAGATGGCCTCGGCCGAGTCGTAGGACACCAGCATCAGGGACAAGGGGAAGCTGTAGCGCTTGGAGCGTTTCAGCTCGATCCCAGCGATCTTCTTGAAGAACTCGAACTGATAGAAGCGATCCCTGGAGTCCTGCTCTGCCAGCGATCCGCCGAGCTGCCTCGCCAGGGTGTCCCGCTCTTCACCGAGAGACAGGAGCCTGAGCTGCAGATCCCGGATCTGGCAGCCGCTTCGCGTCGCCCCGAGGAGCTCCGGGTCCTTCAAGGGCCTGATGAGGTAGTTCACCGCGCCTGATCGCTCGAAGATCCCCTGGTTCTCCTCGGTCTCGGCCGCGAAGAGCAGGATGACCGGCAAGGTGGGGTCCACCTCGTGCACTCGGGGAGTGAAGCCGGGCTCGTCGGCGTCTGTGGTGTGGGCGTTGGCGAGCACCAGGTCGGGGCGCCAGTCTATGACCGCACGCACCCCTTCGTCCGCGCTGCGGCACTCCTTGACTTCGAAACCCTGGCTTCTCAAGAGCTCCCTGGTCTTCTCCAGGAAGGGCTCGCTGCGGTCTATGATGAGGATCCTGCGTCTTGCCATGAGGCGCAAAGTGTACCCCGTCCTCGGGGGAAGGCGATGAAAAAAGAGGCCGCCCGGCCACCTGTCCCCGGATAGGCCCGGTGGTGGATGACGGGCTAGCGCGGCCCAGGGCTAAGGCCTTCTTCCCAGGGCCAGGAGCACCGCCAGCAGAGCCGCGGCCGAGATGCCGTAGCAGGCCCAGAGCGGCGTCCCCGCCGCCCTCGCCAGGTAGCCTCCCAGGGCCGCCGCCACCATCACCGTGAGGGCGTAGGGGAGCTGGGTCCGGAGGTGGTCCAGGTGAGGGCAGCCCGAGGACAGGGAGCTCATCACCGTGGTGTCGGAGATGGGTGAGCAGTGATCGCCGAAGATGGCACCGTCCAGGACCGCGCCCGCCGAAAGGTAGAGAAGGACCGGGTGCTCGGCGCCTCCCAGGGCATGCGCGATGGGCAGCACAGCCGGGATCAAGATCCCCATCGTCCCCCAGGATGTGCCGGTGGCGAAGGATATGCCCGAGGCCGTCAAGAAGATGATCAGGGGCAGGAAGGTGGGGTCCACCGCGCCCGCGAGGGCGGCGGTGAGCACCACCTGAGTCCCCAGGGCATCGCAGGCCGCCTGGATCGCCCAGGCGCCCACCAGGATGCCCACGGCGCCGCCGATCACGCCGGCGCCCCGCAGCCAGGTGACGGACAGGGAGCCGAGGGCGCGGCCCAGGCTCCTTCGGGCCCCGTTATTTCTGCGGACCGCCGCCAGGATGAGCGCCAGGAGCGAGCCGGCGAGCCCGGCGCCCAAGAGGGCCCATCCCTGGAGCGAGTCCTTGGCCGCGAAGGAGAAGCACTCCCTGAAGTGAGAGAATGACAGGGGTGCGTAGAGGCCCTCGGCGAGGCCGAGACGCACGCCTTCGGTGAGGTGGCCGAGCAGGAGGATGCCGCCGAGCACCCCAGCGATCACCACCAGGATGGGTAGCGCCGCCACCACCCATGAGGGGGAGAACTCCTCGTCTTGCGTGGCCTTGATCGGAGCGGCGGGGCTCGAAGGATCTCCATCCAGGGAAGATGTGGCGCCCTGGCGGCGCGCTCGCCTCTCCGCCCTCAGCATGGGCCCGTAGTCCCTGCCGAGCAGCGTCGTAGCCAGCACGAAGAAGAGCATCAGCAGGCAGTAGAAGCGCATGGGGAGGGCTTCGAAGAAGAGCTCGAAGCCAGAGATGTCGAGGCCCAGGCTCTCCACGGTGGTCTGGAAGAGGCC
>JAVEWA010000089.1:0-15328 GCA_034004785.1 Polyangia bacterium
CTTCTGAAACTCCTCGATGCTGGACTTGACCCGGTTGACCACCTCCAAAGTGTTCGCGCCGGACTTCTTGGAGACGAGCACCCACATGGTCTCCTGGGAGCCGTACTTGGCGATGTTGCGGCGCACAGGCAGGCCGATTCGGACGTCGGCCACGTCCTGCAGGTACACCTGGCCGAGGGCGAGGTAGGGAGGTGCTGGGACCTCGGCGCGCTGGGCGCCGGCGAGGGGCTCCGCTGCGCCCATACCCACCAGGGTCCACTTGATCTGGTCGAGGCTCCTGAAGTCTCCGGGCAGACTGACCGGGAGGTCGAGATCCCCTGTGAGCATCCGACCGGCAGGCACCGACAGGTTCTGGGCCTTCAATACCTGCACGAGACCCAAGAGGGAGAGCTGGCGATCCTGGAGCTTCTTACGGTCTACCTCCACCACCACCTCCCGGGGCGAGGCGTTCAGCAGCAGGATGTTCCCGACCCCTGGGATGCGCTCGAGGCGGTTTATGAGCCGCTCCTTCACAATGTCACGATAGGCCTGGAGGTCTCCGCGGTTGGCCTTCACGGCCAGGATGAAGACGGGCAGCATCGCAGTGTTGAACTTGAGGATCCATGGGTGCCGCGCGTCCTCGGGCAGGAGGTTCCTGATGAAGTCGAGGCTCTGTCGGATGTCGTTCGCCGTCGCTTCCAGGTCGGTGCCGAACTCCATGGCCAGCGTGACTATCGAGATGTTCTCCCTCGAGGTGGAGAACATCTGGTCGAGGCCTGGCAGGGCGCTCAACGAGCGCTCGATGATCTCGGTGACCTTGGTCTCCACGTCCTGGGCGCCGGCGCCTGGATATATGGTCATGATGCTGATCACGGGCGGATCTATCTCAGGGAGCTGATCCACCGGGAGCTTGACCAGGGCATAGCCGCCAAAGAGCAGGAGCGAGCCGAAGGCCATCAGCACCAGCACGGGCCGGCGCACGACATGGTCAAGAAACGTCATGGAGCGCTCCGGCGGGCGGGAGTCGGGGCCTCGGCGCTTTCGGCGGGAGCCGATGACAGGGTCACTGGGGTGCCATCGAGGAGCTGCTCGTGGCCCTTTTGCACCACCTTCTCTCCTGCGGTGAGGCCATCCAGCACAGCGACGTAGCCGTCCTGGCTCCTGCCGAACCGGATCCTCCGCTCTCGGGCCTTCTGCTCCGAGTCCACCAGGAAGACGCTCACCCGGCTCTCCAGAGGCTCGGTGGCCAGAGCGTCCCTGGGGATTGCAAGGAGCTCGATGGGGGCGAGGTCCAGCTTCAACCGGGCGGACATGCCAGGCATCAGCTCGCTCTTGGGGTTCTGCACCCGCACCCGGATGGTAACCGTGCGGGTCATCGGGTTCACGTAGGGGATGATCTCCTCCAGTATTCCTGGGAGCGGGGGCCGGCCCGGCAGGGCGTCCAGGTACACGGCCACCTTCTCGGACTTCCGGAGGCTCGAGGCGTCCTCCTCGTTAACCTCGGCCTGCACGTAGAGCGGGTCGTGCTTGGTGATCACCAGGACGACCGTCGGCGGGAAGGGCCGAGCGGTCTCGCCGGGATCGGCCAGGCGGCGCACCACGAAGCCATCGAAGGGAGCGGTGAGCTTGGTCTCGGAGAGCTTCGAGTAGGCTATCCCCAGCTCGCTCTTGACGTTCTGGATGATCCGGGCTCCGGCGTCGCGCTCCTCCCGCGCGCGGACGTAGGGGATCTCGATCTGGTCGAGGTCCGTCTTGGAGATGGCCTTTGCCTTGTAGAGGCGGCGGAGACGGCTCACCGGCTCCTCGAGGCGGGAGAGGATCGCCGAGGCGGCGCGCACCTGGGCCTCTGCCGAGGCCAGGCTCACCCGGAGCTGGATCGTGCCGACGTACACCTCCTTGGGGTCCACCTCCACGAGGAGCTCACCCTTGGTGATGCGGTCGCCGGCGCGCTTGGTCACGTTGCGGATCACCCCCGGTATGGAAGGCGCAACCAGGATTCGCTCGGCGGGATCGAGGTTGCCTTCCAGCTCGATGCTGCGATTGAAGGTGCGGCGCTCCACGGTGTGGAGCGTTACAGGCACCGCGCCCAGTTTCATTGCGCTCTTGCCCTCGTCCTTGCCTTTCTTGTCGCAGGCCACGAGGACAGCGGGAGCGGTGAGGAGCAGCGCAGCGAGCCCGGCGCACATGGAGGAGACCAGGACCGAGCGAAAGGCGGAGAGGCGGGAACAATTGCCGTAGATCATCTGGAGCCTCCCATGGCCCGCTCGAGGGCCGCCTCTGCGATGTAATACTGGTAGAGGGCGCTCGAGTAGCTCGCCCTGGACTTGGTGAGCTCCATCTGGGCGTCGAGGACTTCCGTATTGCTCCCGGCCTGGAGCTCGAACCGCTTCACCTGGATTCGCAGGGCCTCCTCGGCCGATTTCACCGCCGCCCGGGCCACGCCCAGGGAAGCTCTGGCCACCCCAAGATCGAGGTAGTGCTTCTTCACCTCGAGTGGGATGCCTTCCCTGGCCTTTCGCTCGAGGAGCTCGGCCCTTCGCAGCTTCAGTGTGAGGAGGTCGGCGTCCTTCCACTTCTTCCCCCACTGGAACTCCCACTCCAGGACCCCTCCCACGAAGAAGGCGGTCTTCGGCATGATCGTGCCCATGCCGTGGTTGGCCTCGAACTGCGCGACTGCGGCCACGGTGGGCACTAGCTGCCAGCGGGCGGCGGCGCGTCCAGCGCGGGCCTGCTCCTGCCCGAGCTTCACCATGAGCAGCTCCTGTCTGTTCCGGAGAGCGCGCTCGATGCACCCGTCCAGGCTGTGGGCGTATGGCGGCGGAGGATCCGGGAAACGCTCGGTGAGCGCGAGGGGCGTGTGGATGGGCAGGCTGAGGACCCGGGCCAGGTTGGCGAGGGATAGCTCCACGGCGGCCGCCGTCTTCAACCGGTTCTGTCGCACCTCGGCGAGCTTCACCTGGACCTTGAGCTGCTCCGCCCGCCGGACCATCTCCTCCTGGAGCAGCTTGGCCACCCGCTCCTCGTGGGCCCGCACCAGCTCCTCGGCCTCCTTCATGATCCCGTCGAAGACCCTGGCCTGGTAGGCCTGGAGATAGGCCTCGGTGACCTCGTAGCGCACCTGACTCTCGGTCTGGACTTGCTTGGCCTGGGCCATGCGCTCCCCGAGGCGGCCGACGCGTCCGAGCTGGTACACGCTGTAGAGCGGAGTGAGGGGCTGCACGAGCTGCACCGTGGCCTGGGCCGTGAAGCGCTCCCTGATCACGCCCAGGTCGAAGGCCTCCAGAAAGGCGCCGAAGCAGTGCGAGTAGGAGCCGAAGAGCTCGCAGCCCGGGGGCATGGTGAGGCCCGAGAAGTCCATGGGAGGGATCTCGAAGGGGAGGGCCTTGTTCCATAGGAGAAGGTTCCCGGTGACCTTCAGCCGCGGGAACCAGAGGTGCATGTTGGAGCTCTGCTGGACCTTGGCCTCCCGGACCTCGGTCCGGGCGATGCGAACGTCCCAGCTCTGCCTGAGCCCCAGGTCGATGGCTTGGCCAAGGCTGAGGCTCTGCTCGGGCGACGACGCCCTCTGGGAAAGAGCGGCGGGCGATGCCAGAGTCAGCAGGAGCCCGGCGAGGGCCGGAATGAGGGAGCTTGGGATGCCGCTCATGCGCGCACCCCGTTCAGGAAGACATCCAGCACGACTGGCAAGGCATCGGCGAAGGGGCGGGGGGGCGACTCCTGGAGCCAGTGCTGGTTCATCGAATCCATCATGGCGATGAGCATCACCGCGAGAGAGCGCGGCTCCTGGGTCCGCAGGAGCCCGTCGTCCATGCCTCGCTGGAGCACGCGCAACACCAGATCGGTGAAGCGCCTGTAGATCTCCCCCGAGACGCTCGAGACGGTGGCCAAGGCCGCTGGCGTGGTGGCCGTCGCCGCCGGCCCAAAGACCATGGCAGGGAAGGTGCGATGGATGATTACGAAGAGGCGCCGGTGCTCGTCCATGAAGGCGGTATAGACCGAGGTGAGCCGCTCGATGAGCTCCATGAAGCTCCCTGGTCTGGCGATCTGGGCGTCGAGCTGCTCCCAGAGGCCCTCGAGCTGGTCGGACATCAGGGTCAGGAAGATGTCCTCCTTGCCCGTGAAGTAGTTGTAGATGGCGCCCGTGGAGAAGCCCGCCTTGCTCGCGATGTCGCTCATCTTGGCCTCGTGGTAGCCAGTGGCGGCGAAGATCTCCTCGGCGGAGTCCAGGATCGCGGCCCGCTGGACCTCGCGCAGGCGATCCAGCCTGCGCCTCTTCGCCTGGTGCTGGTCCTGGGCGGAGGGAGGCATGGGAGGAGACTCGGAAGGGAGGAGCCCGGTCGGGCGCTTTTCGCTCATTGGGGGTAGATATCGAACTTTGGTTCTAGTTGTCAAATGAGATTTCATGTCTGCGAACGATTTACTCAGATAGATGAACGATGATTCATACAACATCGCCAATGCGCTAATGAATCGAATAATAACAGCTATTTGGTTTGGGCCGCGATGCCGCGCTGCGTTGTCCAGGAAGGCCGATAGAGAGGCTCAACGGTTTTCGGTGTGCCGGGATACTGGCATTGATGTGCGCGCCCCGAGAGGCTAGAATCCGGAGCCAGGCCTGTGGGCAGCGCACGAGAACGAGGTTGGCGATGGGGATGAGTCCATCCTATCGCTGACCAGCTCAGAGGGGAACCTGGCAGAGGCCAGGGTTCCCCTCTGGCAGACGAGGAGGCTTCATGGCTTCTGACAAGACTAAAGCGGGCCTCGGTTCGACCCCGGCCGAGCGGCGGCCTGCCGGGGTCGTGGGGCGGGGCCGCTGGGAAGGGACCGAGGCCTTGCTCCAGGGGACCGGCGACGAGACCGTGCCCCAGGGCGTGCCCGTGGCCGGAGGGCCCCCCGCATACGTTGCCGCGGCCTCCGTTGCTGTCGCTCCTTTAGCGACCGGCGATGGCCCGAAGGGCACCCAGGGCGGCGTGGCCGGAGCGCCGCTCCGGGGCGCCAGGGTGGCGCTCGACCTTGCGGACCTCGGACAGGTGATGGTGACGGTCCCTCCGCCGGCCGGATCCTGGACCGGACCAGGTGCAGCAGAGCCGGAGGCCACGCAGATCCTGCCCGAGGAGGACGAGCAGCTCTCGGCGGAGAGCTCGGGAGCCCAGACCAAGGAGGTTGCAGGGGTCTTTGGGGCAAGCGCGCCAGTTCAGGGCTTTCGCCTCGCCTCTGGCTCCCGCGTGCATGGCTACGAGCTGATCCGGCGCCTGGGCAAGGGCGGCATGGGCGTGGTGTGGGCCGCCTATGACACTCGCCTCGGCCGCCAGGTGGCCATCAAGTTCCTGCTCTCCAAGGCTAGCAGGAAGAAGGAGTTCAGGGAGCGGTTCCTGGCTGAGGCGAGGGCCACAGCCCAGTTCAACCACGAGAACATCGTCATCATCCACGACGTGGGCGAGTTCGCCGGCATGTCCTACCTGGTGCTCGAGTACCTGGAGGGCGAGGCGCTCTCCGAGCGTCTCCTGGACCGGAAGGTGCCATGGATGCAGGCGGTGCAGATGGCCATCCCAGTGGCGCGAGCCCTGAGCCTGGCTCACAACGCGGGCATCGTTCACAGGGATCTGAAGCCCGCCAACATCTTCGTCCTCCGCTCGGGAGGCATCAAGGTGCTGGACTTCGGCCTGGCCAAGCTCTTCGACAGCGAGCTGCCCGCGGCGGCTGCCGCCGCGGAGGGCGTGGCTGACTCGGCTCGGCTTCAGGAGGCGGCCGAGGCCCTCGCCAGAGGTGATGGTTCCGGCGACGACTCGTCCTCCACCGGATCCAAGGCCTACACGAGCCTCACCCGCACGCGCGGGGGCTCCTCTCGCAGGCGGCTCCACGATGGGGAGACGGATCTGACGGCCGTGGGCGCCATCATGGGGACCTACGCCTATATGTCGCCCGAGCAGTGGGGCCTCGGCGCGGTGGACCCGCAGTCCGATCTCTGGGCCATGGGCGTGATCCTGTTCTCCATGCTCACCGGCGAGCACCCCTTCGGCTCGAAGGCCACGCCCGAGATCCTCAAGCACATCATGGACCGCGAAGCGCCCGTGCGGTCCGTGCGCGAGGTCGCGCCCGAGGTGCCCATCCCCGTTGCCGCGGTGGTGAGCCGCTGCCTTCAGAAGGACAAGGGGAAGCGAATCGCCTCTGCCGACGAGCTCCTCAAGGCCCTCGAAGAGCTAGTGGTGGTTGGAGCAGGGCGAGTGACCCTCCGGGCGGATCAATCTCCCTACCAGGGCCTCGCGCCCTTCACCGAGCGGGACGCCAACCGCTTCTTCGGCCGCGACGAGGAGGTGGCTCATTTCATCGGCAAGCTCAAGGACTGGCCGACCCTGGCAGTGATCGGCCCCTCCGGGGCGGGCAAGTCCTCCTTTGTCCGCGCGGGAGTCATCCCCACCCTCAGGGGCACCTCCGACGACTGGGACATCCTGGTCTGCCGCCCGGGCAGAGACCCCTTCGCCGCCATCGCCGAGGGGCTCGTGGGAGCGGCCGAGATAACCGAGGTGGCGGACGGCAAGGCAGCGGCCGAGGCGGCCGGGAAGCAGGCCGCGCTGGCCGCGGAGCTCAGGCGCGAGCCTGGTCTGCTGGGAGCCACCCTGCGGGGCCGGGCCCGCGCCCAGGGACGCCCGGTGCTGCTCTACGTGGATCAGTTCGAGGAGCTCTACACCCTGGTGGAGGATCAGGCCGTGCGCGAGAGCTTCGCCACGGCGGTGGCAGGCATCGCGGTGGACGCCACCACCCCGGTGCGCGTGCTGCTCTCGATGCGGTCGGACTTCCTGGAGAGGGTCTCGGAGCACCGCGTCCTCTTGGAGGCCATCACCAGGGAGCTGACCGTCCTGCAGCAGCCCAGCCCCTCCGGCCTCAGGGACGCGATCCTGCGCCCCGCGGCCCTGGCGGGTTTCGCCTTCGACGACGAGACGCTGGTGGACGAGATGGTCTCCAGCCTGGCCAGCGAGACCGCAGCCCTGCCCCTCTTGCAGTTCGCGGCGGCCAAGCTCTGGGAGGAGCGGGACCATGAGCGGCGCCTGCTCACCAGGGCTGCCTACCAGAAGATGGGAGGGGTCGAGGGCGCGCTTGTCCGCCACGCCGACTCGGTGATCCAGGGCATGGCCAAGGCCGATCGCCTCGAGACCAAGCGCCTGTTTCAGCGCCTCGTGACCCCTGAGGGCACCCGGGCGGTGCTGTCCATAGGCGAGCTGAGGGGCCTCTTCGATGATCGGCAGACGGCGGAGAGGCTCCTCAAGGCCCTGACCGAGGCGCGCCTCCTGGTGGTGCAGACCTTCGGGGAGGCCGAGGGCGATGCCCGCGTCGAGATAGTCCACGAGTCGCTGATCACGCGCTGGCAGGCGCTTCAGAAGTGGCTGGAGGAGGGGCACGAGGACGCCGCCATGCTCGCTCAGCTTCGCGACGCTTCCAGGCAGTGGGACGCCAGGGGGCGCCCGAGCGGCCTGCTCTGGACCGGAGACGCGGTGGACGAGGCGCGGCTCTGGCGCCGGCGGACCCACTCGCGCATGACGCCGATGGAGGAGGACTTCCTCGGCGCCGCGTTCCGTTTCGCCGACAGGGCGCAGCGACGGCGCCGGGCCTTTACTGTGGCGGCGGTGGTGGTCATGGCCCTCGTGACCGTCGGCGCCATCGTGGCGTCGCTCTCGATCCGGGAGGCGAGCCGCAGGGCGAAGCGCGAGGCAACCAGGGCAAGGGCAGAGGCCACGAGGGCGGCGAACGAGGCGGTCAGGGCCTCCAGCGCGGAGCAACAGGTGCGCCGGCAGATGAAGCTCCTGGCGGCAGAGACAGAGCGGGCCCGGGCCGCCGAGGCCTTGGCCAGCAAGCGCCTCCAGGAGGTGCAGTCGAGCCACGCCAGGGAGACGGAGACCCAGGGGCATCTCAAGAAGAGCTACGAGGATCTCGAGGAGGCCCTGGACAAGGCGCAGAAGGCAGAGAAGCGGGCGACCGTCCTCAGGGACGAGGCCCAGAGCGCCGCGGAACGCTCCAGGAAGGCCGAGCAGGCGGAGCGGCAGGCGAGAGAACGTCTGGAGGTCCTCCTCCGCAGGGAGCGAGAGGAGAACCAGCGCCTGCGCAAGATGCGCGTTCGCATTTACCAGCACCTTCCCGTGATGAGGCAGGAGATGACGGGAGAGTAGGCCTTGGCTGGCGGGATGCCCAAGGCAGGGAGCCGCGAAATGAAAGACCGGATCGCCAGCAAGAACTTCACGGTCACGGGCCTCGCTCTGGCGGTGGCCCTCGCCTTGACACTGTCGTCGAGGGCGCAGGGCGCGCCTGGAACGGACCCCTCCGAGTCCGGGGAGTTCTGGCAGGCGCCCCAGGACCTTCGCCTGCCCAAGCAGGAGAAGACCTACGTGGAGACTACGCCGGAGCCGAGGCAGCTCGAGGCCGACAAGGTCTTCCAGCAGGGAAACCGCCGGTTCGAGAAGCGGCAGCTGGACGACGCCATCCGGCTCTACCGGAAGGCCTACGAGCTCTGGCCTCACCCGATCATCCTCTTCAACATGGCGATCAACCTCGGGTTCCTCTCGAACCCCCTGGGGGCCGCAGAGATGTTCCGCAAGGTGCTCGAGTACAGGCCCGGACCCATCAGCCCCGAGCGCTATATCGAGGCCGCGCAGAACTACAAGCGGCTGATGAAGCAGCTCTCGACCTTGCGGGTGCGCTGCTCCGAGCCTGGCGCAGAGGTCTTCGTGGATGGCAAGGCCCTCGGAGTGGCGCCGCTGGACATGATCTTGACCCTGGATCCAGGGAGGCACCTCGTCGCCGCCCGCCTGAAGGAGAAAGTGCCCTACTCCGCGGAGCTGGATCTGAAGCCAGGGCACCACGGGGAGCTGACCGTCTTCTTGCAGGCCTTCGTGGACGTGGTGAAGACCCGCGTGGTGCCGCGCTACCATTGGTGGGTGCCCACCTTGGCCAGCGTGGTGGCCGCCATCGCGGTTGGAGCCGGGGCAGGGCTCTGGTCCGACGGCCGTGAGGCGATCTCCGATCTGCGCAGTGACCAGCTCAAGGCCTTGAGCGTCCCGGAGAACAACAACTACCCGATCCAGTATGACACCCGCGAGGAGAGCCGGGCCAAGAGCTATCAGGTGGCCGGCCAGGTGCTGGTGGGGGTGGCGACCGCCGCGGCGGTGACGGCCGTCGTGCTCTGGGCGATCCGCAAGAAGAGAGAGAGCTTCACCATCGACATGAAGGCCACCGCGAAGGGCGGCGGCGTGAGCCTGTCCTTCTAGGGAGCCGGAAGATGAGAACATACACATTTGCGGCGATCACCTTCTGGCTCCTCGTGTCGGCGGCGGGTTGCGCCGAGGACACGGGCGCCCAAAGGTGCGGCGATGGTTACTGCCCGAAGGGCTTCAAGTGCCTTGAGCGGGTTGACGCGACGCCCATCTGCGCCGTGGCCTCTTGCGGAGATGGAGTGCGGAACTCCACCGAGGAGTGTGACAACGGCGACTTGAACTCGGACACCGCGCCGGACGCCTGCCGGAATACGTGCAGGCTGCCTGGTTGTGGCGACCGAGTGACCGACACTGGCGAGGACTGCGACGATGGGGAGGAGACGGCCGAGTGCAACAGGGACTGCACCGAGGCCATCTGCGGCGACGGCTACCAGAACGAGCTCGCAGGGGAAGAATGCGACACCGGGCGCGACACGGCTGAGTGCGACGAGGACTGCACCTTGCCAGCCTGCGGCGACGGCCACCGCAACCGCGCCTTCGACGAGGAGTGCGACGATGGAAACCTGACGAACGGCGACGGCTGCTCGGCGGACTGTCTCCTCGAGGAGTGCGGCAACGAGATAGTGGACCTGGCCGCTGGAGAGGAGTGCGACGACGGGGATCGGAACTCGGACCTGCTCTCGGATGCCTGCCGGACGGATTGCCGCCTGCCTCACTGCGGGGACGGGGTGGTGGACATCCTCAGGGGGGAGACCTGCGACGACGGAAGCACCCTGGCAGGGGACGGATGCGATGAGAGCTGCCAGGTGGAGCTCGGCTGGACCTGCACGCTGGACGTTCCGAGCAGGTGCAGTGCCATCTGTGGGGACGGAATCGTGATGGCGGCGGGAGGCGAGGAGTGCGACGACGCCAATACCCAGGGTGCTGACGGGTGCAACGCCCAGTGTGTCATAGAGCCTTTCTGGGCCTGCCAGGGGAGCCCGAGCATCTGCGATGGGATCTGCGGCGACCAGGTGGTGCGGGGCAGCGAGACCTGCGATGACGGGAGCGCCATCGCGGGCGACGGCTGCGACGATAGCTGCCGAGTGGAGCTCGGCTGGATCTGCAACCAGGCTGGGTGCATCGAGGACTGCGGCGACGGGATCACCGTGGGCTCAGAGGAGTGCGACGACGGCAACAGCTCCAACTCCGATTTCTGCTTGAACAACTGCACCCTAGCCAGGTGCGGGGATGGCTTCATCCAACAGGTGATCGGGGAGGGCTGCGACGACGGCAACACGGACAGCGGAGACGGCTGCAGCGCCATATGTCAGAAGGAGGACTGCGGCAACGGGACCGTGGACATCGAGGTAGGGGAGGAGTGCGACGACGGCAACGACAGCAACAGCGACTGGTGTCCGACTGGACAGGGGGGCACCTGTCAGGATGCCTTCTGCGGCGACGGGTTCCTGAGAACGGTCGGAGACGCGCTCAACCCTCCAGAGGAGTGCGACGACGCCAACCAGCAGGACAACGACGGCTGCAGCGCTGCCTGCACCCGGGAGCCAGGCTGGGACTGCTCCGGGACTCCGGCGGCATGCGTGGAGATCTGCGGGGACGGCCTGGTGGTGGGACGGGAGCAGTGTGACGACCGCAACCAGAATGACGGCGATGGCTGCACGAGCGGCTGCGTGATTGAGCCCGGCTGGTCCTGTGACGTCTCACAGCCGTCGGTGTGCCAGACGGTGTGTGGAGACGGGCTCATCTCCCAAGGAGAGGAGTGCGACGATTCGAACCAGAACTCAGGGGACGGCTGTAGCGCCGCCTGCCTGATAGAGCAAGGGTTTGGTTGCACGGACGTCCCATCGAGGTGCGACCCCCTGTGCGGAGACGGCATGGTGAGGGGCGGCGAGGCCTGCGACGACGGCGGGACCAGCCCTGGTGACGGCTGCGGCCCCGACTGCCAGGTCGAGGCTGGCTGGCTCTGCGATGGCCTCTCCCCCTCGCACTGCTCGAGCATCTGCGGCGACGGGCTTACGGTCGGAGCCGAGCAGTGCGACGATCAGAACGGCTCGAACGCCGACGGCTGCCCGGACGGCCCGGGTGGCACCTGCCAGAACGCCTTCTGCGGCGACGGCTTCGTGAGAACGGAGGGGGCCGTTACAGAGGGCTGCGACGATGGAAACATCGCCGACAACGATGGCTGCAGCGCTGGCTGCTTGGTCGAGGCCGGGTGGAGCTGCGTCGGCTCTCCGAGCTCCTGCACGGCGACCTGCGGTGACTCCCTGAAGGCAGGGCCAGAGACCTGCGACGATGGCAACCAGGATCCTGACGACGGCTGCTCTCCCGGCTGCCTGGTGGAGCCTGGGTGGCAGTGCGCGGGCGTGGGCTCTGGCTCTTGCCTGCCGGTTTGCGGCGATGGGCGCATCGTTGGGAGCGAGGGCTGCGACGACGCCAACGCCACCTCAGGCGACGGCTGCTCCGCTGCCTGCCAGGTGGAGCCGGGCTACTACTGCTCCGGGGCGGCGAGCGTGTGCACGACCCTTTGCGGAGACTCCATCCGGGCAGCGAGCGAGACCTGCGACGACGGCAACCATGACTCGGGCGACGGCTGCTCCGCTGCCTGCCAGGTGGAGACAGGCTTCGAATGCGTGGGGGTGGGCCCGGGCTCCTGTCAGGAGATCTGCGGCGACAGCCTCAGGGTAGGGACCGAGACCTGCGACGACGGCAACGCGAGCGGGGGAGACGGCTGCTCCTCCACCTGTCAGGAGGAGGCCGGCTACGACTGCAGTGGCGCGGGCCCGGGCTCCTGCACCTCGGTCTGCGGCGACGGCATCCGGGTGTTTGGCGAGACCTGCGACGACGCCAACTCCATCCCTGGGGACGGCTGCTCTGCAACCTGCCAGCAGGAGACCGGGTGGAGCTGCGTGGGAGCGGGCGCTGGCTCCTGCACCCCCCTCTGCGGAGACGGGCTCGTCAATGGGAGCGAGGAGTGCGACCTGGGCACGGCTGGCAACACCGGCGCCTACGGCGGATGCAATGCGGATTGCACCCTTGCGGCCTATTGCGGCGACGGCGTGAAGAACGGCCCGGAGGCCTGCGACCTGCCCGACATGGGGGGCGTCACCGAGTGCAGCCAGGTGGATTCCCGGTGGAACGCCGGCACGCTGGTCTGCACCGCGGCCTGCGCCCTCGACTCGAGCGGCTGCTACAGGAGCTGCAACAATGCCTTCGACTGCGTACCCTCCTTGCCGAGCTGTGTGAGCAAGCGCTGCGTGGGAGACGTGGGGGATAGCTGCACAGGCGCAATTGCCCTCGGGCTGGCGCCAGGGGAGTCGGGCGTGTTCGCAGGGAACACATCGAGCTTCTCGGACGACTATGACGGCTCGGGCTGCCCGGGAATCCCCTGGAGCCAGACCCCCGGGCCCGACCAGGTCTGGTCGCTCGCGCTTCAGGCCGGGAACGCCTTGCGGGTGGAGCTCGTTCCCTCTGGGTGGGATGGGCTGCTCTACCTGACAGGTGACTGCCCGGGGCTGCCCGCGAGCTGTCTCACTGGTTGGGATCGAGCTTCCCAGGCGGGCGTGACCGAGCGCCTGCACTATGTCGCAGGGGCAGCCACCACGGTCTATCTCATCGTGGACGGTGCGGACGTCACGGACGCGGGCTCCTACTCCCTGTACGTCAGCCTGGACGTCGCCGCGACCCAGGTGGACGCCAGCACCCCGCTCCTCATCACCGAGCTCATGCCAGACCCATCGGGCCACTCCTATCGCTGCCAGTGGTTCGAGATCTACAACCCAACCGGGGATCTTCTGAATCTTCAGGGGCTGGTGCTGGATGACGGCCTCAGCTCCCACCCCATCGACTCGCCCCTGCTGGTCGGCCCGGGCGAGTACGTGCTCTTTGGCACCACTGGCGAGCCAGCATTGAACTGCGGACTCCCGGCGGTGGACTGGCTCTACGAGGGGATCTCCCTCGACCCCTACGGGCCAAACCTCCTTTCGCTGGAGACGGGCACCGGCTCGATGATAGACGCCGTGACCTATGATCTGGCCGCCTGGCCATACGCCGATGGTTTCTCCGCCTACCTGTCCTGCCCGGATACTCAGGACGCCTCCTCAAACGACGATCCCGCCAACTGGGAGCAGGCCGGGGCTGCCTACTCGACGGGCAATCACGGCACTCCCAGGGCGGCCAACCCCTGTCCTTAGGCCCCTTGCGAGCGACCCGCCGACAGGGCCTTCCGGGGTTGACGCTTTACATCTGTGGTGAAGATGGGGCAACCTGACAGGTGGAGGTGAGAGAGTGATGAGACGCACGCGCCGATTTCGCCTGCCTCTAGCGCCCTGGGCCTGCCTGCTTCTGGCCGCTCTTGCGTCTGGCTGTGGGGGGAGCAAGCTCGAGGAAGATCCCTGGACCAAGAAGGATGGTGGGCCGCCGGCCGACGCTCAAACTATCGCGGACACGGGCCCCCTGCCGGACGTCACGCCCGTCGTCACCGACAAGGTCTATGCCCACAGCTCGTCGGTCCTCTTCGAGATCGATCCGAACACCCTCCAGGTGACCACGGTGGGTAGCTTTGGCTGGCCCTCGGGCTATAGCTCCGAGCAGATGACCGACATCGCCATCGACGAGCTCGGCAACATGATCGGGATCTCCTTCTATCACGTCTTCTCGGTGAACAAGGAGACAGCCGCCTGCACCCACCTCGCGCCGCTCCAGGCGGGGCTGTCGGGCTTCAACGGCCTCTCCTGGGTGGAGGGCGTGGGCGCGGATCCGAACGGAAAGGCCCTGGTGGGCGTGAACCAGAGCGGCGACTACTACACCATCGACCCGACCACCGGTCAGTCCACGCGCATCGGCGCCTACGGATCCTTTGGCTCCTCGGGAGACCTGGTGTACGTCCGGGGCGCGGGCACCTTCGCAACGGCCACCAGCTCGTCACACTCGACCGACGTCCTGGTGGCGGTGAACGCCGGCACTGGCCAGGCCACCCTGATAGGGGAGACGGGCTTCTCCTCCATCTGGGGCCTCGCCTACTGGGGCGGTGAGATCTACGGCTTCACCGACTTCGGCGAGTTCATCAACATCGACCCGGCCTCGGGGCAGGGGACCCTGGTGGAGGCCACGAGCTACTCTTTCTGGGGGGCCGGAGTGACGACTACTGCCCCCATCGTCCAGTAGTGACCCCCTTCGGGAGATCCCAAAGAGCCTACGGAGCCGAGATGGGGAAGCGGGCGCAGAGCCGCTGGGGCGTTGCGAAGGTCGTGCCATAGTCTGTCGTGGGGAAGCTCCTCACCAGGATCGGGGCGGCGAAGGTGCCGTCGCCGTTGCCGAGGAGCAGGATGGTCTCGGTGGGCGGCGCGGTGGCGCTCTGGTTCCTCCACCCGACCATCACGTCGAGGTTCCCGTCGAAGTCGAAGTCGAAGGCCCTGACGGCGCCGGTGGCGCCGGGCCTGTCGGAGCCGGTCTCCTCTGGGTTGATGTCGAAGGCCTCGAAGCAGTGGGCGAAGTCGAAGGAGAAGTTGCCGCCAAGGAGCAGGCCTTTGTAGAACCAGGCGCTCCCCGGGTCCCCGTCGTCGTCCAGGCCGATGATCACGTCGCCCAGGCTGTCGCCGTCGAAGTCGCCGAAGAGGATGGTGTTGGCAGGGGAGGCGCCGCAGCCGCCGCTGTTGTGGGAGAACAGTGGGGTGGATGGGACATCGAAGGTCCCGTCACCGTTACCGGTCAGGATGTACACGGGGATGGCGACGTTTCCGCCGGAGGACATGGTGTAGAAGGTCAGGTCCCTGAAGCCGTCGCCGTCCACGTCCACCGAGTCCCGGGCAGTACCCACCACCCACTGGCCAGTTGAGAGAGAGTTCAAGTTGGCTCCGAGGCGCCGGATGAAGGCGCAGCCGCCAGGGTTCGTAGGGTCTTCGGTGACGGCGCAGGTGGCGGTGTGGAGCAGCCCCGTGTTCTCGTAGCTGTAGTAGTAGGCCTCGCTGATGTAGGCCGGCTTGATGATCTCCAGGGCGATGAGGTCGATGCGGTCGTCGTTATTGAAGTCAGCCGCGGTCCCGAAGATCGCGTGGGTGAGGGCCGAGTCCACGAGGCGCTGCTGGAAGGTGGTGGCGCTCCCCGAGATGATGGTGCCCGTGCGCGTGAACCACCAGAGATCCTGCGGG
>JAVEWA010000090.1:0-15276 GCA_034004785.1 Polyangia bacterium
ATCCAGGTGGAGATGATGGCCACCCCCGCGACGGGCGCGGCGGTGCTGTCCACGATGAATGCTAGCTTCTCGCGGCTGACGCCCGCGGCGTCGGTGAGGGGCCGCGCGGCGCTGCCTAGGACCAGGGTATTGGCGCAGTCGTCGAAGAAGAGCACCAGGCCCATGAGGTACACCGAGAGCTGCGAGGCCCTCGGGCTCCCCTGGAGCCGTCCGAGGAGCCCGAGGACGCCCTGGATTCCACCCGCGCGGGTGACCACCGCCACCATGCCCACCAGGGAGGCGGCGAACGCCATGATCTGCAGCTTGAACTGGGCGAAGGTGGGCTCGATGACGTAGGTCCTCGCGCCCCACCAGGTGGCGTAGGCGAGATCGAGGGGGAGCCCGAGGAGCTGAGAGGCCAGGGGAGCATCGAGCCTGCCAGGGCGGTAGAGGAGCGCCACCACCGCCGCGGAGAGAATGGCGGCGAGCATGGAGAGGATGATGCGTCCCGTGCAAAGGGCCAGGATCACCGCGAGTAGCGGCGGCACCAGGGCCAGGAACCCCACGAGCTGCTGCTCCGCCCGGACCACCTTGGAGCTCACCTGGCCAGGCGGGAGGTCGAGCAGGCGGAGCTCGAGGCGGACCATCGTGGCAAAGGCAGCCCTGCTGGCGGTCTCGACGGTGCAGCTCGCCTGTAGCCTGGTGGTGGCGTCCTCCTGCGGCGTGAACACCGGGCTGCGAGCGACGGCCTTTGCCAGGGCCGCGCGGCAGGAGTCGTGGCCCCTCGGCTCCAGGCGGACCGCCAGCTGGAGGCGCGGCCTGCCCCTTGGGTCGAGGTAGGGCTCGGAGAGGCTCCTGAGCCCCTCCCGCACTTTCTCCTCCACGGAGACTGCGATGCGCTGCTCGGAGAGCGCGCGGCCTCCTCGGGCGTCCAGCCAGAGCAGGGCGAGGAGGGTGGCCGCCACCAAGGCCGCGACCCCCAGCAGGCGCCGGTTCCCCAAACGGCCGCCTCGGGGACCAGCCGACGCGGCCGCTCGCGGATCTGTCGGACCCAGGTGGGACACCCCCGACTCTCGCACAAAGCCCAAGGTGAGGCCAGCCCCACCGGGCCATCTGTGCCTTCGCTCGGGCTCCAGAGCCGTGGCTGGGCGGCCGGGTCTATCTCTGGAAGGTCAGCGCGGGGATCTCCAGCCTGTCCCAGGCAGCGGCGATGGAGGCGAAGGCCTGGTAGTCGCCCGGGGGCACGACCCTGTATGGCACGTGCAGGAACCGCTCCAGGCGGGCGCCCTTGGCGGTCTTCGTGAGGTTGATCTTCACCGTGCCAAAGGGAGTGGCGAAATGGAGGGGCTGGGAAGCGCCCAGCTTGAGCATCCGCGTGTGGCCCGATGCGTCCATGACCGTGACGCTCGCTTGCTCGTCCGCGAGGTGGAAACCACTGGGCGCCTCGATGTCGCAGATGATCCTGCGCGGTCCCACCGGGCCGAGCTGCAGAGGCAGGGTTCGGGAAGGGAGGGCCGCGAACTGACGCCCGGCGCGGGCGGGGAAGAACCCTCCGCTCAGGCTGAGGCGCTTGTCCTCGGCCCGGGCCAGGGCGGGCACCGAAAGGCGGTAGCGGAGCACGAGGGGGCGGCTCGTCGAGGAGGCGTGCTCGAAGCGGAGCATGGTGAGGGTCGCGCCGGCGAAGTAGCGGCCGAAGAAGCCCTGCTCCAGGGCATGGCGGAGCTGCTTCTCAGGCACGCTGCGGATCGCCGCCCGCATCTGCAGGGCCAGGACCCCGTGCAAGGAGTCCTCCCCCGAGATGACCGCCGCGCCGTCCCTTTGGAGCACCACCTGGAGCCTGGTGTGGTGGGCGTCCGCCTCCGGGGTCTCGGGTAGCCTGCTAGGCGGTTCCGATGGACGTCCGAGGGAAACCGACAGCGCCCCTTGCAGCGTGGGGGGCAGGTACCCGAAGGGGGCTTGCTGGATCTGCGGCAAGAGGTGCACCCGGCCTTCGCCGGGCAGGGAGACGCTCAGCAGGGGCTGGGAGAATGAGGTGATGGGCGGGATGGCGCCGGCGGCGTGCTCGAGGTGCCTCGGCCAGGCAAGCGAGATCTCCGAGCCCGAGACGCCGCACTCGGCGAGGAGCGCGCGGAGCAGGTTCAACCGGGATCCAGAGCGCCTCGTCGCAGTCTCGGCGGCAGACACGTGGAGCGCCCCCTGCTCCTCGATGTTCGCCTGCACCCAGTCGAAGGCCCGCCGGGCGCGCTTGGAGGGCGCGCCGTGGCAGATCTGCTTGGCGATTACCCGCACCGCGTGGCTCGCCGTTGCCGAGCCGAAGGTCAGCTCCCTGCGCTGCCTGAGGTAGTCCGGCCAGCTCACCCCCTGGCCCGCCTGGACCGAGGGCAGGATTCCGACGAGGCTCGACGAGGCCACCTCGGGCTCGAGCCGCGCCATGCGCATGGCGGTGAAGCGTGTCACCCTCAGGCCCCCGGCCTCCTTCTCGACTGGCTCGGGCGCGGGTCCGAGGCGCGACCAGGTGATCCTCTGAGCTGCGTCCGTGACCACCTCCAGCTCCGAGCGGAAGAAGTGGGCCGCCACGGATCTGAAGGTGAAGGTGTCTCCGTAGAAGCCCCCCTTTCTCCACCAGGCCTCGGGAGGCGCGGCGGTGACGTACTCGGCCTCGATGAAGTCGCCCACGTCCACGTCCGGCAGGCTCAGGCTCTGCTTTCCGCCGATCTCCTCCGGCTCCCTGGTGGAGCCGTCGGCCTTCATCGTCCGCAGGGTTAGGATCTCTGCCCCGGGGGGCAGCCGGACCTCTGCGTAGCCGTGGACGTCCTCCTTGGTGCGGAGGTGCACTATCTGGTGGGTGAGGAGGAGCCGCCCGCCCGAGGGGAAGACCTTGATGACGGAGCGGTCCAGCACGAACACGGGTTTGGCGCCGGGCGACCAGGCGGCCTTGCGGTATTCGGCGATGGCCTGCTCGCCAGGCACCCTGTGGGCCCCAAGGGGGTGCGGCTCGCCGAGAGCCAGCAGGGCCCTGCGATAGTCTCCATGCTCTGGGTGCGCGGCCATCCCCTCGGTGAGGATCTTGATGGCCGCGTTCTTCTCACGGAGGGCCACCAGCACGTCGGCCAGGGCCAGGCGCCGCTCTGGATCCCAGGAAGACGCGGCGAGGCGCCTCGCGAGCTTGTCGCGAGCCTCCCTGTCCTTTCCCATGCGGCGGAGGAGGGAGGGCTCCATGCTTGAGCCCAGGCCAGGAGCGATGGCGGAGATCCTGACGAGCTCTGCCATGGCCTCGACGAGCCGGCCCTGGGCGGCGAGGGTCCGGGCCCAGGCGAGGCTGGTGGAGTCCAGGGCGACCAGGGCCTTTGCCGCGATCTTCGCCGCCGGGGCGTGCTCTCCGAGGGCCAGGCGGTGATGGAGCTGCCAGGCCGCGAGCCACCTCGGCTGTCTGCGCGCGAGGGCCTCGGCCCGGCGAGAGGCGAGGCTCCGCCAGCCGAGGTCCACGAAGAGCTGGATCCTGGCGTATTCGAGCAGCCTCGCGGCGTCCGAGTCGCCCTTGGGGGCGGCGTCCACGAGGACCAGGGCGTCCTTGCTCTTGTCTTGGTGCCGGAGGGCTGAGGCGAGCTGCAGGCGCGCCCTGGCGGCGGCAGGCCTCAAGGCGAGGGCCCTGGAGAGGTGGGGGCGTGCCCGCTCCCTCGCGAGGTCCGGCGGCTGCAGCGGGTCGCTCTCCTCGAGCTGGGCCGAGGCCAGACGCGCCAAGGAGAAGCGCGGCGCCGCGGCGATGAGGCGCACGAGCGCCTCGCGGCCGGCGTCCGGCAGGCCCACGTAGAGCGCCGCCTGCACCTCGAGGAAGGCTCCGAGGGGTCCGTACGTGGCGTCGAGGGCCTCTCGCACCCTCGGAGGGGCATGCCCGGCGGGCTCGGCTGGGTCTCGATGCGGCCGGGGCGCCTCGCCTCGTTCGCTCCTTTGACGATCCGGAGCCACCAGGAGCTGAAGGTCCCTGGGCGAGGCTCCCACGGGGAGCTTGAGGAGCACCCGGTTCTCGCCAGGGAGCAAGGTCAAGGCGAGGACCCTCACCATGGGGCGGGGCGAGTCCTCGGGATCTGGCCCGTGAACCTTCTTACCGTTGACCCAGATCACAGCCGGCTCCTGCCAGGCGAGCTGCAGGAGGGCCGGGCCTCCCCGGGCCGAGCCGACCGTCGTCTCGAGGTAGCGCACTCCGCCCCGGCCGTCCTCGCTCCGCAGGGTTATCCGGCAGCCGAGGGCCGTCCTCGGCTCGCCAGGGAGCGGTCCTCTCTGGGTCTCAGGGGGGAAGGGGGAGCCGAGATCCAGCCTCGGGAAGCGGCCAAAGCGCTTCGACAGCCGGTAGGAGGCCGGGCAGCCCGCCTCGGCGGCGAGGCGCCCGAGGAGAGATGCGTCGCCTGCCCGCCGGGCATGGCCGAGGCGGGCTTGAGTCAAGGAGGCCCTGACGAGCGGCGGGAGATCCTCACCGGCGAGGCGTGAGAGCTCCGCGTCGGGGAAGGGCTCTGCCAGGTGGCGGAGCTGCTCCAGGAAGCGGGCTCCTGCCCAGGTGGCCAGGCGGTCGAGGTCTTCGCCCGGTATTGGAGCGAGGCGAGGCGCCCTTCGCGAGCGGGAGATTTCGAGGAGCACCTCTGCCCAGAGCCGGGCGGCCTCGCCTACCGCCAGGTCCTGGTCTGCCATGGAGGCCAGGCCGGCCTTCAGCCAGGGAGCCGCCGGGCGGGCCTCGCCATCGTAGCCCGCGAGGAGCCGCTCTGCCCTGGTCCACTCGGCCTTGGCGGCATCCGAGTCTCCGAGGTGGATCCAGAGGAACCAGCCCAGGTCCCTCAGGGCCGAGGCCTGCGTCGGGAGGTCGGCGGGCCTCGAGCCAAGGAGCGAGGAGGCCCTCTCCCTCAGGGCGCGCATGGCCGAGTGGGGATCGAAGACCCTCGGTCTCGGGCGCTCTGGCCCGCGCTTGGCGGGGCAGCCCGCCGCTAGTGAAAGGAGCAAGAGGCATGCCGAGGCCAGGCATGACGCCCTGGGCGCGCTGTTTCGCTCGTGGGTCATCGCGCGCCTCCGGACCGCCCGAGGACCAGCGGGGCCCCGAGGAGCTGATCGGCGCGAACCCAGAAGCGCCGGAGCGCCGGATACTCGGCTCTGGAGAAGCGGTGCCTCTTCACCTCCAGTGAGCGAGCGAGGGTGAGCCGGCCCTGCGCTGGCGCCACGCTCTGCGTGGCAGCCAGCGATGGTCCGGCCGCGCCACCGAGCTCTCCGATGGTGGAGGTGGGTGGGGCCTTGACCAGGCGGTAGGCCTTGGGCCAGCGCAGGGTCACCGTGACCTTCTGAGAGAAGGGGAAGCGGTACTCCACGGGTTGGGTGCGCGAGGACAGCGGGGCGAATTGCTGGGAGAGGGGCGCCTCCGTGAGGCCGAGGTCCAGCGACAGGTTCTCCCCGACGATCCGGGCGAGGCCAGGGACGCGATAGCGAGCCTCGATGGTCACTGGCTGCTCCAGGGCGTCGGGGTTGGACATCTGGACAGAGGAGACCTCCGCCCTTGGGAAGACGCCACCCACGAGTTTTTGGAACTCCCGGCGCCGGGTCTGTGGATCCGTGAAGGAGCGCCGCCACCAGGGAGCCTCCTGTCCCGAGATCACGAGGCGGTCCACCACGTCGGCGGTCCCGTCCTCCGAGAGGACGAGCTCCAGGCTCCGCTCCGACTGGTTCGCCCTGGCCGGCAGGACCGGAGTGGTGGTGCGCCTGCCGTCCTTGCCGTCGATCACCAGGGCGGCGACCCCCTGGTCGGCCCAGGGCAGCTCCCCTGAGCCCGTCCGCTCCGCCGTGCCGTCCAGCCAGAGGTCGAGTGCGGGCACGAACAAGATTGCGTGATCGAAGACCGCCAGCGAGGGCGGGTGGTCACCGAGCTGGCCGCCCGGCCTCGTTCGAACGAGGGCCGGGTGGCTCTCGATGCCCACCTCACGGAGCATCACGGCCATGAGCATCGCCTTGTCCTTGCAGTCGCCGAACTTGCGGGCGAAGACCTGGGGCGCCGAGTAGGGCTTGTAGGTGTGCATTCCGAAGGCGAGGGCCACGTAGCGGGTCTTCTTAACCACCAGGTGGTAGATCGCCAGGACTTTTTCGCGCGCGGTGGTGGCGCCCCTGGTGGCCTCCCGGGCAGCCATGCGCAGGGCGTCGTCCGAGTGGAACTGCTCCTTTACGAGGCCCCAGTACCAGCGGGCGACCTCCGGCCAGGAGCGGAAGGTGGAGATGTGGAGGTAGGGCTGCGACTCGGCCCAGCCCGGCCCCATGGGCTCTGGCTGAACCGGCTCGATCCCCTTCGCCTCCCACAGGTGCAGCGTGCCCTCGCGGCCGCTCGAGACGCGGTGGGCTAGGCCCGCGAGCCTCGGCTTGTTCACATGGAGGGTTCGCCCTGGTGGCAGCTTGACCGCCACTCGAAGGTGTCTCACGGGCGCCTGCGCTCCGAGGCCGATCAGGGCGCCGAAGTAGTCCTTGAACTGGTTGCCGGCGGGTATGTCGGAGAGCAGGGTCTGGATCTCCAGTGCGTCTCCGGGCCGCAGCCCGCCAAAGCGGATCACCATGAGCCGCCGGTCGTAGTAGAGGCGCGCCGAGGGATCCCCCAGGGAGACGTCGGAGCGCGCGGCCTCCACCTCCGAGCCGTCCCTCCTGATTATCCGCGCCACTCGCACCTCCAGGTGCTGCGTGTCGGGCAGGTAGTCCAGGTGATGGGAGCTCCAGGCCTCGACTCCCTTTCGATTGTGGATGAGGACCACCTGCTGCGCGAAGCGGCGGGAGAGACCGCTCGGCAGCACGTCGTAGGAGATGCCTTGGTGCAGCACCTCGGCGTCCTCCTTGCCGAGGGGCCCCGCCCAGGCCTGCTTGGCGAGGGTCAGGGCATCCACGGCCGAGCGCGACACGAGCGGGTCCGGTCCCTGCCGCTCCAGGTAGGCCCGGAGCTGCGCGGCGGCCAGGTCCTGAGGCCGGATCTCCAGCGCGGCCTTGAGAGCGCCGAGGGCCAGGGGCACGAGGCCGGCCCTAAGCGCGACCCGGGCGAGAGCCCGCTGAAGGCGGTGTGATCTCGGCGCTAGCGAGAGGGCATCCTTGAGGGTTCGAATGCCTTCCTCCGGTGCGCCGCGGGCCGCCAGGGAGCTGGCGAGCTCCTCTCTGGCCCACATCCAGTCGGGCCTCGTCTTCACCATCTCGCCGAGCCAGTGCTCGGCCCGGGCACCGTCGAGGCTCGTTCGCGCCATCGCGAGCAGCCGGTGCAGAAGGGTCTGGCTGGTCCGGCGAAGGCCGAGCAGGGCCTCCATCCTCTTCACTGCCACCTGGCCGAGTCCGAGCTCCTGCTCGACCGCGGCGAGCTGCTCGATCGCGTCCTGCCGCCCGGGGTAGCGCTCGAGGAGCGAGACGAGGAGCCCCCTGGCGAGAGAGGGCATCCTGCGCACGAGGGCCAGCTCCGCCAGCCGGAGCTCCGCCAGGAGGAAGCCAGGATCCGCTGCGAGGGTCTTTCTGAAGAGCTCCTCGGCGCGGTGGTGCCGCCCCCTCGAGAAGTCGTGCTCGGCCAGCTCGAAGAGGGCTTCGACCTGGAGGGGATCGAGCCTGAGGGCCTCACCGAGCGCCTGGCGCTGGGCGTCGGTCTGGCCCTGGCACCGCGCGAGCAGCAGCTGGGCCTGGGCCGATGGTCCGAGGGAGAGCGCGGTCCTGGCAGAGGCCAGGGCGCGCTCCTCCCGAGGATCATCGGGGGAGACGGCCAGGTGGAAGCGCGCGAGGGCGGCATGGATCGAGGGGTCCTTGGGGAGGCGCTTCGCCGCATCCTCGAGGGCCTGGCGCACGGACACGACCTTTGGGCCGGGCTCGGGCTTGGGCCAGGCGCCCACCACGGTCACGCCGTCCCCATCGTTGCCCCGAGGGGGCTCCTGGGGCCAGATCCTTGCGCCGCCCTTCCGGGGCCCCTTGGGCCTCGATCCGCCCCTTGTGGCCGGCTCTGCCTCTGGCACATGGCCCGCGCTCCAGCCAGGCAGGGCGCCTCCCGAGGGAGCGGTGATCCTCACCACCGCCTCTGGGGCGCCACCCTCGCTGCCGACCACGAGGAGCAAGGCGTTCCTTCCCTTGACGAGCGATACGCCGATGTTGTCCTGGTCCGGCCGGAGGGGTCTCGTGACGGTCCGCTGCCCGACCAGCGCCCCGTTGCAGTAGAGGCGGTAGGGGCCGGAGGTGCCGAGGCGCAGGGCGGCCTGAAGCGGCCTGGGAGCGACGATGTCGGTGCGCAGCAATAGGACGCTGCTCTCCGGGGACTCGAGGAGCTCGCCAGGCCTCAGGAGCCCGTCGAGGAAGACTGGGGGCAGGCGACGCCAGGCGACCGATTGGTTCTTGCCGGTGTAGGACTTCTGGCTGGGCAAGGGGGCTGAGGCCGCCAGCTCCGGGGCCTGGCGGCGGCGCATACCCGCGCCGCCCTCGTTGTCAAAGGGCCCGAGCATCCACCAGGTGTCGGTCAGAAGGCCCAGGCTCTCCACCAGACGGGCCGCCTCCCGCACATCGCCCCTGTCCCTGGCTTGGGCGAGGCGGATCCACATGAGAGCGTCACTCACCAGGGGGTGGGGTCTTCGAGCGAGCAACCGGCGAGCCGCCGGGGCGAGGATCCCGCCAGACAGGCGGGGGTAGAGGGCGCCCATCTCCAGCACCGGGACCACCCCCTGGGGCGTGGCGGCCTGCCTTAGCGCCTCGGTCTCCAGCCTCCCGAGCTCCCTGTCCTCCCATGGGCGGGCTGGAGGCGACCTCCGGGCGGGAGCGGCCCTTGGACGGGCGAGCCGTCCGCCTGGAGCGGCCCTGGCCGAGGATGCGCCATGGTCACTTGGCCTCATGGCCGCCGGGCCTTCGAGATCCAGCAGGAGAACGCCCAGGGCTGCGAAGAAGAGGATCCGGTTCGTGTCGGTGTGGTTCACCGCGGCAGTCTAGCACAGCTTACGCGGCCGAAGCCCAGCGGCGAGCCCAAGGCTCTCGCCCTGGGACAGAGGGGGCGAGCCTGTCTAGTAGTCGCCGAAGAGATCGGTGATCTTGACGTCCAGCGCGGTGGCGACCTTGAACAGGGAGGAGACAGAAGCAGAGGACTCGGCCCGCTCGATCTGCGAAAGCAGGCTCACCGAGAGGTTGGTGCGGCGGGACATCTGCTTCAGGGTCAGACCTCTGGTCTTTCTCATGTCGCGGATGTTCCTGCCGATTGTGATGTGAAGCTCGTCTTCCTTGCGGAGCACCAGGCCCTTCTTCTTGGCGATGCGAAGCAGGACCTCCCTGAACTCGTCGATGGAGAAAGGCTTCTTGATGTAGGCGCTGACGTCGTGCTCGATGGAGGCGGTGGCCGACTCCAGGGATGGATAGCCGGTCAGGATCACCACCGCCACGTCCCCATCCACCCTGCGGATCTGGCTGAGCAGATCGATGCCGTTCAGCTTGGGCATCATGAGGTCCAGGATGACCACATGATACTCACTGTTTTTCAGCTCTTCGAGCGCGGTCGTGGGATCGTTGATGCTGCGGACCTTGTAGCCGTCGTGGACCAGGAAGTCCTCGAGGTACTCACAGACGTCCTTGTCGTCGTCAACCACCAGGAGACTTAGTTGAGCCATCGCAACCCCATCCTGACACCCGGCATCCCGGATCTCCTGGAGCCGGGAGAGAATCGGGGCGAGAGGATTTGAACCTCCGACTTTTCGGTCCCGAACCGAACGCGCTACCAGGCTGCGCTACGCCCCGCTGAAGCTGAAGCGTCTAGTCCAGGCCTCGCCTCGTGTCAACTGTTTCCTGCTCCTGTATCACGTCAATCCTGGAATCCAGCATAGCTGAAATTCCGATGTGGGTGCAACAAGAATGTGTACTGAGACACCATAATCTTTTGTTTCGCTAGCTACAAAACGAGCATTTCTGTGATAAAAACACAACATTGTAGTCTGAGCTGGGATCGGCTAGTGATCTCTGCAACTTGCCTCAGCGCTAGTTTCCTCCTTAACCAAACGGTCACATCCAGGACTCGTCAGGTCCTTTCGGTGAGAGAAGCATGCTCGTGTCTCCCGCCAGTCCCTGATCGTCGGTCCGGAAATCCGTGAAGCGCGTCAGCGGACCGCGTGGTCCTCCTCTGCTCCAGAATTGCTTCTCGCTCGGATGTCACCCGCTGGGTGAAACCGGCGGCCGGCGGCCGAAGGCCGGCAGCCGGCGGCCGGCGGCCGAAGGCCGGCAGCCGGGCCCGGAGCCGGGCGGCCGGTCTCCGGCGACCGGTGACCGGTGACCGAGGCCAGGCGACGGCGGGCGCGCCGGGCCGTCTGCCCCTTGCTGCGCACAGCCCGCGCCAGGCCGGGGTGGCATTCGCTCCACCACCCGCTGTCCCCAGGTCTCGAGAATACGACCGAGCCTCCAGGTGAGCCCCTGCGCCCCCGGCCTGTCACGCGCTCTGCGCCTGGGTTTGGCAAACGGCCCAGCGCTCCCGCCTGGGCCCCAGCCAAGGAGGTCGCCATGTCCACTCCGTCCATCGCCGTAGCCGCCGTGCCCCGCTCAGCCAGGTCGCTGGACATCTACCAGGTCACCCTGACGCTCATCGCGAGCTGTCGGCCGCTCTCCCCTCGGCTCGGCCGGTTCAATCGTCGTCTCGGCGCTCAGCTCACAGAGTCGCTGGCCTCTGTGCTCCAGAATCTCGCCGAGGCCATGCGGCGCACGGGCAGAGACCGCGCTCACCTGCTCACCGTGGCCCTGGGGAGTTGCGACGACGTGCGGGCGCTGCTTGAGGCCGCCGTGGCCTTTGGAGTGATTGGTCGCGTCGAGCAGCAGCGCATCGATGGCCTGGCCGATAGGGTCAGCGCGATGGGGTATCGGCTTCGGCAGCGTTGCCTGTGACGGCAGAGTTGCGGAGAGCACGGCATCTACGCCGGGCTTCTCCTCTCTTCTCAGCGCCTTGCACAAGGGGCTGTATACCGGGGAGAGAAGGTGGCACTCCTGGAGTTACTTCACACCATTCCTCGCCCCCTCTCGGGGGCAAGCGGAGTGTCAAGATAAGCATCGCGCAAGGTCTACTCCCTTTCAAGATCGAACTCGTCGCACGGGCGGAAACCGTCACCGCCCACGCCGGGCTGCCCCTGGCCGTCGAAGCGGCCATTGCTGTGCTGCCGGCCAAGGCCTTGCGGCCACTGCGTGACGTGTTGGGCTACCAGACGGTCGCGCCCGTGCGGCGACATCTGCTGAGCCTCATCGCGCTCAGATGCGCCTGTGGTGACCATGTGAGCGGTCTGGACACGCTGCGCGCCGACCACGGCAACAGCCGTTTGCTCGGCTTCGATCCCTCGAGCTCGACCCTGGCCAAGGACTTCCTGTGCCGTTGCCACCAAACCACAGACGGTCGGCCACTTGGCGATGAAGACGCTGCGCTCCTGTCGATGCGCGGCAAAGCACAGGTCCGCTCGGAGGGCCCCGGCCTGCAAGCGCTCGCGGACTTGCTGCTCCGTGCGGTGGAGGCCGTGCGGCAACGCGCGCTGCCGACCCGCGCCACCATCGATGTGGACGCCAGCATCATCGAAGCCCACAAGGAGCGGGCGCTGGTGCCTACGAGGGCACCCGCGGCTACCAGCCCCAAATGGCCTGGTGGGCTGAGCTGGGCCTTTGGCTCCACGACCAGTTCCGCGACGGCAACGTCAACGCAGAGTTTGAAGCCAAGGTCTTCTTGCAGGCTACCTTTGCGCGCCTGCCCGCCACGGTGACCGAGCGCTTCCTGCGGGCCGACTCGGCCCTGTACAACGAAGCGGCGCTGACCTGGGCCGCGGTGCAAGGCATTCGCTTCGCCGTCTCGGCGGACATGAGCGAGGCTTTGCAGGCCCAGGTCCGCCACCTGCCAGTGTCGGCCTGGCAGCCCTACCGCAACTTCAACGAGCGGGCCGAGCGCACCGAGGAGCGGCAGTGGGCCGAGGTGCCAGACTTCGTCCCGGACTGGGCGCGCAATCACCAGAAGCTCGGGACGCCGTTGCGCTACGTGGCCATCCGCGTGCGGTCACGGCAGAAGGACCTCTTCGAGCAGGAGGAGCCCCTCGCCTGGCGGCACTTCGCCGTAGTGACCAATATGGACTGGCATGGCGAGCACCTGCTGCGCTGGCATCGCGAGAAGCAAGGGACCGTCGAGTACGGCCACAACGTGGTCAAGAACGACCTGGCTGGCGGCGTGCTGTCTTGCGGACGATTCGGTGTCAACGCCGCCTGGTGGCGCATCCAGCTCCTGGTGCACAACCTGCTGGTACTGCTCAAGACCGTCGCCCTGCCCACGACGCTCCAGGACGCACGACCCAAGACGCTGCGCTTCCGGCTCTTCAATCTGCCGGGCCGACTCGTGCACCACGCCCGTGGCTGGGTGCTCAAGCTCTACCGGGGTCTGCCCTTTGCCGAGGAGATGGTGGTGGCCAGGGGGCGATTGCGGGAGCTGGCAAGGGAGCTGCGGGCGCCTGGCAGGGACCCGGCCCCGGCGTAGGCTGACCCCACGCCTGGGCGCAAAAACCATGCAGGCCCAGCCGAGGCAGCCGCCGTGGCTCCCGGCCGGGAGCACTGGGCCCTGCGTCCGCTCATTCCGCAGAATTACCTGGCGTTGCGGCCAGCGACGGGCCCGGGCGGCCCCCCGTGGCCCTCGGCGGAGCTGCGGGCGGCCGGCTCGGCGCCTTAGCAAGCGGCGCGCCAAGAAGAGGCCCGACGATTATGGGCGCGTTGAGGGTGTATTGGAGCCGGAAGCTCGTCGTGATAAGGTATGTAGGTCACATCAAGTACCCCTGGCGAGGAGCCAGGTAGTCGCGAGGGTATTGTGGCGAGCGGCGTGAAGGCATTCTGGGTCGGAGTTGGCGTGGTCGCGAGAGGGCGACTACTTCTAGGCGAGTGTCTTCCTAACGCCACAGCGGGGAAGGATGAGGGCAGAGGCCTAGTCCAAGTCGAAGAGGCAAACCCAATGGAGGGCGACATGAGGGAGGAAGCAATGGGGCGCCGTGGCTCAATGTCCAGCAGTACCACGCGGTCCCTTGTGGATATTGGGCGGGGGTGCACGTCGAAGCCCTGCGCACCCCCAGGACCGTTCTCGTCCGCGAGCAACCTCTATCAACTGTTCAGGACGGCGGTCTTTCTTGCGGCGTGCCAAGTGCTTCTTACTTGGGGGCCTTCCGCCGCGAAGGCACAGGGCTCCTGTGAGCTCGCTTCCGACTCGAACACGGTTGCACTCTGGCACTTCAATGAGGGACAGGGCCAGATCGCGTACGACAGCTCGGGCAACGGACGCGACCTGACCCTTGGGCCATCTGCAGTAGAGGAAGTGGCTGATCCTGAGTGGGTCGAGACCCCGTTCGGCCATGGCCTCTACTTCACGAGCGCCGACCAGGACTATGCAAGCGGCGAAGAGTGGAACACCTTCCCGAAAAACCAGCTTTCCGTCGAAATGTGGGTTCAGCCCATCGACGGTGATGGCGTGGACGGCTACGCGCAGATTTTCACCGCGGGCTTTATCAACTGCTTTGTGGCAACTCAGCTCGGAACAGGGTCTGGTGTCGACCGCATCGACGCGGGCGTCGGGGATGGGTACACCTGGGAGATCGCGCACGCCGAGCTGGGAGACATCGAGCTCGACGACGGCGCCTGGCACTACATTGCGGTGACCTACGACGGGAACGGGCTGCGCATTTTCCTCGATGGAAGTGAAGTGTATTCCCAGTTCGAATCGGCCATCCAGCTCGCCTCGCCACAGGACTACAAGGTCGGTGGAAGGCCTTCCAACACCTTCCTCGAAGGCTCGATGGATGAGATCCGCCTCTCTGACATCGCGAGAACTCCACAGGAGATCCTTGCCCACTGGAACGGTGCCCAGACTTGCCTGCCTCCTGCGCCACTGGACAGCGACGGGGACGGGATACCAGACGAGGTGGACAACTGTCCTGCTCTTCCGAACCCAGATCAAGCTGATCTGGACGGAGATGGGTTGGGTGATGCCTGCGATCCCACAGTCTACCGTATTATGAATGGAAAGACTGTTGACCTCCGGGCTGTCCTACCTCCATTGCTGGGCTCCGAGGGGAAGATCGTCATTGAGAGCCTGCGGGATTCGCCCGATCCGTTCTACCCACCGTCCGAGCAAAGCCAGCTCGACCTGAGCGTGGACGTGATTGAGTTGCCCGGGCTGGCCTCGAGGCAGTTCGACTTCGAGACCCGGGTCACGTGGACCATCGAGGCTCCTGGCGAGCCAGAAGCCGTGCGCACCATCAGTGGCGCATGGCCGGTGAACCAACCCGGCACTAGCTCGCTCAGGCTCGCCTGGAACGGTGCCGACGATGTAGGGCTGGCGCTCCGGCAGGACCTGTATCTCTTCAAGACGCGGGTCGAACTCGCAAGAACCAAGCGGTCCTCAGGCAAGGTCAAGGTTCTCGACTGGGTAGAGTCACCCTACAGGACTCTCGGGCTCACGAGGCCAAGCCCACTGTCGGCAGTGCAGGTTATCGAGGATCAGTACCAAATCTATGTGAACGATGTGGCGGTCGGGGTTGTGGACGACCCGGAAGTGTGGGCACTAATCGCCTCAGGCCAGTGGCCGAGGGTCCACTTCGGCATTGAGAAGAGCACTGTCCTCCAGATTACAGCCCCGTCCCTCAAGATATGGGTTCCGACTTTCTCGCCATCCGACTCGGCGGTGCAGATCGCCTACAAGTTCCTCGCTTACTTTGCGGATCTGCTCGGCCTGGAGCCGCAGCACATCCAGCTTGAGCCGGTGGCCACCCGGGACATGGGCGGTACCTGGGCAGTAGTGCTCAGGCCATACCTGAGCGACCGCCGTGTCCTGGCGAGCGACCTCGTGGTACACGTCGATGACGACAACTACGTCGCCTACTACGGCGGGGAGGGTTTCCTTCCGGTCGTGGTGGCTGGGGCCCTCGAGTACGATGAGTTCGACATTGCGTTTCGCCAGGGGCTTTCCTGTGAACCCAAGGGAGCCGAGGAAACCTACTGGAAGGTGCAAGGCGGGCTGGAGTCCAGCGTGGCCTTCCACTGCGGCGGAGAGTGGATCGTGGGGAGCACCGCTAGCGGCGACATCCTCTATCGGCAGAGCAACATTCTGTACACCGACGTCTTCCAGTTCTGGCGCAATCAGGTTGACGACCCCTACGATCAGAATGCCTGGTGCTTCACCTACAAGGTCGGAGCTCCTGGAGTCTACTCAGAGGAGTGGTCGCCGGTCTGTTCCGCGCCAAAATGGACGCAGTTTCCTCCCATGACCAATGCAGACGGCGCAATTGTCGAGAGTTCGGCCAT
>JAVEWA010000729.1:0-3272 GCA_034004785.1 Polyangia bacterium
TGCCGAGATCTACACATGGAAGCAAAAGCCCGAGCCCTTCGTGGACGGTAAGGTCCACGCGAAGGTAGCAGTGGTCGACGGCGAGCGCGCCTTCATCACGAGTGCCAACCTCACTGGTTACGCTTTGGAGAAGAACATGGAAGCCGGGGTTGCGATTCATGGCGGGCCGGTTCCACTAACCCTGCGGAATCACCTGCAGGCGCTCATTGATGTGGGGGTGATCGGCCGCGTATGAGTCAGCGTCTGGATTTTCCGCATAAAACCATCGTTTCACGGGTGCAGCGATGAAGAAGGTTCGGCCATTGGGTGACGAAGGTGTGCTCGCAGGCTGTATCCACTGCGGGCCACCCAATCTTGCCATTGAGGCCGCGATTTCTCGCCGTTGACGGACGATGTCAAGCTGAGGTCACTTGTCGACCGGATCGTGGTCGCAACCACTGCTTGTGGAATTGGCATCGCCCAGGCCTGAAGACCTCAACCCCCCGAACTTCACGGTGACGCCCATCTGGCGCATGAGCTCGGCCTCCGGGTCGTCGCGGGCCTCGAGCTGGGCCTGGCGCCAGGTGTACTCGAGGAGCGGTTGAAGATCCTCGGTCACGGCCGCCTTCACGGTATCCAGGTCGAGGGACTCGGGATCGCCATCCGGAGGGTTCTCGAGAATGCGCTGTAGCGCCGGGAAGGCGAACCTCCGGATCCGGTCGTACATCTCGTGGGGTGTGTCGCCGGCCTGAGGATCGGTTGGTACGAGCTGCCAGGGATTCTGTGCGAGCCCGCCTACGTCGACCTCGACGTCTTCGGGGGCCAGCGGCCGGCGCTTGTCCTTGGGGTCGCCGATGTCGATTTTGACCGGGAGCTCGAAGTCCACCCAGATGGGCCCCTTGTAGACCTGCCAGGTGCACCCGCCGGGATCGGCGGCCTCGTCCAGGCGGTACATGAGCTCCTCTTCGTCCCTGGCGCTGATGAGGCTGACGAGTGGCTCCGGCCAGCGAACGACGTAGATGGGCATGGGCATGCCTCCGGTGGCGGATGGGTAGTTGCGATTCGCCGGTCCATGATCGGCGCAGGGGGGTGGATGTCAATGAGATCCGAGTGAGGGGCCTGCCGTTCGGGGGGGTGAACGGTGAATCCGGCGCCGGGAGTACATGAGTGCGTGTCCCGGGTGCGGCGGGGCGGGGCTTTGCCTCCATAGAGACTGAATCTGGAGGCAGAGCTCGATGAGTGACGAGGCGAACCGAGGGATCACCTGCCCGCGCTACGAGCGTTCGGGAGAGGGCAGGCGGTGCGTGAACTACCTAGATGGCGGGCTGTGCGCACGCGCCGGCAGGGCGCAGACGGCCTGCGTTGAGTGGGTGAGGGTTAATTGCGGAGCGCTGTCACCGCAGGTGAAGCCATGCGAGGCGGGGTCGGCTGAGCCGGTGGTTCGGGACCTGTTCGGCAATGCCATCCCGGCAGAGCTGCCGCGCCGTGGATCCGGGAAGGAGCCAGCATCGAGGGCCACCGGGCAGGTGGCAGCACCGGCATCGGCATGGGCACCGGCACCGGCACCGGCACCGGCACCGGCACCGGCGGCTCGGCCTCCCAGGCTTCCCCTGGTCAGGAACGTGACGGACGAGGAGGTCGCGTCGTTCAAGGCGCTCGGCGTGGAGGTGTGCATCCGGTCAGAAGAGGTCGGGGAAGTGTGGGTGGTGCCGGTTTATACGGGGGCGGCTCGGCGGGAGCTGAGCGTGGAGCACTCGATAACGCTGGCGACGATCTGCGCGGCGTTCCCGGGGGCCAAGGTGGTGTCGATGACGTCACGGGCGGCGACGGATGCGGAGGAGCGACGATGACTGGGACCGATCCACAGATCGACGATCTGGTGTGCGCGCAGGAGGAGCAAGCTCCGGCGGTGCTGACGGTGGACGAGCTGGCGGAGCTGCTGAGGGTGGAGCGCAAGACGGTGTACTCGGCGATCGGACGGGGGGAGATCCCGGGTGTCCAGCGGGTCGGGAGAACCATTCGCATAGGCCGGGCAGCTGTTGTAAGCTGGCTAAGTAGCGGTCAAGGCTGCGTTTCTCGCTCGAAGAGGAGATCTCGATGAGTGTGAGACGCGAGCGCTTCCGGTGTCCAAAGACGGGCAAGGAGCGCTTCTATTGGCGAGTGGACATCGTGTTCGATCATCCTGACGGCAGCTTGCAGCGCGTGCGTAAGGCCTCCCCGGTGAACACCCGGAAAGGGGCCGAGCAGTACGAGCGGCAGATCCGGCAGCAGCTGCTCAAGGGAACCTACACCCAGCGACGAAAGGAGGATGCACTCGAGAAGGAGGGGGCGGCCGCGCCGACAGTGCCGACCGCACCGACCTTGAAGTTCGGGGCGACCGCGGTGAGCTTGAAGCCCGGGGCGACCGGGGCGACCGGGGCGACCGCGGCGACCGGGGCGACCGGGGCGGCCATGGCGACCGGGGCGATTGAGGCGATTGAGGTGGCCGTGCCGACCTTCAAGACCTTCTCGGAAGAGTTCATGACGGTCTATGCCCAGACCAACAACAAGCCCTCAGAGGTGCAGAGCAAGGAGTCGATCCTGGGGCGGCATCTGCTGCCGGCCTTCGGGCAGATGCGGCTGGACGAGATCAAGCAGCGGGATATCGAGCGGTACAAGAGCCAGAAGCTCGCGCTCGACCTCAGCCCGAAGACCATCAACAACCAGCTCACGGTGCTAAGGCGGCTGCTGGCCGTGGCGGTGGAGTGGGAGATCATTCCGGTGGTGCCGCCCATCAAGTGGCTGCGCGTGCCGCCGCAGAGCTTCGACTTCCTCGACTTCGAGGAGGCGGAGCGGCTGCTCGCGGCCGCCGAGGAGGAGTGGCGGCCGATGATCACCCTGGCGTTTCGCTCGGGGCTTCGGCAGGGGGAGCTGCTGGCGCTTCGCTGGGGAGACGTGGACCTGGAAGTGGGGCAGCTCGTGGTCCGGCGGGCGGTGGCGCGGGGGCTCATGGGGACGCCGAAGAACGGGCGGACCCGGGCGATCCCTCTGAGCGAGGCGACGGTGGCGGCGCTGCTGCGGGCGCCCTTGCCGTTCAGACGGGGCGGCGGGGGCGGAGGAGGGAGCGGGAACGGGAGCGTGGGCGGGCGCTGGGGCGCGGGCAGGGGCGGGGGCGGGGGCCGGGGCGGGGGTCGGGGCGGGGGCTTGGGCAATGGCAGGAGCTGGGGGCTGAAGAGGCGCGAACGGGTGAAGGCGGGGGAGGGGGAGCGGAGGGACGAGGACCTGATCTTCTGCGACAGCATGGGGAACCTGCT
>JAVEWA010000091.1:0-15233 GCA_034004785.1 Polyangia bacterium
ATCGGCCGGATCCCCCACGCGGTGCTGGAGTTCCTCAGGGAGAAGAAGGACCTGGGCATTCACACCGAGATGCTCACTGATCCCCTCGTTGACCTGGTGGAGTCCGGCGCCATCACCGGGGCGCGCAAGACCATGGACAGGGGCAAGATCGTGGCCAGCTTCTGCCTCGGCACCAGGCGCCTCTACGACTTCATCCACGACAACCCGATGTTCGCGTTTCGGCCGACGGAGTACGTCAACGACCCCTACATCATCAGCAGGCAACACAAGATGGTGGCGATCAACGTGGCCCTCGAGGTGGACCTCACGGGCCAGGTCTGCTCGGACAGCATCGGATCCAAGTTCTTCTCGGGGATCGGTGGCCAGGTGGACTTCAACCGCGGGGCCGCGAGATCCGTGGGGGGCAAGGCCATCATCGCGCTGCCTTCCACCGCCAAGGAAGGCACCATCTCCCGTATCGTTCCAACCCTGAGCCCGGGCGCGGGGGTGGTCACGACGAGGGGCGACGTGCACTACGTGGTGACCGAGCACGGCGTGGCCTACCTGCACGGCAAGAGCGTCGCCGAGAGGGCCATGGCCCTCATCTCGATCGCCCACCCCGACTACAGGGCGGGTCTTTTGCGCAAGGCCGTGGAGCTAAAGTACCTGCGCATGGAGATGCAGGACATGGAGGGCAAGCTCGTGGTGGGCAACCCCGAGCTGCACACGTCGCTGCTCCTCGATGACGGCACCCGCGTGAACTTCAGGCCCATCCACCCCACAGACGAGCCGCGCATGCGGGACCTCTTCTACGCCCTGTCCCAGGAGACCATCTACTACCGTTTCATGCACCGCATGGACCGGATCCCCAGGCGGCAGATCCAGGAGTTCGTGTACGTCGATCACCGGAACGAGGTCACCATCGTGGGCACCATCCCCGAGGCCCACGGCGAGGACATCATCGCCATCGGGGCCTACTACCTGGATCTGAAGACCAACCACGCCGAGGTGGCCTTCGTGGTGCGGGACGACTGGCAGAACCGCCGGATCGGCTCGTTCTTGAACCGCTACATGGCCACAATCGCCAGGAGGAACGGCATCGCCGGCTTCACCGCGGAGGTCCTGCGGGAGAACAAGGGCATGCAGGCCATCTTCCACAACAGCGGCTTCAGGGTGAGATCCCGCCTGAGCGAGGGCGTGTACCACTTCGAGATCGACTTCTCCTAGAGGGCGGGATCCGGAACGGGCGCACCCCCCTGAGAGGCTAGTCGGAAGCGCCGCAATAGAGGTTGCAGAAGGACTCGCGCCGCTCCTCGAGGAGCTCGGGCTCGTCGGTGATGATCATGTCCACTCCCCAGGAGAGGAAGCTGTCCATCATGCCCGGGTCGTTGATGGTCCAGACGTTTGCATCGAGCCCCAGGGCGAGGATGTCCGCGATGTCGTCCTCGCCGAGCAGGCCGCCGAGCACGTTGAGGGCCGCCATGCCGCTTGCCGCCGCCACTTGCGCGTCGCTCGCCACCAGGGAAAGGTAGCCGAGGGGGATGGACGGTTCCAGGTCCTGGACCTCCAGCAGCACGTCCAGGTCGAAGGAGCTCACGACGATGAGGCGGTCCTTGGTGTCCGAGGCGATGGCCGTGACCACGTCCTCTGCCAGGGCAGCGCGATCGCTCGGCGGGCAGCCGGCCGTGTCACTGACCTTGATCTCCACGTTCACGGCGGCATCGACGGCATCGAAGACCTCTTCGAGGGTTGGCAGGAACACCCCGGAGCCCGCGAGCGGTGTGCCGTGGCCAGCGTCCATTTCCTGCAGCTCGGCGATGGTGTAGTCCCCGACGCAGCCGGTCGAGTCGGTGGTCCGGTCCACCTCGTCATCGTGGATGACGACGAGGGCGCCGTCCGACGAGTGCTGCACGTCGAGCTCCACCATGTCTGCCCCCTCCAGCACGGCCCGCTCGAAGGAGGGCAGGGTGTTCTCGGGGAAGTCGTTCGCCTGCGAGTTCTGCCCGGTTCCCCGGTGACCACAGTTGATCACCTGGTCCGCTGGGCACTGGCATGGGCCGCCGTCGTCGTCGCCGCAGCTCCAGGCAGGGAGCGCGGCGAGGATCAGGGCTATGGGAAATGACCGGTCTTGGGAGCAGCCCAGAGCGAGCATGAGGCACCTCCATCAGGGTTGCCCGTTTCCTATCACATGTTTCTCGCCGCACGGAGAGGAATCAGGGCCTCGTGGAGGTCCCTTTGGGACCCTATGGGGAGCCCTTCTGGAGATTACGCAGCTTGGGCTCGCCCGTCAGCCGCTTGGAAACCCGGGCGGCTGCCTCGACCCCGTCCCTCACGCTCCTGTGAAGGTTTGGCGGGAGGAGCCCGAGGAGCGCGGCGCCGCAGAACCCGAGGAAGATGGCGAGGACGATTCGCCGGTTCAGGCGCTCCTTGAGGAAGAGCCACCCGAGGATCGGGACGAAGAGGGTGCTCATCTGGTTCAGGACGCTCGAGATGGACGCGTGGGTGTACTTCATGCCAGCCAGCCAGAGCACCATGGCCACGTAGGTCCCGATGACGCTCGCCGGGACGAGGAGGCGCCACTCCCTGCTCGGCGTGAAGATGCGCTTCGTTACCGCCCTGTGGGAGGGCAACAGGCCCTGGACCCCGAGGAAGAGCACAGCCCCCAGGATGCGCACCGTGGTGGCCCAGATGAGCTCGGAGCGGTCGAGGGCGGGCTTGACCATGGTAATTCCCACGGCCATGAGGATCAGCGAGAGCACTCCGTAGAGGACTCCCAGGCGCTGCTCCTTGAGCAGCCTCGCCCGCTCGAGCGGGGCTTTCGCACTGGGCTCCCATGCCCCCAGGAACACCGCCGTGACCATGAGGGCAAGGGCGACGAGCAGCACGGCGGTGAGGGGCTCTCCGAGGCCCACCACCGCGCAGAGCACCACGAAGGGGCTGTAGAGGCAGTCCACCACCGCGGTGCGCGCGGCCCCGAGCCGGTTCAGGCAAGCGAAGAAGAGGCTGTCGGCGATGGCTATCCCGAGGACGCCCGAGACAGCGAGCATGACGACGTCCGAGAGAGTCGCGCTCTGGGGGAAGAAGGTCCCGCCCGTGAGCGCCAGGGTCGGAACGAGGAGCGCCAGGGCCACCGTGCCCTTGAAGAGGTTGAGGGGCACCGGAGGCACCGTGAGGCCGCTCTTCCTGAAGAGGATCACGCTGAAGGCCCACACCACCGCTGTGAGGAGGCTGTAGAACTCGCCGGTCTGGAAGAAGGCGGGCATGTCGGTTCGTGGGGCGGGAGGCCAGGGAGGTGCGCCCCCGGGAGTTGCTCCTAGACGTTGAAGCGGATGTTCAAGATGTCCCCGTCCTGCACCACGTAGTCCTTGCCCTCCAGGCGATAGCGCCCGGCAGCCTTGGCCTTGGCCTCGCTGCCGTAGCGCTGGAAGTCCTCGAAGCCGATCACCTCGGCCCTGATGAAGCCCCGCTCGAGGTCGGAGTGGATGCGCCCCGCCGCTGGCTGTGCGGTCATGCCCCTGGGTATGGTCCAGGCGCGGCACTCGTCGGGGCCCGACGTGAGGAAGCTGATGAGATCCAGGGCGCCGTAGGCGAGCCGGATGAAGCGCTCCCGTCCAGTCTCGGCAAGTCCCAGGTCCGCCAGGAACGCGGCCCTGTCCCCTGCCTCCAGCTCCTGGATCTCGGCCTCCACCGTGGCTGAGAGCTTCATGAGGGGGATCCCGGCGGCGGCGAGGCGCTCCTCCAGGGCGGGGAAGGGCGCCGCTGGCGCCGACTCCGGGGTGTTCAGGAGCACCAGCAGCCGTTTTTGCGAGAGGAACCTGAAGCCTCTCAGGGCCTGCCACTGGTCGTCCCTCAGGTCGAGGGTGCGCAGGGGCTTCTCGGCCTCCAGGTGCTCGAGGCAGCGCTCGAGGGCTTCGCGCTCCCGCTCCTGCTCGGGCCCCTTCTCCTTGCGGAGGCGCTCGAGGCGCTTCTCCACGAGGGGCTGGTCCGCGAGCATGAGCTCGGCCTCCATGGCCTCGAAATCCCGCAGGGGATCGGGCTTGGAGTCGAGCATGGGGCTCTCGAAGGCCCGCAGCACGAGAGCGAGGACGTCGAGGGGCCGCAGGTCCCCCACGACCTGCGGCGACAGGCCGCCAGAGGTCTTGCTGGGGGCCTGGCCAGGCATGTCCGCGAAGTGGATCTCGGCGTAGGTGGTCTTCTTGGGCTCGAAGACCTTGGCGAGGAAGTCCACCCTAGGGTCGGGCACCCGGGTAACCCCCAGGTTTGCCTTGCCCTTGGACCCGGCGCCCGGGCTCGTGTCCGCAGCCAGGCCCGTGAGCAGGTTGAACACGGTGGTCTTTCCCGAGCCGGCAAAGCCGAAGAGGCCGATCTTCATTGCCCAAAGCTCCCTTCCTACGGGCGGTTATCTAGCCGAGGTGGCCGGGAATGGCAAGGGCTGGAGGCTCCACAGGGAGGCTCTTCTTCCCTTGCCTACATTCCTTCGAGGACGCGAGTGTGTGCCGCGCCGCTGGACGAGGAGAAACGACGAGCTCGCCGTCCACGATCTCGGCCACCTTGTGATCAGGCACGGATAAGAGGTCTGTGTAGGTGGTCTTGCGCCCGGCGGGCTCACCTTGGCTGGAGCTGGTTTTCACCACGCCAATATCCTATCGCACATTCCTCATTGGGGCACACCTCAATGCCGAGGAGATCAAAGGCTGAAGGAGCGCCATGGGCAGATGATGCGGGCCATGGAAGCCAGCCCGCTGGAATGCGGGTGAGGTTACTTAGGGCCCACGCAGCGCCGCCGCTCGGGTGGAAGTTTCACCCTTGCCATGCCGAGGATAGTGCGTACTATAATACCCAGTAAAACACTGGGAAAAAGCGATAACAAAAATGCCTTTGAATACGAGCGGTAACGGAAGGCAGCGGCCCCAACTGGCCCTCGGGCAGGAGGGCCGAGGATCCGGTCTGGGCCTGGGAACGGGCGGCCATGCTCTCGTACCTCCAAGGGTTCCGAGCGTCATCGAGGCAATCGGCCGGACGCCCATGGTGCGGCTCGGCAGGATCGACAGCGGCCTGCCGGTGCGTCTCTGGGCCAAGCTCGAGCACCTGAACCCGAGCGGCAGCGTTAAGGACCGCATGGCCAGGTACATGGTGGAGGACGCCGAGCGGCGAGGCCTGCTCGGTCCCGGTGGGACCATCGTGGAGAACTCGTCGGGCAACACCGGGGCGGCCCTCGCAATGATCGCCGCGGTGAAGGGCTACCGCTGCGTCATCACCATGCCGGACAAGATGTCCTCCGAGAAGAGGCGCCTCATGGAGTCCCTGGGCGCGGAGGTCGTGATCACCCCGACCGACGTGCCCGCCGACTCCCCGGAGAGCTACTACTCGGTGGCGCGCCGCCTGGCCTCGGAGATCCCGGGCGCGTTCTATCCGGACCAGTACAACAACCCGGTGAACATCGAGGCCCACTACCACAGCACTGGGCCCGAGATCTGGGAGCAGATGGAGGGGCGGATCCAAGCCGTGGTGGCTGGCATTGGCACGGGGGGAACGCTCTCCGGGGTCGCCCGCTTCCTCAAGGAGAAGGATCCCGGGATCCAGGTAGTGGCCGTGGACCCCAAGGGCTCGGTGTTCTACGATCACTGGCGCTCGGGCGCTCTGGCCCAGCCCCACCTCTACAAGGTCGAGGGAATTGGCGAAGATTACCTCGTGGAGGCAGTGGACTTCTCCATCATCGACGAGATGGTGCAGGTTGAGGACGGCCCATCCTTCCACATGGCGCGCCGCCTGGCCCGCCAGGAGGGGATCTTCGCGGGCGGCTCCAGCGGGAGCGCGGTCCTCGGAGCGCTGCGATACGCAGAGAGGTATCAGCAGATGCCAGCATCGGCAGGAGGAGAGCCGAGAGACGTGGTCGTGATCCTGCCGGACTCGGGGAGCCGCTACCTGAGCAAGCTCTACGACGACGCTTGGCTGAGAGCGGCCGGGCTCGGCGGGGAAGGGGAGGGAGCATGATCACGAGCAAACGCAAGGAGCCCGACTGGGGCTTCTCCACCAGGGCGGTCCACGCGGGCGAGGCGCCGAACCTGGCCCCTGGAGGCGCAGGTGACGTGGCGGTCCCCATACACCTCGCGGCGACCTTTGCCCGTGCGTCGGTGGAGAGACCCACCGGGGGCTACGAATACTCCCGCTCTGGCAACCCGACCCGGGACGCCCTCGAGACCCGCCTGGCCAGCCTGGAGGGGGCCCGCTTCGGCCTCGTCTTCGCCTCGGGCCTGGCCGCGGAGACCGCGGTTGCCCTCACCCTGCTTCGTCCCGGAGACCACCTGGTGCTCTTCGACGATCTCTACGGCGGCTCCCGCCGCCTCTTCGATCGGATCTTCGGGGAGCGCTGGGGAGTGGCGGCGACCTTTGTGGACGCCCGCTCCACGGACGCTGTGCGAGAGGCCCTCCGGCCGGAGACCCGCATGGTCTGGCTGGAGAGCCCCACCAACCCGCTCCTGAAGCTCTGCGACATCAGGGCGGTGGCCGAGCTGGCCCACGGCCACGCCCAGATGGTCGGCAAGGGGCCGATCCACGTGGTCGTGGACAACACCTTTGCCACGCCCTTCTTCCAGCGTCCCCTTGCCCTGGGGGCCGATCTGGTCGTGCACAGCACCACGAAGTATCTGAACGGGCACAGCGACTCCGTTGGGGGCGCGGTGCTCACGGATAATCCCTGCCTGCACAAGGACCTCGGGTTTCACCAGAACGCCGCTGGAGCAGTGCTCTCGCCCTTTGACAGCTACCTCGTCCTGAGGGGCACAAAGACCCTCGGGGTACGCATGCCCGCGCATGCCCAAGGGGCCCTCCAAGTGGCGCGGTTCCTGGAGGGACGCCCCGAGGTGGAGAGGGTCATCTACCCCGGGCTCCCGAGCCACCCGCAGCACGAGCTCGCCCGCGAGCAGATGTCGGGGTTCGGCGGGATGGTGAGCGCCGTGCTCAGGGGCGGGCTCCCGAGGGCCAGGGCCTTCCTGGAGGCGCTGGAGGTCTTCGCCCTGGCCGAGAGCCTCGGCGGGGTGGAGTCCCTGGCCGAGAGCCCGGCCCTGATGACCCACGCCTCGGTGCCTCCCGAGGAGCGGGCCCGGATCGGCCTGCCCGATGGCCTCGTCAGGCTATCGGTCGGGATCGAGGACCCGGCCGATCTGATCGCGGACCTCTCGAGGGCGCTCTCGGCAGCGCCTCCGGGCCAGCGCGTGTCGCGCGCCAGGTAGGTGCTCGCCGAGTGGCCCTGGAACACAGGCTCCCGGGCTCTCGGACCCGAGGGCGCAGTTGGCGCCTCGGGTGCAAATAGCGCCTCGAACGCCTCGGTTTTCGCCGTCCCCAAGGGGCCGGTCCAAGGAACGGAGCAGGAGCCATGGAACCTCTCTCGGGCGGGCAGATAGTCGCGAAGATGCTCAAGGCGCAGGAAGTGAGCCACATCTTCACCCTGTCGGGGCTGCACGTGGCAGCCATCTACGCCGGCTGCGTGGAGGAGGGCATCCGCGTGGTGGATCACCGCCACGAGCAGGCCGCCGCCCACGCGGCCGACGCCTACGCCCGCCTCACCAAGAACGTGGGGGTGGCCGTAGTCACGGCGGGTCCAGGGGTGACCGACGCCCTCACCGGGGTAGCCAACGCCCACGCCGCCGGAGTGCCGCTGCTGCTCATCGGCGGGGCCGCGCCCACCTTCAACCAGAGCCGCGGCTCGCTCCAGGAGATAGAGCAGGTGGACCTCTTCCACTCCGTGTCCAAGTGGTCCGCCAGGGTGCCCAGCGTCTCGCTCATCCCGAGCTACATGGCCAAGGCCTTCCGGGTGGCCTTGTCCGGGAGGCCAGGGCCGGTGTTCCTGGAGCTGGCCTTCGATCTCCTCACCGCAGTGACGGACGACTACCAGCTCCCCACGGGCTACCTGACCGAGGCCAGGCCCGGCGCGGATCCCGAGCTTCTGGACAGGGCTGTGCTCGGCCTGGCCACGGCGAAGCGGCCAGCGGTGATCGCCGGCTCCAGCGTGTACTGGGACGGGGCCTGGGACGCGCTCGGTCGCCTCGCCGAGCGGGCCCAGCTCCCGGTCTTTCTCAACGGGGCTGGCCGGGGCTGCCTGCCGCCGGACCACCCGTGTCACTTCTCCCTGACCAGGAAGAAGGCTCTCTCCGAGGCGGACCTGGTGCTGGTGATCGGCACGCCCCTCGACTTCCGCCTGGGCTACGGCGCGGCCTTCAGGGAGGACGCCACCCTGGTGCAGGTCGACATAGATCCCTCGGAGATCGGCCGGAACAGGAGCGTGGAGGTCGGCCTGTGGGCCGACACCAGGGTGGCCTTGACCCAGCTCGCCGAGGGGCTCGGCAAGGTGCGGGACCGTTCGGCCTACCTCGAGGAGCTGCGCTCGGCAGAGGCGCGAGGGCGCGAGGCCCTGCTCGCCGCCGCCTCTGACGAGGGAGTCCCCATACACCACCTGCGCCTCGCCCGCGAGATAGACGCCTTTGCCAGGGCGCCGGGCCGGGATCCGCTCTACGTGGCGGACGGGGGCAACTTCGTGGCCATGGCCGCCAAGCTGATCGAGCTTCCCGGGCCGGGCCGCTGGCTGGACCCGGGACCCCTCGGCTGCCTCGGCGTGGGGGCGCCCTTTGCCATCGCTTCGAAGCTCCTCCACCCAGAGCGCCAGGTCATCGTCCTGCAGGGGGACGGATCCTTCGGCTTCAACGGATTCGACTACGAGACCGCGGTGCGCTTCGGGCTCCCCATGGTGGTGGTGGTGGGCAACGACGCCGCCTGGGGCCAGATCCGCCTGCCCCAGGTGGCCCTCTTCGGCGAGGACAAGAGCCCCGCCACCGCGCTGGCCCCGACCCGCTACGACCTCGTGGTGGAGGCCTTCGGAGGCCATGGCGAGCTCGTCACGGAGCCTTCGCAGATCCGCCCGGCCCTGGAGAGGGCCCTGGAATCGGGCAAGGTGGCCTGCGTGAACGTCATGCTGGATCCACAGGCGCCGGCGCGCTCGGGCATGGTGGGCTACGCGGTCTAGGACCGGCGCAGTTGCTGGCCTACTGGCAGGGCCCATGTGATAGGTTACGCCTTCCAAGGAGGAACCGACATGGCCTACCTGTTCGACCCGGACGTGCTCGGACGCTGCGCCGCCCTCGGCTGTGACCGCCCCCTCGACGAGGCCTTCGACGTCATCACCGCCGCCCTCGCAAGGGAGTACCCTGGCCACGTGAACACCGGGCCCAGGCGCTGGATCTTCAACAACGCCGGCGGGGCCAAGGGGGTCTTGCACCTACTTCACGGATCCATCACCGAGTACCTGATCTTCTTTGGCAGCGACATAGGCACCCAGGGCCACTCCGGGATCTACCGGACCGAGGTCTTCGACTGGCTTTTCGCCGGAGAGATGTGGTGTCAGGAGGGCCAGGACCCCAATCGCAAGGTCTATCGCCCCGGGAGCAAGGCCTATCTCGGCGCCGACGCGGTGAAGTACTACAAGCTCCCGGAGCGGGGCTGGATGCTGGAGTACTCCAGGGGCCCGATCATCACCATGCTGCCCTTTGGCCTGGCCGACAGCGCCCTATCGACCCTGGACTATCGCGCGCTCGGCCAGACCCTTGGCACCTACGGCAAGCTCTGCGTGAAGGAGCTGCTGAAAGGGAAAATCTGAGCTGGCTTGGTCGGACGGGCATGGCCGAGTAAACCCCGGCCAAATTCGGAGGAGACATGGGAGGAGACAATGAACCCAGGTGACCGCCTCTGCCTTCACAGGGCGCGCGCAGCCCTGCTGGTGATCGACGTGCAGGCGCGCCTCTGCACCGCCATGAACCCGGACCGTCTCCGCCGCGTGCGCCAGAACACCGTGATCCTGGTGGAGGGCGCGAAGGCGCTCGGGTTGCCCGTCTTCGTGACGGAGCAGTACCCCAAGGGCATCGGCCCCACGGTGGAGGACGTGGCCGCGGCCCTTCCCCCTGGGCAGCGCATCTTCGAGAAGCTCACCTTCTCCTGCGCTGGCGTACCCGAGCTCATGGAGGCCCTGGACGCTCTGGCAGCCTCGGGCCGGGATCAGCTCCTCGTGGCTGGCATGGAGACCCACGTGTGCGTGTTTCAAACCGTGCGGGACCTGCTGCTCACAGACCCGCCCCGGGCGGTCTTCGCCGTGGAGGACGCCATGATCTCCCGCACCGAGGAGAACCACGCGGTGGGCCTCGAGCTCATGGCAAGGGCCGGCGCGGTGCGAACCAGCGCCGAGGCCGCCCTGTTCGACCTGCTCGGCCAGGCCGGCACCGCCGAGTTCAAGAAGGTCTCCAAGCTCATCAAGTAGCCGCTGGGGACGGCCCCTCTGCATAAGGGCGGGTCTCGTGCCTGGAGAGACCCTCGGCATCGCTGGGACCAGACGTCGCCTCCTGGAGAGCCTGGCCGGTTCGACGGGCCTCTGCTAGAACCTTGTCCCATGAAGGACCTTCGCGACCGGGTGGCGGTCATCACGGGCGCGGCCTCGGGAATCGGCCGCGCCACCGCAGAGCTCTTCTTCCGCAGGGGGGCCAGGGTGTACGGCGCGGACCTGGACCAGCCGGGGCTCGACGGCCTGGCGGCCGCGCTCGGGCTACCTGCAGCGGGAGGCCAGGCGGCAGGAGGCCAGGCGGCAGGAGGCCAGGCGGCAGGAGGCCAGGCGGGCGAGTGGGCGGCGGGCCCCGGGCGGGGGCGCTTCCATGGGGGCAGGGTGGACGTGCGGAGCGCCGAGGAGGTTCTCGCCTTCGCCGATCGGGTCTTCGCGGCGGAAGGGCGGGTGGATCTGCTCTTCAACAACGCGGGGGTGGTGGTGACGGGCCGGGTGGAGGACCTCACCCTCGAGGACTGGAGAAGGGCGCTCGAGGTGAACCTCATGGGGGTGGTGCACGGCGTCTGGGCCTTCGTGCCCCGGATGGTCGCCCAGGGAGGGGGAGGGCACCTGGTGAACACCGCTTCGGTAGCGGGGCTCGTGGGCCTCCCCATCTGCGCGCCTTACTCGGCCAGCAAGTTCGGCGTGGTGGGGCTCTCCGAGGCCCTCGTGGGCGAGCTGGCGGCCAGCGACATCCGGGTGACCGCCATCTGTCCGGGAATGGTCCGCACGGCGCTGCTCGAGCATGGCGACCTGGGGCTGCCCCCCGGGGGCAGGAGGCTCCTCGAGCGGGCCGTATCTCTCTTCGCCCTGACACCGGACGAGGTCGCAGCCGAGGTGCTGCGGGTCTATGAGCAGAGGCGCAGCGGGACCCTGGCCCTAGGCCTGGGCTCGGCTCCCCTCTGGTGGGCCAGGCGGCTCTCGGGCCGAGGCTACGGCGCCCTCGCGGCTGCCCTGTCGAGGAGAGTGCTCGGCCCTCCTGGCGGCAGGAAGCCCTGGGCTGACTAGCGATTTTCTGGATTCGAATCCGATGTGGGGGCCAGAAGCGGGCTCTCAGAGCACGGTCCCGTCGGGCACGACCCCGAACCTGGGCACCACGATGATCCCCTCCCGGATGGCGCAGCCGCACCCGCAGAGGCAAGAGTCGTCTTCCCGCACGCCGGATCTATTCAGGAGCTGTACGCCTCTGCCTATCCGGGCGTTCTTGTCGATGATGGCGTTTTCTATGACGCTGCCTTCCCCGACCCCAATGTCTGGCCGCCCCAGGCCGCGATTCTCCTCGAGCCCGGCGTCCGACTCGTAGAAGTCGGCGCCCATGAGCACCACGCGGCGGAGGGTCACGCCCCGTCCGACGACGCTCCTCTGTCCGACCACGCAGTCCGACAGGTCGGCGTTGTCCAGGATGCAGCCATCGCAGACGATGGTGTCCTGGAGCCTGCAGTCGTGGGCCTTGCTGCCCGGGAGGAACCTGGCCCTCGTATAGATGGGGGCTTCGGGGTCGTAGAGGCGGAAGGGCGGATCCCGCCGGGCCAAAGCGAGGCTCGCCTCGAAGAAGGCGCCGATGGTGCCGATGTCCTCCCAGTAGCCATCGAAGAGGAAGGCAGACACCCGGCACTGGCCGATGAGGCCAGGGAGCACGTCCCTGCCGAAGTCGACGCGTTTTGGGTCCTCGAGGGCCGACTCCAGGGTCTTCGGTGCGAAGAGGTAAATGCCCATGGAGGCCAGGTAGGCCCGATCCGGGCTCGTGAACCCCAGCCGCGCCAGGGTCTCGGGCGGGGTGCGAAAGTGATCGAGCACTGCCGGGTCGGATGGCTTCTCCACGAACTCCACAATTCGGCCCTCTTCGTCTATCCGCAAAAGGCCAAAGGCCGTGGCCTGCTCCCGGGTGACCGGTATCACCGCCACCGTGGCCGAGGCCTGCGAGTCCTCGTGCCTGCGGATCATCTGCCTGAAGTCCATGCGGTAGAGCTGATCACCGGACAGGATCAGGATCCTGCGCGCCCCGGAGCCCAGGAACCTGTTCAGATGCCTCCTCACGGCGTCCGCCGTGCCCTTGAACCAGGACTCGGTCCAGCTCGTCTGATCCGCGGCCAGGATCTCCACGAAGCCCTGCTTGAAGCCGTCGAAGCGGTAGGCCTGGCCCACGTGCCGGTTCAGGGAGACCGACATGTACTGGGTCAGCACGTAGATCCGGAAGATGCCGCTGTTTATGGAGTTGGAGATCGGGATGTCTATCAGCCGGTACTTTCCCGCGAGGGGCACAGCCGGCTTGGATCGGAGGGTCGTCAGCGGCGCCAGACGGGTCCCCCGGCCGCCGCCGAGGATCACCGAGAGCGTTTCGTGGGGCATGGTTCCTCCCGAGGATGCTCAATCGGCCCGAACGCGGCTCCGAGGTTCGAGCCTCGCTACGAGCAGGCCTCTCATATCACGGCAGCCGCCCAGGGATTGTCAATAATCGATGATTCTAGCCAAGGGTGCTCGGGAGTGCGAGGTCCCTGGATAGGGCGGTCGGGGCTGTCCATGAGAGCCAGGGGCGGCGCGAGAGCTCGCCGTATCGGACTCCTGGCGATTGCGCTCTTGTCGATTGCGGGCTTGACTTACCAGGGAACAGGGGCGCAACATTTAGGTAGCTGAATTACGAAAGTGCTGTCCGGTCGCACCTGGAGCGCGAGGCTTTTTGCATCTTCGGGCATGGAGGTGGGTGTCATGAGATCCCTTCGAGCTGCTGTGTTATTGGGGCAGGCTACACTCGGGCTGCTAATCGCGGGCTGTGCAGCGACTCCCCCTGCCGAGGAGTTGACAGTATCAGGCAAAGTGCTTGCAACGGGCCCCAGGGCACTATCTGGCCATGAGGCAGTGTTCGCGCAGCCCTCGCCCGGACGCACCGCCGCCAGCCTTACCTCGCAAATGCCAAGGCCCCTCGCCTCGCCCGAAGGCAACGGCCTCGGCGAGGTGCAGAGCCGCGTTGCGGAGGAGGCCTACCGCCCCGAGGCGCGCGGAGCCTTCATCCTGGCCCACAACCCCGGGCAGGGGCTCGTCTCCAAAGTCAGCGCTCTGGGCTGGACCATCACCCCACAGCTCACCGACACCGTTCGGGAAGCCACCAGCAAGCTCGACCGCAAGGCGTCCGACTATGACAGAAAGCGCCTGGAGCTCGTAAACCAGCAAGGCAGGCCCGACTGGTCCCTCTCCTTTCGATTCGACGGACTGGGACGCCTGGACCCCTCGACCGGGGAGTTCCGCGCCACAGGCAAGAGAAGGGGCGCGCTGCGCGGTGCTTCCCCGGTCACTTCCCCGGTCATCGGCCCTTGCGACGGAACTGGCCGCAAGGGCGCTCTCGGGCGCTGCTTTGGCCGCGTGGAGCTGCGCCGCGAGGGCATCAAGGAGTACCTGGTGAACGAGCCGAGAGGCGTTGAGCATGGCTACTTCGTGGCCGAGCGCCCGGGCGGCGAGGGCGCGCTGGCGGTCTCAACCCGCTTCTCGGGCTTGAAAGCCCGGGTCGTGGATGGTGGCCAGGCCGTCGTTTTTGGCGACGGCCCGAAGGATCGCCTTCGCTACGTCGCGCTCCTCGTCAAGGACGCCTCGGGCCGGCGTCTCCCTGCCAGCATGGCAGTGGTGGATGACCAGCTCCTCATCCAGGTGGACGACCGGGGCGCCGCGTACCCGGTCCACATCGATCCCCTCGCGACCACGCCCACGCCCGTGCTGGACGGCGAGGCGTCGGGCAGCCGCTTCGGAAACAGGGTGGCGCCAGCGGGGGACGTGAACGGCGACGGTTTTGCCGACGTGATCGTGGGCGCCTACACCCACGACGGCAACATGGGAAAGGCGTACGTATTCCTCGGCTCGCAAGCGGGGATCTTGACCACGGCGGCTTGGACCGCGGTGGGAGACGGCCCGGGTCGGTACTTCGGCTACAGCGTGGCCTCGGCCGGCGACGTGAACGGCGACGGTTTTGCCGACGTGATCGTGGGCGCCGTTGGAAGCGCCGGGGGGGTCGGGCAGGCTCACCTCTTTCTCGGCTCTCCCACCGGGCCCTCTCCTACCGCGGATTGGAGCGCCTTTGCAGAGGGCACGAACAACTACTTCGGTGACAGCGTGGCCTCCGCCGGGGACGTGAACGGCGACGGTTTTGCAGATGTGCTGGTGGGCGCCTACGGCTACGCAAGCGAGTCGGGGCGCGCCTACCTTTATCTCGGCTCCACTGCCGGGCTCTTGCCCACGCCGGCCTGGATCGCCACCGGCGAGGCCGCCTGGGGCCGCTTCGGTCACTGCGTGGCCACCGCCGGGGACGTGAACGGCGACGGCTTCGCCGACATCATGGTGAGCGCCCTCTTGTTCAACAGCGGCCATGGACGGGCCTACCTGTTCCTCGGCTCCCCAGCCGGCCCTTCGGCCCTGCCGGCCTGGACCGTGGACGGCGATGCGCCGGGTGACCACCTCGGGCACGCCGCGATCTCCGCGGGGGACGTGAACGGCGACGGCTATGCCGACGTCGTGGTGGGAAGCCACAACCACGACTCCAGCCGGGGTCAGGCCTTCCTGTTTCTTGGCTCGGCCGCCGGCCTCGCCGCAACCCCGGCCTGGACCACGACCGGCGAGGCGGACAACAACTACTACGGCTACGACATTGCCTCGGCCGGGGACGTGAACGGCGACGGCTTCGCCGACGTCATCGTCGGGGCCTTCGGGAACGACTCGAACAGAGGGCGCGCCTATCTGTATCTCGGCTCGGCGGTTGGCCTCGCCCCGACCCCTGCCTGGACCGCCTCGGGCGATCTGGCCGGAGGTAGCTTCGGGCAAAGCGTGGCCTCGGCGGGGGACGTGAACGGCGACGGCTTCGCCGACGTCATCGTGAGCACCCCAAATTACAACAGCGCCACCGGGAGGGCGT
>JAVEWA010000730.1:0-3265 GCA_034004785.1 Polyangia bacterium
GCTGAGCTTGCCAAGGGCGGTCTTTCGTCCCTCGGGCGCCCCATGCGCGAGGGAGGGGGCGAGCAGCAGGCCGAGGGACACAAAGAGGGCTCCTCGCCCCAGTGGGGCCAAGCCCCAAGAGAGCGCTCCAAAGAACCGGCGATTATCTCGGGCGTTCGGGGACAAGGGAATCCACCTCCTAGCGGTTCGCGGGCAGGAGGTCCGCGAGGCGCAGCTCCACGTACTCGTTGTCCGCTGCCTTTGTCCAGGCCGCGCCGCGGCCGCTCTCGTAGGCCACGTAGATCACCAGGTTGGTGGTGTCGTAGATGGCGTTGAAGGTGTTGGCTTGGTCCATGGCCACCACGGAGATGATGTTCTTGGCCTCTTCCACGCCGATGGGCCTGGGCACCTGGCCGCTAGAGGGGATCACCTCCACTCCCTCCCATTCGAAGGCCACCCCTCGTTCGTAGGCGTCGAGCATGTAGTACTGGGGGATGTGGCGGTTCTTGTAGGCGCCCGCGAGGTGCATGAGGATGCGGGTCGAGTCCCTGGCCGGGCCATTGGAGGCGACCTGGTAGCGGCGCACGAGGAAGTTCATGGCGGGATCCGCCCGGAACACGGCGCAGGGCAGGGGGTAGCCCACCCGGTAGGGAAGCCCATCCGGGTCGTCTATCAGCTCGCCGCTCGTGGCGTCGTAGACGAACTCCTGGTTCTGGTCCACGAGGAAGGTCCTGATGGCGCCGTCCTTGCCGATCTCGTAGGCATCCTCCTCCAGGTTCGCCATGTCGGGATGATCCACGTGGTTGTACTCGGCCGAGAGCTGGCCCGAGACATCGTACTCGAAGAGGTAGGCAGCCTCCCCGCAGGCCGGCGAGGCCCCGAAGCGGTAGAGCGAGGCGTAGGCGCCGTTGAACTCGGTGGCAGCGGCCTCTGCCATGGCGCCCCCGCCCGTTGGATCTCCCCAGGCCAACATTGCCACCGTGCCCACCGAGGGCGCTCTCGTCACGCCGTCCTCGAGGGAACCGGTGAGCATCGGCAGCCCGTCGTCCAGATCCTCGGCGAACTCCAGCGCCTCGCGGGCCTTCATGCTGATGGACTGCGTGTTCAGGCGATCGACCGCGCTCGAGGAGCCCACCGCCGAGAGCGCGAGGCCGTGCTCGTTCATGCCCGCGAAGGTGGAGAGCATGCCCACGTAGCCGATGGTGGCATAGGCTGCCCCTCCCTCGGGCACGAAGACCGTGACGAGGGCATAGTCCACGAGCCCGATGTCGGCGGAGAAGTCCAGCACCCTCGAGGCGATCTGGCGGCCGTCCACGGTCCTCGGCCCCCAGGCTGCAAAGAAGGAGCAGGAGGGCACGGCGAAGCGCTGCATGAGCTGCTCCACGAGGTGAGGCGGCGCGAAGCGACCCTCGATGGCCTCGCGCTCGGCAAAGCTCTCTCCATCCATGGGATCCGCCGCCGAGGCGAGCCCGTAGAAGGCCGCGAAGCCAGCGGAGTAGCCGTTCGTGAAGAAGCGCGTCATGGTGCCAACGTCCCCGCCGAACTCGTTGGCCTGGGAGGTGTCCACCAGCATCATCACCCTCCTCAGGATGTCCACGAGGCCGTCCGGATCGGCGTGACCCGCGTCCTCGGCGCCGTCCCTGGCGCCCTCCAGCTCGTCCAGGAAGTCCTGGGAGGTGTGGGGGAGGGTGTGGTTCCAGGCCTGGTCCATGATGCCGTTGAAGATGTCGATGGCGAGCTCGGGATCCATGCCGAACTCCTCGCCGATGAGGGGGCCGAAGATGTTGTCCCAGATGCCCTGGATCTCGGCGTGGAGGAGGTAGGCGTACTGGTAGCCCATGTCGTAGTGACTGCCCTGCACCCTGACGATCCTGAGGGTGCCATAGGGGGCGTCCAGCTCGGCGAGGAGCCCGTCGTCCACCCAGCGGACCAGGGTGCCCACATTCCAGTCCGGCGGCCCGCTGTCGTCGTCGTCGCTGCAAGCCGCGGCGACGAGCCCGAGGGCGACGAGAAGGCCCAGGGCCAAAGCCGATCCTCTCATCCCAAAATGTTCGCGAGATGCTTCCCGAGATGACGTCATGTGGCGCTCCTGTCTGATCACGGGTGGCTCCCACCCGGACGACACATTATGCCCGCGTTCAAAGGTCGTCCGCAATCCTGGACATCCTCGACGATTCTTACTATGCACCAGGGTAGAAACAACAAGGCAGAAAGGGCCTGCGAGATGGACATCCCAATCACTGAGGTGCGCCCCGAGGCGCGAAAGCCGATCCCCAAGGACGACTCCAAGCTGGGTTTTGGCCGCACCTTCACCGATCACATGTTCCTCGTGGACTACGACCGGGAAAAGGGCTGGCATAGCCCCCGGATCGAGCCACACCACCCCTTGACCCTCGATCCGGCCTGCATGGTGCTCCACTACGGCCAGGAGATCTTCGAAGGCATGAAGGCCTACCTGGGAGCGGACGACAAGGTGCGCCTCTTCAGGCCGCGGGAGAACCTCGCCCGCCTGAACCGCTCCTGCGACCGGATGATGATCCCGAGGGTGGACGAGGACCTCTGGGACGAGGCCATCCGCAAGCTGGTGCTCCTCGACCGCGCCTGGCTCCCACGCTCCAAGGGCTGCGCCATCTACATCAGGCCCACGATCATCGCGGTGGACCCCTTCCTGGGGGTGCGCCCCTCGGATACCTACCTCGGCTACGTGATCATCGGCCCGGCCGGGGCCTACTACCCCGAGGGGTTCAACCCGGTGAGCATCTGGGTGTCGGACAGCTACGTCAGGGCCGTACGGGGCGGGGTCGGTGAGGCAAAGACCGGTGGAAACTACGCCTCCAGCCTGAAGGCCCAGGCAACGGCCAAGGCCGCGGGCTTCAGCCAGGTGCTCTGGCTGGACGCCCTGGAGCGGAGGTACGTGGAGGAGGTGGGCACCATGAACATCTTCTTCAAGATCTCCGGCAAGGTGATCACGAGCCCGCTCACCGGCTCGATCCTGCCGGGAGTCACCAGGGACTGCGTAATCAAGCTTCTTCGTCACTTCGGAACCCCCCTCGAGGAGCGGCCGCTCTCCATCGAAGAGGTCTTCGAGGCGGGCAGGGCGGGCGCCCTGGAAGAGGTCTTCGGCTCTGGCACGGCGGCCATCATCTCGCCGGTGAAGGAGATCTCCTATCGGGGCGAAATGCTCCCGGTCGGAGACGGGACGACTGGCCCGGTGGCCCAGCGGCTCTACGACACCATCCTCGGCAGCCAGTTCGGCGCCGGGGACGTCCCCTGCGGCTGGGGCCTG
>JAVEWA010000092.1:0-15206 GCA_034004785.1 Polyangia bacterium
GGAAGCGGCCCTGATCCGCCAGGTGGCTGAGATCGTAGGTGCGCCTGAGCCACCCGGGGCTGTAGGTGCGAAGGTTGTCGTAGCCGTGCAAGAGCCCGGCGTTCTGAAGCATGAAGCAGCTGTCCGGCTGGTACAGGACCCGGTGGTCGTGGTGAGCTCTTCCTGGATCCGCCTCGGCCTCGGGGGGAGGCCGGTGCGCCAGGCGTCCCGGATCCACACCGTCCGGCAACTGGCGCGCCGCCACGACTGCTCTCCCCACGGTTACCAGATCCAGGAGGTGTATGGCCACGACGCCGGCTCCCACCCAGGCTCGGGCCACCCGCCAGCGGGCGCCGCCCCTCACCAGCGCAACAACCGCAAGGACAACGCAGGCCGATCCAAGGGCACTCCGCCTTGCCAGCTCCGCCGTGGCCTCGGGCATGGGGCCGCCTGCGCCGCTCGCCAGGAGCCCCACCGAACAAGCGACGCCCACCATGAGCAGGCTGAAGCCCAGGTGCAGCCGACGAGCGCGAGCTCGCAGGTTCTCGTCGCCGCCGAGGAGATCCTGCAGCCCAAAGGCCGCAAGTAGGATGGTCGGGGTGAGCACGAGGAAGAGCAACCTCCCAGGCGCGCGGAACCTGTCGAAGCCCGGCAGCAACTCGAAGAGCCACCTGTGCACATCCACCGGCGCCTCCGGTCCCATCGCCGCAAAGAGCCCGCAAAGGGCAATCGCCCCCAGGACAAGCCGAGGCAGCCCGAGCCTCCACGCCCGCACTCCGAGAGGTTGGCCTTGCGACCCGAAAATGCCGAAGCCAAAGAGCGCGGTCAGGGCCAGGGGTAGGGCCGACACGCCGAAGTAGCCAAAAGACTCGTGGAACGGCTGGCTCCACACCACAGGGGTCCGCTCAGCGAGGCCGAACGGAAAGGGCACGACCAGCCCGAGCCCCTGCCTCGCGGCCAGACGATATGAGCGCGCCAGCTCCAGAGTGACTCCCTCGGCCCGGATCGAGAGCGGCGCCAGCTCGGCGGTGGGCAGGAGCTGAACAGCGGCGAGCCCCACCCCGAGTGACAAGGCGCCAACTGCGGCAGCCCCACGCAGGAGCCGCGAGCGGTGATCCAGATCCGGCGTGGCGATCACCCACACGAGCGCCATCACCGCCGCCATGCCGAGGCCGAGGTAAGCGATCTGCACGCCTCCCGCCAGAAGGCACCCTGCGGTCGCAGCCGCGGCCAAAGCCACCTCGGAAGCGCGGCGCGCCGCTCCTTGTGGCCCCGCCACGACTCCGTGCAACAGGCCGAGGAGCCAGGGTATCCAGGCGGCGCTGTGCACGAAGTTCGGATGCACGAGATGAGAGACAAAGAAGCCGCTGAGCGAGTACCCTAGCGCCGCGAAGAGCGCTGACGCCCGGCCGAGGCCGAGCCGCCGGGCAAGAAAGAGCACGCCGATCCCCCCCAGGAACAGATGTCCGAGCAGCAGGATCAGCTCCGATAGCGGAAAGGACACCCACAGATGGAGCCAGGTCGGCGGATAGAAGATCGCGAGCTGCGCGTCCGCGATCTGCGGTGTTCCGGCGAAAAGAGCGGTCGTCCACATGGGCAGCTTGCCCTCGCCGAGACACCCCGATACATACTGACGCATGGGCTGGTAGTAACTGACTAGATCCCCGATAAAAAACTCCTCAGGCCTCAGGATGAACCGGAAGTACAGGGCTGCCAAGGCCGCGACAATGACTAGCCCGGAGAGCCAGGGCGCCAGGCGGCTGTGCCAGGTTGAGGCGTGAGGCATTTCGAACTCCCCGCAGGGACCCGTCGCAATATTGCATGTCCATCGAGCGACCAGCAATGGCGCAGATCCGGAAGCCCAGCACACAGGTCGATCAAGCACCTGACAATGGGGGCGCCATCGGTTATAGTTTCGCCTCCACGCGGGTCACATGACCCAGCTAGGCACCACATTTATTGAGAGCGGCACCAGGATGCTCACCGTAGAAAGTCATCAAGGCCGCACCATAGTCGGCAGACTCGAGCGGGGCGAAGACCTGCTCGAAGGCATTCGCGCGGTATGCACGGCCCATCAAGTCCGGGGAGGGTTGGTGACGGCGATCGGGGCGCTTGAGACTGTCGAGGTCACTCATTACCTCCCTGGCATCCGAGCCTACGGCCCGAGACGCACCCTGAGCGGCCCCCTGGAGATACTCTCCCTCACGGGCAACCTCTCGGAGAGCGACGGGGAGCTGTCCATTCACGTCCATGTGACCCTCTCCCGGGAGGGAGACAACGGCATCGAGCTCTTCGGCGGGCATCTCACCTCAGGACTGGTCTTCGCCTGTGAGTTCTGCATCGTCGCGCTCGACGATGTCCTCCTCAGGCGCGCCCCTGATCCAGATACCGGGCTCCGGATCTGGAGCACCGGTTTCGAGCAGGGCCCCGACGGGTCTGGCCGCGTGGTTGAGCCCACTCGACATACGACCGGCGCATCCCCCAAGGGGCAGTCACCTGGCGCGCTAGGACATGACAGTCCTGACGCGAGCGACGGAGTTCCTGGAGATGCCCTCGACGGATCCACCCCCAGCGCTCAAGCGGCATCTGTGCAACAGCACGGTTCCGAACCGGGTCAGCCGCGAGCAGAGGTCGATGAGACCGGCGCAGGAGGCAGCGCGCCCATGAACGAGGAGGCAAGGCTCCATCCCCAGGGAATAGCCAGGCCCCATCGCCCCCCCAGGGCGGCCGCCCCGATCGCATGGGAGGATGTCGCGATTGCTTCGGCGGCGGCCCAGAGAGAGCCCGCCGAGCTGCCTATCCGACCGGACAGGGAGGCCCGCGCCGCAGAGGATCCAGCGGCGGAAGAGGACTTGGAAAGCGACGGCGGAGGCGATGACTACGTGGACTTGGAGCCTGGGGACCTCATCGAGCACCCCAGATTCGGCCGCTGCCGGGTCGAGCGCGTGGAGGGGAAGGACGAGTTCGTTCACGTGAGGCTCAGAAACAGGAACCTCGTTCGCCTCAGCCTCGACGTGATCACCCTCGAGCTGATTGGCAGCGAGGGCGGCCACCAGGTCTTCCGCGCCCGCATCGGGTAGTCCGGCCCATGGAGGTCTGGCCGCGACGATGGTCAGCGGCTGCCCCTGGGCTCGCTCCACGGAGACACTACCCTGCGCCCTGGACTCGGGCAGTGGCGCCGTCGATGCTTCGGTCGTCCCGAGGAGCGTCGCGACGCAGCGATTCAGAGGCTGGATGCGACCGTGACCACCTCTCCCGGCTCATCATCGATGCTTCGGAAGAAGGACCCGAAGGAGCGGACGGGCAGAGCTACCATGCCTGGCCCAATTCGCCGGACATGGAGCCCGTGGATCATGTGCCTGGCTGGAGTGCTCATCTTCTTCTCGCCGGCGCTGGCACCGGCAGCGCCCGTGAAGAGAAGGAGAGAACCATCGAGTGAGTCTTCCAGGCCTCTCCAGGATCGCGCAGGGGCGGTAGGAACCGGCAGGGGAGACCTCACACGCCATCTCTCCAAACCCACTCTCATTGTGGAGAGCCACGCACTTCGGCCCCTTGGCCAGGAACGCACAGCCATCAATGTAGTGCTCGAGTCAATGGGCAGCCGAGTCCTGTCCGGCGACGTCCTGGCCAGGGGCCTCGACTCGCTTTTCGGCCGAACTCCCCAAGAGGTCAGCGCCTCACGGCGACAGACCCTCCTTGCCTCTCTCAAGGACGCCGCACAGGCCACCTACATGGGTGACTGGGAACGCGCCACTCGGCTCCTCTCCTGGGTCAGGCGGGAGCTCGCCGATGACCTGCTGGGGCAGGCGCGCCAGCGCGCGCTTTTCGACGCGCTACAGCAGGCGCGGATACTCCTCGCCGAGTGCCACGCGAGAAACGGACGCTCGCGGCAGGCCTGGCTGCTCATGGAGGAAGCGCTGAGAGCGCAGCCGGATCTGAGCCTGTCACCGACCATCTACGGCCCCATCCTGCAGGGGCTGCACTACCGCGTGAGGAGTCAACTCGAGCTGCAGCGCACCACCCTCCGCGTGGAGTCCACGCCCAAGGGGGCGGCTGTCTTCCTGGCCGGACGCTACCTGGGCATCAGCCCGGTGCTCGTCAGCGGCCTCTATCAGGGGACCTATGAGCTGATAGTCCTGCTTGGAGACCGAGCGAGCCGCGTACGGAGAGTCCAACTGGCTAACGAGCCGACCAGCGTGGAAATAGATCTCTCCAAGGAGGCCGCACTCAGGACTGGACGAGAGGTGGGCATCTACATACCGGAGGGCCCGAAGCGCGAGGTCGAAGAGCTGCGCTGGGGCGGGCTTATCGGCAGGCAGCTAGGTCACGACAAGCTCATCCTCCTGGGGATAGTGAGGCGGCAAGGACGCCGCGCTCTGGTTGGGCGGGTCCTCGCTGGACACCCGCATCGGACAAGAGCCCTCGCCTACGTGTTCATGGAGCCCACATCTCCCTCCCGCGGAACCCTCGAGCGTCTCGCCGAGTTTCTGCTGCACGGAGGCACGCCAGGCCCTGGTGTGGAGATAGTAGCGCACGCCCAGCCAGGCAGCACCAAGGCTCCGGGCAAGGGCAAGCAGCAAGTCAAGAGAAGCAACCTTTGGACCACGGGCTGGAGCCTCGTAGGTCTTGGTCTTGCTGCTGGAGCGGGCGGTGCCGCGGCGCTCGTTCTGGACGGCCGCACCGGGCGAGAGGCGACCACCACCGCGTCCCAGATGGTCTATCGCACTGGACGGTTGGGCTATGGTCTGCTGGGCGGCGGTCTGGGAGCCGCTCTAGTGGGCGCTGCTCTGCTGGTGGTCGATGCGGCGCGGCGCAGGCGGCGACTCGGCACAGGCGACCTCCACAGGGGAGGCCATGACGGACGCACCGCCCTCGGAATCGGCTCGGACGGCAAGTCCCTTCTAGTCACCATAGGGGGGAGCCTCTGATGACGCCCTCCTCTCGTGGGCCCAAGGATCCCCCCCAGCCAGCCGTCGGTGGCGCGCAGACCCGTCTGGACATGCTCACGCGACCCGAACAGGATCAAGAGCTGAGCGTCGTGGAAGGCGTGGTAAAGCGCCTCTTCTTCGTCAACGAGGAGAATGGTTGGGCGGCAATCCAGGTGGAGCCGGACGACGGGGGCCCGACCCTGAGGGCCCGCGGCGGCATGGCGGGCGTCTCCATCGGGGATCCGGTGCGCCTGCGAGGGCGCATGGTCATGGATCCCAGGTGGGGCGCACAGCTCGAGGTGACCTCCTTCGAGCCCAGGGTGCCCACGGGGTCGGAAGGCATACGAAGGTACCTCGGCTCCGGGCTGGTGGAAGGCATCGGCGCCGCCCTGGCCTCCCGCCTCGTTGAAGCCTTTGGAAGCGCCACCCTGGAGGTCATCGAGCGCCGGCCGGAGCGTCTGACGGAGGTCGAGGGAATTGGCCCGAAGAGGGCCAGGGCAATCCGTGAGGCGATTGAGCAGCAGCGAGATGTGAAGCAGGTGATGGTCTTCTTGCAGGGCCACGGCCTCTCCCCTGCAAAGGCTCAGGCTGTCCACAAACGCTACGGCGCGAACTCGGTGGCGCAGCTCCGGCAGAACCCCTACAGACTGGCCGATGACGTGTTCGGAATCGGCTTCGCCACCGCGGATCGCATGGCGGCGGCCCTCGGAATCGGGCCCGAGTCCCCCTTCCGAATCCAGGCGGGACTAGGCTACGCCCTGGATCGTGCGGCAGAGGAGGGTCACCTCTTTCTACCCGAGGAGGAGCTGATCGCCCGCGCAAGAGACATCCTTGGGATCGACGAGGCGCTTGTGAAGGCGGAGGTGCCAAGGGCAGTTGAGGCCGGACGGCTTCGCACACAGGTAGTGCAAGGGCCCCGTGGTGAATCCACGATGGCCTGCTACCCTCCTGCGCTGCTCGGAGCCGAGTCTGAGCTCGCCGCTCGCCTCCTGGGCCTCCTGGCGGCTCCGGCCAAGGCGAATCCCCTACCACCAGGAGCACGAGCCCAGACCGAGCGCAACCTAGGCATCACCCTGTCCCCTGAACAGTCGCGGGCAGTGGACCTGGCCATTGGCGCCAAGATAGCGGTTATTACTGGGGGGCCCGGCACAGGCAAGACCACCATCCTGCGGGCGGTGCTGGACCTCTCGGAACGTGCGGGCCTGGCCGCGGAGCTCGCAGCCCCCACAGGGCGGGCTGCAAAACGCATGCAGGAGGCCACTGGGCGCCCCGCACGCACCATCCACCGGCTCCTCGAATATGTTCCCCGCGCGGGAGGGTTCCAGCGGAAGCCCGAGCGCCCCCTCGAGTGCGACCTGCTGGTCGTGGACGAGGCCTCGATGCTGGACGTCCCGCTCGCCCGTGCCCTGGTGCGCGCCCTTCCCGCACCCGCGCGGCTCCTCCTCGTCGGCGATTCTGATCAGCTCCCCTCGGTGGGGCCGGGCGCAGTCCTCGAGCAGATCATCACCTCCGGGGTGGTGCCCTTGCAGCGCCTCAACGAAGTATATCGCCAGGCAGCCGAGAGCCAGATCGTGCTCTGGGCTCATCAGATCAATCGAGGCCAGGTACCAGATGGGGCGCCGCCTGGCCAGCCAGGGTCCGCCCCGGGAGAGGTATACCTCGTGGAGGTGGACGACCCCGCCCGCGCCGCCGAGCTGGTCCTGAAGGTCGTGTGCGAGCGGATTCCCGGGAGGTACGGGCTCGATCCAGTGGAAGACGTACAGGTCCTCTGCCCGACCAGAAGGGGACAGACAGGCGTCGAGCGGCTCAACTTGTTGCTTCAGGATGCTCTGAACCCTGGGGGGGAAGGCGTCTCCAGAAGGAGTGGAGGGCTCCGCGTGGGGGACAAGGTAATGCAGATCCGTAACGACTACGACAAGGAGGTCTGGAACGGAGATCTCGGCCGCGTCCTCGGCCTGGTCCCAGGGAGCCCCGAGCGCCCGGACGAGAGGCGCCTCCGCGTGTCCTTCGACGGAAGGCTCATCGAGTACGGCGAGGACGAGCTGGACCCGCTCGTTCTCTCCTATGCTTGCACGGTGCACAAGAGCCAGGGCTCGGAGTTCCCCGCCGTGGTCATACCGCTGCTTCACGAGCACTACCTGATGTTGCAGCGAAACCTGCTCTACACCGCGATAACCAGGGCGCGACGCCTAGCCGTGCTCGTGGGATCGCGCCGCGCTCTCAGGCGCGCGGTGAGCAACGACCAGGTGCGCCTGCGCTACACCGCCCTTGCCGAGCGGCTGAGACGAGGCCGCTCCTAGACATCTGTGCTATCCTCTCGAGGATGCATGGGTGAGGCCCTTGCTCGCTGCCTTGACGCCTCGCGGGATGAACACCGAGGCGACGACCTGAGGTGCAAATGAGCAGAAACCCGCTGCTACCCCTGTTTCTGGTGACGGCCCTGGGCGGGATCATCTCCTTCCTGGTCTCGGGTCATGGAGACGCCGCTCCTGCCCGGCCTCCCGCGAGCCGCCCAGCATCGACCCTCGGGGCCCTTGGTGCAGTCACTGCTCCAAGAGCCGCGAGCCCATCTGCCAAGCCCGTCTTCGACGCGACCACCAGGCTCGTCGTCTCTGACGAGCCGCCCCCTCCCCCGCCCCCACCCCCTCGCACTCCCCCTGCTGGCGCCACTCCTCCGAGCACGCCCCCGCCCCCGGCGCACCGCTGGGGATATCATGGCGCCTTCTCTCGCCGGGCCACCACGCTCCACCTGCGAGACGCCCCTGACGGACGGCCCACGATCCAGCTTCGAATCGGGCTCCTCATGAGCATCCTGAAGCCAGGCCCAAGGTGGACTCAGGTCGAGACCAGCGGGAGAATAAGGGTAACAGGTTGGGTGCCTACCCCGGTGCTCGGGCAGAGGGTGCAGAAGAACACGCAGCTCTACGGCGGCCCCGGAGGCAAGCCCATCGGCGAGGTAGCCATGGGCCAACTGGTGCACGTCATACGCACTCACGGCGAATTCGCGCTCGTGCGGCTGATGGGCTACTTGCCCCTCGACGTGTGGCTGAAGTGGGCGGAGCTGGGTACGGGCGCAACTTCCTACGGCCGACTTCAAGGGCGCTACCCCGGCGGCAGCAGCATGGTGATCTCCGCGGGGCCAATCCACTCTGCGGCGGACGGACCCAAGACGGGAGACATCCAAGACGAGGGGAGGATCTTCCGTGTGAGGGTCTCAGGGCGCTGGTCCCAGGTAGCCATGTACGACTACTCCAGGATCGAGCTCACCTTCTGGGTCCCCACGGCCCGCCTGCGTTGGGGAGGATACCCATGGTACGGCACGGGTTACTACACCGCAAACTGCGAGGTCGGCCAGAATGGGAGCTACGTGGCGCTCACGGAGTTCAAGGCCTACGCGGCTAAGGACGACGCCTGGCCCAACATCCGCATCCTGTCTGGCGCGCGGTTCAACATCTCCTCGGTGGGGGGCGGCTGGATGCAGCTCTCGGGCTCGGGCTGCATCTCCTTCACCTCCTTTGTGGAGGACCGGCCCGGTGACTGGTCGCCAGCCCACCTTCGCCCATACGTGGGGCGCGGCCCCTGATTTTTCGGAGAGCGGCAAGACGACTTGCGTGGGCCTCGCCCATGCCCCAGCGCCAACAGTAGCTAAGTCTATTGCAGGCTCGAAGGGCCCGCCGTCAACCGACCACGCGGTTCCGGCCGCCCCGCTTGGCCCGGTACAGGTTCTCGTCCGCTTCCTTGATGAAGGACGTCGTGCTGACGTTCTCTCCCCAGGTCGTGGCCACCCCGAGGCTGATGGTGACCCGGATCTTGTCCCCCTCGAAGGTGAAGGGCTCGGCCTCCACGATGCGACGGACACGTTCGGCGAACTCCACTGCGCCCTCCCTGCTGGCCTCTGGGAGGACGACAGCAAACTCTTCGCCGCCGTAGCGGGCGAGGAGCTCGTCTTTTCTCACTGATTTCATGACCCTGGCGCAGAGATCCTTCAGGATCGCGTCCCCGGTCAAATGCCCATGGGTGTCATTTATCACCTTGAAGTGATCTATGTCGAACATCACGAGAGAGAGCGGCCGCCCGGTCCTTGCCGCGCGAGCCAGCTCCCGCTCCGTGAACTCCATGAAGTAGCGCTTGTTGTGCGCCTGCGTGAGCCCGTCGAAGATCGTAAGCTTGTAGATCTCCTCGTAGTAGGCCGACTCCACGTTGCCGCCGGTGAGGAACTTGAAGATGGTGTTGCCAATCTTGACGAGATCCCCATCCCGCAGCTCCTGGCTCTTCACCGGAGTGTCGTTTACATAGGTGCCGTTCGTGCTGCCGAGATCCGAGACCGAGTAGCTCTTGTCTTGGCGGGTGATCATTGCGTGGCGCCTGCTCACCGAGTCCCGGTCAATGGTGATTTCGGCATCGCTCCCCCGCCCGAGCACCAGCTCCTCCTTGTCCAGAGCAAAGCGTTTGCCGAGCTCAGCATCCGTCGGGTAGACCCACACCAGGCACGCCTCCCCGGCGGGCGCCGGAGCCACTGCGGATATCTTGGTGATTCGGGTCTTCCAGTCCTCAGAGGCCAAACAGACAACCTCCCGGCTCACAGCCGTTAACCTCGGCGGCCAATTCCCTCGGAGTATCCCACAGACCCTGGCCCCTGGCCACTATCACCCGCAGAAAACTACCGTTTGCCAGGCCACAGGGAACCAGCCTGGACTAATAGTCCACAGGTCGGCTCCCAAGTCAACCCGCCCTGCGCTTACCCTTTGTCACATGGGGGACCATGGAGCATGAGCCTCCCCTTTCAATCTCCACGGCCAAGCGCCCGGCCCAGGCCGGCGCTAGTCTGGCCCCGCTGGAGTGAGGGCAACCTTTCAGCCTCGCGCATGGTCTTGTTTTTTCAGCAGGGTTGACTGGTCCCGGGCCTGGGGTATCTTCCGAGGAGCGTCGGCCACGGCGCCTGGCCATACGAGCCTATCGACCCAAGCAAGGCGGAGCACCACGCGACCCTGACGCCAATTGGAGAACCTCATGTTCAATTTCTACACCGAGCTGGCCAAGGGCGGTTGGGTCATGGTGCCCATCGGCCTAGTCTCTGTGCTCTCCCTGGGGCTCTTCTTGGAACGTGTGTTCACGCTGAGGAGGAGCCGCGTCTTCCCTTCGGCCTTCATCGAACGGGTCCGTGCCCTCATCCGGGGGGGACATCACTCCGAGGCCCTCGTCCTGTGTCAGCGGGACGCCTCATCCATGGCCCTCATCGTTTCCGCCGGGCTCCTTCAGGCCCATGCTCCGAGAGAGCGCATCAAAGAGGCGGTGGAGGAGCGTGGCCGTCTGGAGGCGGGACGCCTGGATCGTTTCCTCGAGGGCCTCGGCACCATTGCGGCCATCGCTCCCCTCCTCGGTCTCCTCGGCACGGTGCTCGGAATGATCGACGTGTTCAAGGAGGTGGACGCCTCCACCCGATCGGGCGTCATGGGGGTGAACCCAGGCGCCCTGGCTTCAGGCATCTGGAAGGCGCTCATCACCACGGCGGCTGGCCTTACCGTGGCGATCCCGACCTTCGTTGGCTACAAGTACCTGGGTACGCGCGTGAACCGCCTCGTGCTGGACCTGGAGGAGGGCGCAACCGAGCTCCTGGACCTCCTCGCCCCTGGCGCTGCAAACGTCGAGAACATGCCGCCAGTGGGCGGCGCGATTGCCGCAGAAACTCCAGCAGGGGCGGCGACGGGCTCATCCCAGGCCGCACGCCATGCCGTCCCAGGGGCTGGACCCGAGTCCGCTGGTTCAGCTGGGGCCCCCAAAACCCACATCGCAACGGCGACTGAGGACGAGCCCACCCCCCACAACCTCGATGACAAGCCCCGGGCCCAAGACGACCCCGGGGAGAGCCGATGAACTTCCGGCCCGAAAATACTGCGCGCCGGCGCTGGATCGCTGCCACGCTGGACATCACGCCGCTGGTGGACGTGATCTTCCAGCTCCTCATCTTCTTCTTCTACACGGCGAACTTCATCCAGAACCCCAACATCCCGGTGAACCTTCCAGAGGCAGCGGCCCAGGAGACGGCCACGGACCGCAAGGACCGGATCGTCACCATCCAGAAGGACGGCAAGGTGCTCTTCGATGGCCAGGTCCTGGACATCAAGGATCTCAAGGTCCGCCTGTCGCGGCTCGCGGCCACTGAGCCCGACATCAAGCTCCTCATCCGCTCGGACAGCGCCAGCCAGGTGGGGACCCTGGTGGCGGTGATGGAGGCCGCGCGAGAGTCGGGCCTGAGACGCTTCGGCATCGCCACTAGAGGCACCCCCGGAGCCGCTCCTGGCCAACCGGGCACAGGCCAGCCAACAGGGGCCCCGCCTGCGGGGCCTCCCCCGGGTGAACCTGGCGGCAGCGACGCTCCGAGATAGGCCCCGCCCAATGGCTCCCCTTCATCGCCCTGGTCATCGGTCGCTGTGAGGGTCATGCCAGCCCCTGCGCTGGGGTACTTTAGATCACCTGGTTTTCCACTCTCCCACAGAGGTACCTCCGAGGCCAAACCCTCACCATCCCATCCTAACTAGTAGTATTATCTGTTTCTCCCAGTGTTGGAGGACGACATGCGCAAAGACATCGGCTGGATGGCTCTCGCGGGGTGCTTTCTGGTTTGGGCCTGTGGGGACGACGGAGGCGGCTCCAACCAGAACAACCTGAACAACCAATCAACGGCAGAATGCGGAGATGGGATTCGTCAAGGCATTGAGGAATGTGACGATGGACAGGCCAACAGCGACTCCATCCCGGACAGCTGCCGAACCGATTGCAGAGCTCCCAGATGCGGTGACGATGTAGTGGACACCGGAGAGCTCTGCGACGATGGCCCGCGAAACAGCGACGTTGTGCCTGATGCCTGCCGTAGCGACTGTACACCTCCTGTCTGCGGCGACGGAGTCGTGGACATGCTCGCGGACGAGCAGTGCGACTACGGCAGCGCACCGGACTGGGGGCGCTGCTCGGAAAGCTGCCAGGCCGAGTACTGCGGGAACGGCACCATCGACCCACAGGAAGACTGCGATGATGGAAATATCGACCCTGGCGACGGATGCAGCCCCATCTGCCTCTACGAGGTCTGCGGCAATGGCTACACCGACTACCTAGGGGAGACGCCGGAGGACTGCGACGATGGAAACGCTGTCAACCGGGACGGGTGCAGCAGCACCTGTGGCATCGAGTTCCTGGACTGGCGCGAGCACGAGCAGCTCACTCTAGGCCGTGACTTCGCCGCCGCAGCCTCGATGCCCACAATTGGCCGCGTGGTACTGATCGGAGGCCGGGACTTTGATGCCCACGTTCTTCCAGACAGCGGCACGTGGGAGTTGGGCCCTTCGGGTTGGTCCAGGGTTTACCCATCCGATGAACCTCCACCACTCCGCTGGCCTGGGTTGGTCTTCCACCAGGCCATCAGCCGTCTGGTTCTCTTCGGTGGCTGGGGCAACATGACCTCGCCAAACGACACATGGGTGTTCGACGGCGCAACATGGACTAGGCTGACGCCGCCCAGCTCTCCGCCGCCAAGGTACTCCAGCCCCCTCGCCTACGATGAGTCCCGCGCCAGGACTGTCCTTTTTAGCGGCAACGGAATCAGCGGACCAACACCGGCCGACACCTGGGAGTTCGACGGAGCCCAGTGGGCCCAAACGATGCCCCCTTCTTCTCCTCCTGCCCGCTATGAGCACGCCCTAGCCTACGATCCCGTGAGACAAAGGGTAGTCCTGTTCGGCGGCTACAGCCAGGCCTCGAACCTCGGCGACACTTGGGAGTATGACGGGACCACCTGGACACAGTTCAGCTCGACTACCAGGCCATCCCTCCGTGCCCGATCAGGCATGGCTTTTGATCCAGGCCTCGGCGCCATCGTGCTCTACGGTGGTTTCCACCTGAACACGAATACATATCATGCCGACACCTGGACCTTCAACGGCAGCGCCTGGACACAGCTGAATCCCCCAGTGAACCCGGGCGGGCGAGCAGGCCACTCCATGGCCTACGATCCCTCCAGGAGCCAGGTAATCCTTTTCGGAGGGAGAACGAACTCGGCAGTGCTGGCTGACACTTGGGCCTTCACTGGAACCACCTGGGAGCGCATAGCCCACACGCCAGAATCCAGGAGAGAGAGCCAAATGGTTCACGACAGCGCGCGAGAGCGTGTCGTGATGTTCGGTGGGGTACACAGCGGGCTCACTCCTCTCGCGGACACATGGGAGTACGATGGAGTAGCCTGGAGACTGGCCCGACCAACGACATCCCCTCCTGCGAGAAGGCTGCACTACATGGCCTACGACTCCATCCGAGAGCGCACGGTGCTTGTGGGAGGCGAAGCGGAATCACAGGATCTCAGAACATGGGAGTACGATGGCTCCAACTGGTACGCGATAACAACCGCCAACACCACGCCCACGCAGGTTGAAAACGGTGGCATGACCTTCGATTCCACGCGCGGTCTTGTGGTGCTCTTTGGGTCCACACTGGCAACGCCATATACATTCGAATACGACGGCAGCGACTGGACTCAGGTTACTCCGGCCTCCTCTCCACCGGTTCCCTTGTTTACGGCCATGACCTTCGATGAGACCCGATCGGTGGTAGTTGCGTATATCGACCCCTTCAACCAGACCGCCAGCCAACGCACCTGGGAGTACGACGGCCAGTCCTGGAGCCAGGTGCAGACTGCTCATGTCCCTTCAGCCAGAGATTCCGCAACGATGACCTACGACCATTACCGGCGTCGAGTCGTTCTCTTTGGTGGAAACGAGAACTATGGTCCTACGGTGAGCCTATCAGACACATGGGAGTATGACGGCGCCGATTGGAGCCGCCGCATGACCCGCCCAATCAGCTCCCGATATTCTCAGGCTGCAGCATATCTGGCGAAGCGACGTGCGATCGTGATGTTCGGAGGCGCGTATGACTACAGCACGAACCTGAGTGACACCTGGCTACTGGGCTTTGGTGGATACCTGCCAGACGAAAGATGTCATGATGGCAAGGACGATGATGGAGACAGCCTCGTTGATTGCGCCGATCCCGACTGCGAAGGCCTGCCTTGCCTCACAGGCCAGTGCCTGGGTGGCCAATGCCTTTAACCATGAGGGCTTCGAGCAAACACCGTCCCCTATTTGCCAGGTCTCATCTCGCAAGAAACCCAAGCCGACCTTCCAGCCTTCGAAGCCGCTTGGCCCTGCAGCCTTGAGTGTTCCAGATTGGTAGATCTTTGGGGGCAAAGCTGTCGGCCTCACCCCCAAAGCCCCACTCTCAATGACTGGCGCGGTGGAAGATCCGCCCGTCCCGCACGACCAGGTCCACGCGCTCGAGGGCGCCCAGATCCTCGGCGGGGTTGCCCCGAGTCAGGATCAGATCCGCGGGATGGCCGGGCGCCAGGTGGGCAAGCTCGGGGAGCCCGAGCACGGCGGCCGGCTCGCTGGTGGCCATTCGCAGCGCCTGGGCTGCGGAGAACCCTGCTCGGGTGATAGCCCGGAGCTCCCAGGAGATGCATCCGCAGGGCGTGACCGCGCCCCCCTGGTCGGTGCCAGCGATTACCCTGGCGCCGGCCTCGCGCAGACGCCCGAGTGAGACGATCTGGTGAGTCATGCCCGTCTCGATGACCCGTCGCCCGATGTACGGAACCTGGAAGGTCCCCCTGGCGAGCTCCCGGACCGGGCCGAGGAGCCCCTGCCTGGCCCTTGGCGCCCAGCGCCTGCCCTGGTTCTCCTCGACCAGGGCAAGGAGCTCCTGGGCGAAATCCCTGATCCCGTAGGTCATGAGCGTGGTGCTGACGGGAAGGCCGCGCACGACGATGCGCTCCACGTCCCCAGGCGTCATGGGGGCGTCGATGCTCAGGTGCTCGAGGGTGTCGAAGGGCAGCTCCAGCAGCCGGTCGAGCTCGGCCCTCCAGACCTGGTGGACCGCCACCGGCAAGCCATGGTGATGAGCGCGCTCCGCTATGGTCCGGAGGAGAACGTCCGACAGGAGTGGCATGGGGGTTCTGGCGTCGTCGTAGTCGGCGCCGGTGTACATGGCCTTCACCACGTCCACCCCCCTCTCGGCAAGCGCGTCCACTTCGCGCATGGCCTGCCGCGGCGAGCTGAGGTCCACCCGGAGCTGCCCTAGGAGCATCGCCAAAGGAGCAGGCAGAGGAGGCATGAAGAGGGGGTAGCCCCCGGGCACGCTCAAGATGGGCCCTGAGGTCAAGATCCGGGGTGAGTCGATCCTTCCTTCCGAGGCAAGGCCCCGGAGCCAGAGGACCAGCCGGAGAGGCGAGCCAAGGTCCCTGACAGTCGTCACACC
>JAVEWA010000093.1:0-15137 GCA_034004785.1 Polyangia bacterium
CCGGAGGTGTGGAGCGTGCTCCTGCAGGTGCTGGACGACGGGCGCCTCACGGACGGACAAGGACGGACGGTGGACTTCAGGAACACGGTGCTTATCATGACGTCCAACGTGGGCAGCCACCTCCTGGACGAGGTGGAGCGTGGTGGTGACAAGGTGGCGCCCGAGCTGTTGCAGCAGGCCCTGCGGCAGACCTTCCGGCCCGAGTTCCTGAATCGAATCGACGAGGTGCTCCAGTTCCATCGCCTCGGCCGGGATCACCTCGCGAGCATCGTCGCCATCCAGCTCGACCGCGTGCGAGCCCTGCTCACGGAACGAGGCATCTCGCTCCGGCTCTCGGATGAGGCGGTGGCGCGCATCGCTGAAGAAGGCTACGACCCCTCCTACGGCGCCCGACCCCTCAAGCGCGCCATCTCTCGACTCCTGGTGGACCCGCTGGCCCAGCGCATCATCGCCGGAGAGTTCGCCAGCGGCGACACGATCGCTGTGGAGACGGCGGCAGGAGGCCTCACCTTCATCAAGGAGTCAGCCCAGACGGAGTAGGGAGCCTCCAGTAGCCGGTGAGCTGGACGGCATGGTCCTCCCCACATTGGCTGCGGGCCCGGGCGACGCCCGGAGGTGTGCAGCGCAAAGTTGTGGAGCCCCTGGGCGCGCAATATCGGGCAGTCGCAGCGCGCGCTGAAACTCGGACAGAAACTCGGACTTGAATGCCTCGACGGCACAACGCATGCTGATAGTCACCGCAGCTCCTCCTGGTATGGCGGCCTAGGCCGCGTATTTGGGTTTCAACGGGGATGCTGCGATCCTCTACCCGCGAGGGCAACTACGCGGCCAACCAGGTCTCTCGCGGACGGAGTCCGGGCCGCTTCAACCGAGCCGCTGCACGAGCCGGGTGAGCATTGCCCCACAGCGGCTCGTTCCAAGTCCCCGAAACCGAAACCTCAGATCACACGGGCGAGGGTTCGCGGATTGACGTCCCCATGTGAGAGATGAGAAGCTATGGTAGCGTCCAGCAACACGGAGGGAAGGAACATGAGACGAGTCGCGGCGATTTCGTGTGTGTGTGTGTCACTTACCTTGACGTTGCCGACGAGAACAGCTCAGGCTGAGCACGACTGCTACGTGTCGCCCGAGGAGGTGGCGGCAAGGCGAATTTACCTCCAAACCTTGCCAGTGGATCCTCCTCCCCCCCTTCCCAAGGAACCTCCGCCACCCGCATTCACATGGGACAACGTCCCCATCGCAGGCGGCCAGTGGGTCTCCTATGTGGGGCCGAGCACATGGGCACCAGGATCCGGCTGCTACCTGTATTCCGAGGTGCATGCCCTGCAGGTGCTCTATAGCTCCAGGGCCAGTCAGTTTGGGTTCACGGAGCCGACAGCACTTCAACGTGGCATCTGGCTGAATCCCCATGTCTACTTCAACTGCGCGGATATTCGTGTCTATCAAGGGTACGACTACTGCGTGGGACACTACGGAAGCTGGTCCAATGGATGGGATGGGGACGGGCATCCTTGCAGCCCGGTGACCCGCTGGGTCAGCGAGGAGTGGTCGGAGAGAGTCGGGTATGTTGACTCCTGCGTACAGTGGCCTCTTCCGAACCTGGACTACTGGCAGGCCAAGGACTCCTGCGGAGTCTGTGATCGCTACCGCCAGGTCAGCCCTTCGAACCTACCGCTGTGGAGCAACTGTGGATGGGTTCAAGCTCAGCGCCCCGACGAAACGCTCCTCTTCCGCTCCACCGGCCCGCATCATCTCGATCTGTCTAGTTTCAGAGACGCGGTGGGAAACGTCATCGACGCGGCGAGCATGCTCAGCGCTATCGCCAATGTGCTCATCGAGTTCGGGCCAATGCGCGTATCCCTCCCGTGCATGAGGCGCATCCGCCGCGCCGCGCCTCCGGATGATTCAACGAGTGATCTTTCTGCGGGTCAGCCAGTGTCTCTACAGCGCATGATAGTGGATTCGTACAGGCCTTGCGAAGGCTCTCACTGGATCGCGCTCATCGGGTACAAAATGGAGGATCCCGACTACCCGAACCCGGCCGATCCGAGCGGCCCGGGCCTCCCCTCCTTGACCTTCCAGGACATGGTTATGCACGGAGCCAAGGATATCTGGACCGTGCCGTTTCTCGACTTCGCCGCGCCACCGAACGCGGGAGGGGCTGGCGGTTTCTACACGACACTCTATTATCCCTCTGGCTCTCCAACAGGCGTGAAGGAGCCCTTTCATATCCCAGTGGGCGGCATGCCTCCTGATCGATTAATGAGGCCCCTTCGCTGTGACATCGACAATGACGGGGTGGACGGCTATGCGTACAACTACCGGATCGACAACTGTCCGATGGTTGCGAATACCGAACAGCTCTACGCGGCGGATCAGGCAGACCAGGATGGAGACGGCGTAGGCGACGCCTGTGACAACTGCCTGCTGGACTACAACCCAGACCAGTCCGACTTCGACAGAGACGGCGTGGGCAACATCTGCGACAACTGTCGATGGGACCCCAACCCCGACCAGTCCGACTGGAACAACGACGGAGTTGGAGACGGCTGCCAGTGGTCGGACGATGATGCCGTTCGCGACAGCGATGACTGCGAGCCAGGGAATGGCATGCTCGCATATGACCTCGACAGCGACGGCATCTGCGAGCCAGTGCTGCCCTTCGACCGGTTCACGTGCCATGCACGATGCGAATACTACTACACCTACCTGTGGGGCCTGGATCCGTCGCGCTGTATAGAACGCTGCAATGCGGCCGACAACTGCCCATGTCTGGATTCCAACACGTGCCTCACCTCGGATCCTTCCTACCAACAGCACCTGAATGAGATTTACGAAACGTACTGCCTTGCGTACAAGAATTGCCTCGACAACCCTGAAGGTGAAGGCTGTTCCTCTTCTCGTAGCGCCGATGTCTGCCACGCCTTCTTCGCCAATCCGGACCAGGCCGACACCAACCACAACAAGGTGGGGGATCGGTGCGAGTCCATCCCGCGTGGCCGTATCGTGGAGTTCTATCCGGACAAGATAGCGCATCATAGCAAAGGCCACGTCTGCATCAACCACGGGCAGTACTACTTCATCGACGTAGCTGTGGAGGGCGGTACATCCACCATGCACCACGCCCCCTGGGTGAAGCACACGCCAGTTCAGCAGCGGACCTGGGTGGGGGCATGCGGGTGCACGGCGCAGGAGATTGCTGATGATCGGTGTGACACCCAAATTTGCCCGACCGGAGACGAGTACGACAACTTTGGCGCTCTCGCCTGGGAGGCCATCCAGAGCGACCAGGCCAACGCTATTAAGAACGTGCGCGAGGCTGGTAGCGACTGTCCGAATGGCCTGGCCAGCCTCTATCACAATCTCGAGCCGGATCCGACCTACGAGACGCTCACGTACCACAAGCACGCGATCAACAAGTGCGTCGGCTTCTCGCACAACCCGAACAATAACATCAAGGCATTCACCTGGCCCTGGAAGAACTCGGCCTATGCACCGGTCAAACCGCTCCAGAACCTGATGGTCAGGACCCGGATCGCCTGGCAGGACCCGACCGCTGGGGACTACGTGTTCCGCGACCCACCGAATGACGCCCCAGAAAACTACCTGCTCGGCTACTCCGAGCCGACCTACATGAACGCCTGGGGCTCCTGTCACTCCGTGCCCTGGGAGGTCTGCCTCGGACCTGGATGCCCCATGCCCCGGATGCTGAACAAGCCCTGGACCTACATCGATCCCTCTCCGGTCGACTTCGGGCCCTGGGTCTGGGTCAGGGATGCCAAGACTCCCGATATCTACCTGGTCGACTATGGCCGCCACAGCATGCAGCCCTCGGACATCGGCCGCCTCACCTTCGCGGCGGCCCAGAAGCCGGCGCCCGGGGCGCTCGGCCCTGCCATGACCGCTGCCGTGATGGACTCCAAGCTGCTCGGCATCGAGATGTCCATGACGCCGGTGGTCTTCCAGTACGGCGGCACCCTGGAGGACGGGGGGGGCTCTGGCGCCTTCTGGGTTGGGCTGCCTGCTGACAAGGAGAGGCGCTGGCTGAGCGCCGAGGAGATCTGGGGGCCCGCGGCAGTCCAGGGGCCCAAGATGTTCGATGGGGCTCTGCTCGTGTACGACGAGAGGGGGAAGCGGCTCGTCCTCATGGGCGGCCATCAGGTCTATTCCGAGGGCTACCCCTATCCGATCTATCGGAAGGAGATGTGGTCCTTTGATCTTGCCAAGGGGCTCTGGAAACGGATATCCAGCCTGCCCGAGGACTTCTGGGCCGAGTCCATGACCCCGGCCGAGGATCGGCTCAGAGGGCGGGCCTTCCTCGTGGGAGAGGTGCCGCGCGAGGCTGCCAAGGTCTACCTTCTCGATCTGAGGACCCTGGAGCTCAGCGAGTTCGCCGTCACACCCACGGGCGCAGAGCCAGGCAAGCTCTGGGGCGCTGGGGCCTTCCTCGAGCCCATCGAGCAGGCGCTCTACCTCTACGGCGGCCTGTCGGAGAAGGACTTCTCCTTGGTGGCTTATCGGCTGGACCTGATCGGCAGGGAGTGGACCAGGCTGGGAGACGGCAAGCTCGGGCCCGGCTCCCGGCTCCTGCCCTTCGTGTCCTATGACCGCTCCACCGGCACCCTCTGGGTCGCGGGCGGCGAGTACGGGCCCCAGGAGCAAGGAGTGGCCTTCTGGGGCCTGCGGGACGGCCAGTGGCTACGGCGCGACTCGCTCCTGCCCGAGACCGAGCAGCCGCTCACCTACAAAGCCACCTACGATCCCTACACCAAGCTGTCGGTCCCTGTGGTGGCATCGGAGACGTCTCCCTACCCGGGGACCCTGTACGTGGCCAGCATGACCTCCACGGATCCCAACCTGGGAGTCCTGGTTGTGGACTCCTCTGGCGAGGTGGTGGCCTCGGACCTGAGCCCGAGCACGGTGAGCGCGGTCACCTGGTTCGCCCACTCGATGTACACACTCCAGGTGGTGCCGCTCCCCGGGCTGGATCCCGACGCCCGGCCCGAGCTCACCATCACCATTTCCCCTGCCACCCTGCAAGAGGTGGGCGGCTTTCACGGCAGCTTCGGGGTGAACGACCTCATGGTGCGGGGCCACATGGCCTTCCTGGTCGGTGAGAACGGTCTGGAAGCGGTGAGCCTCTCGGACCTGCAGGCGCCCCAGCGCGTGGGCCAGCTCGACCTGGGCGGCACCGGCCAGGCCATCGCGCCCTGCGGGGATAGGACCTGCGTGTCCAAGTCTCCCAAGCACGGCACGGCGCTCGTCACCCTGGACCTGGAGAGCCCGGCCAAGCCCTTTGTCGGTGCCGTGGGCACGCCAGGCCAGTCCCGCTCCATCGGCGTGAAGTCAGCTCGCTGGGTGTATCTGTCGGACGGCGGGGCCGGGGTGTCCATCATCGACGCCAGCGACCCGGCCGCGCCCGTGCGCGTGGAGAGTCTGGTCCTGCCCGGTCAGGTCACCGCTCTCGTGGTCTCGGCCAACCGGCTCTACGTGGCTTCGATGCCAGAACTCAAGGTGCGGATCTACGAGCTCACCGAGGAGCAGTCGCCCGCCCTGATCGGTGAGCTGACCAGCAGGGCCGTGGTGGAGGCCATTCGCGTGCATGGCAATGCGCTCCATCTTGCCAAGCACGAAGGCAGCGCCTGGCAAGGTTGCGTGACCGGGCGCTACTGCCCGAGGGGCCTGCAGGTGGAGGTGTACGATGTGAGCGATCCGGCCTTGCCTGTGCTGGCCGGTGAGTACGACGGCCTGGCAAACCCGGCGGCGCACATGGTGCCCTATAGGGACCATGCGCTGGTGCGGACCTACGACGGCTTCACGGTCTACCAGGCGGTGCCAGTGCCATGAGCTGTCATCGATACATGCACTCACCAGGCAGTTTGCGAGCGCTCGGGCTGCTCGTCCTTCTTGCCGCCGTTGTCTCGGGCTGCCGTGAACACGATGCCGGAGGAGATGCAGATGTTCCCGATGCTGGGGACGCCATTGCCCCGCGTGACGTCTTTGATGCTCACGACGCCCGAGTCGACGCGGCGCCGCCCGATGCCGAGGTGGACGCAGCGCCCAACCCCAACGTAATCGAGCTACCGCCAAGCGGGCATTCCAACATCACCGCGTTTACGAACGGCGGATTCATTGCGACCTATTCGGAGCAGCGTGGCACCATCCAGATGGCACAGGATGTATTCTACTTCGACGTGCTCTCCCGGCAGGAAGTGCAGGTGACGAACCGTTCGGCATCCCAGGCGGGATCAACAACCAATGGACTCGAGATATTGTTTGATGACTCACAGTTCACAGACGGATCCGCAGGAATCCACCAAATGGAACTTTACTTATACAGCATCCAGACTGGAGAGGAGACGCGACTGACGAACGAGGTGAGTTTGAAGTTCTCGCCGATGTTCAATGACGAATTCATTCTCTACAAGTCCAATCTGGGCTGCCCGACTGTCGATGACTACAACCTCAGCCTCATGGACCGCAGCACCGGAGAGGCCACGGTGGTGTCGGGCTGCGACCAGGATCCCGAGACCCACAGCATCAGCGACTACTACGCAGCCTGGACTGCTAGGCCCTATCCCGGCCACAACAAGGACATCTTCGTTCGAGACCTGGCGGCAGGGTACACTTTCAGGATCGACAGCACCGACGAGGGAAGCCAGTACTTTCCCAGCACGGACGATGACCATGTGGTCTGGCAGGACCACCGGAGCGGCTGGCGGGAGGTGTACATGTACACCTTCTCCACTGGAGTGGAGGAGTGTCTGACGCCCGATCAGTGGGAGCAGGCCAGACCTCACCTGCGCGACGGAATCGTGGCGTGGTGCGACTATCGCTACAGCCAGCAGAGTGGCGAGTATGGCGACTGCGATGTCTATGTCTACGAGATCGCCTCCGGAGTGGGACGGCGGGTCACGACTCAGTCGAAGCCCTGGTGGCCGCGCTACGTGGACTCGGGCTGGATCGCCTATGCGCAGAAGATCATCGGGGGGACATACAAGCTCTACATGCACGATCTCGTGAGCGACGGGATCCTGACCCCCGACGGTCATGTGATACCGTAGGGAAATGGAGCCTATCGGGCAAGCTCTCTGACACACGGAGTTCTCGGTCCCTGTGTTGGCCTCGAAGTCGCAGCCCTTCCCAGGGACCCTGTACGTGGCCACAATGACCGGTGGAGGTCCTGACGCGGATGGCGGCGAGGCCGACGAGCTTGTTCGGGGCTTCGTCGTACTTGTTGTCCCCGAAACCTCGAATCACACGGGAGAACTGGATGCGCTCTTGACAAGCGCGCCTCTCGACCCTGTATCCTTGGCCTATTCCTGGCGGTCGCCGCCGGATCGAGGCGTGCAGAGATGCTCGAAAAATCCAAACGGAAACAAGATCCAGAACAGGCCATCGCCGAGATCCTGAGGGGCGCCGTCAGAAGCATCCTCGCCCTCGTCCGCTCCGAGCAGGCTCTCTCTCTCGATCGACTCGACCAGGCCATCACCTCTGGCACCCTCACTGCCGGCGACGGCGAAGCCTCTCGCCATGCCCCCCGGAGAAAGCCTCAGGTACAGACGGTGGATGTGGCCGAGGAGCTCCGGCGCATCTTCGCCTCCGCGCAATCCGGGCTCCACCTCGCGGACCTCAGGGCCAGGACCGGGTTCGGCAACATGCAGCTCCACCGCGGTCTGAAGCTCCTCCTCGCCTCTGGCGAGGTCATCAAGCGGGGCCGGGATCGAAAGACCGAATACCTGCGCTCACGGCCCGCTCCCAAAACTCGCCGCACAGGAAGGGCCCGCGGCAAGGCGCGGAAGCCTCGCAGATAGGGATTGGAGTCGGACACGGCAGGCCTTGCCAAATCAGACGCTAACCCAAGGCCCTCTGTGGGGAGAGTAGCGTTTCGCAGACCGTAGGGCTGGAATGGGAGGGCTGGAGGTCAGTCCAGGGCAGGCTTTCCGTCGTTGATGGAGAGCACCGTCACAGCGTCCTGGAAGATGAAGGAGCTGTGCTGTCCGAGCAGCGTGCGAGTCCCACCCACCAACCCCCACGCCTCGACCTCGATCTCACCCGCGGGGAGCTCGAACTCCGAGTAGAGCCCGAGGTTGTTCGTCCCGAGGGGCAACCGCGCGGTGAGCGGCACGGTGTCGAGCGGGTTGCCGTTGAAGTACGCGAAGTAGTTCGACTGAGGATAGAGCCCAACCTGGGCCCCCTTCAGGCGGATGCCATCGCAGTCGTGGACCTCGCCAGCCAGGGCGCCGTATCCAGGAGAGATGCCCCCGGAGAGCCCCATGGTCTGCGGGATCTTGTACCAGTCCTGCCGGCTCAGCACCTGGGCGTCGAGCTCATAGGTACCATTTACCTCGTCGTACTCCGGGTCCGTGGTGCGGAGATAGACATTCACCTGCGCCATCACGCCCCAGGTCGTGTCCGTGTAGCCGTCCTGGCCGAGGGTGAGGATGACCAGAGGACGGTGGGTTGGGATGCCGGAGAGCGAGTAGCGCCCCTCGTAACGCAACCGCTCGAAGCACTGAGCCTGGTAGCAGAACTCCGTGCCCTGGAGACTGTCCGTACAGGCGCCCATACAGTCGCTCGTGGGAATGGGACACTCGATCTGATAGATGCCCACGTCGTCCTTCTTGGAGAAACAGGCCCTGGCCACGCCGGCGGAGACGTCATCCTCGATGTCGGACTGGGTCACGGTGACTTCGGCGATGGGGCTCACCGAGTCGTCCAGCCGCGTGACCCCGGTCAGGGTCGCCGCGTCGAAGACCTTGACCACGATACCGACGGGCTCGGGTCCGGCGGAGAAGACATCCAAGAATCCCTGGATGGTCACGGTGGGAGGGTTGGGAGGCGGATTGTCGGCCTGCCCGATACAGGAGAGCGCGGGCGCGCTCATGCCAGTGGCGTCACAGTCCTCCCATACGTCTCCGCAGGGGGTGCGGATGGTCTCAGACAGGGTCTCGTATACACAGGTTCGTCCCGTCTCTGAGCTGACGAATCCGTTCAGACACTGAAGCCCCTGGTTGTTGTTCTGGTTGCCATTGTCGTTGTTGTTCTGGCTGCTGTCATCGTCGCTGCAGCCGCCGGCCAGGGCAAGCCCCAGCGCGGCTCCGAACATGACAAGACCGAACCTGGTTCTCATGGACTTTGACTTCATGGCGTCCTCGCTACTTCTTGAAGAGACTCTCAAGCTGCTGAAGGGCAGCGGCGCGTCCCACCGGGGACGCGCCCGTGCGTCCACGGTCGAATTCCTTGTCCCGGTTGGGCCTCACCCGCGTATCGAGCGGCACGTTCCGCCCCGATGGGGCCGATCTACGCTCTAGTGCGGAGCTGGATTGCGCGGCCTTCAGGGACAGGGCGATCCTACGCTTGTTCGGCTCCACATCCAAGACCCTGGCCTGCACGCGATCCCCGATGTTCACCACGTCCGAGGGGGTCTGGACGAACTCGGCCGAGAGCTCGGAGATGTGAATCATCCCCTCGTCCGAGAGGCCGATGTTCACGAAGGCACCGAAGCGGGTGATGTTCGTGATGATGCCTTCCAGCATCATCCCGGGCCGCAGATCTGCCAGGCTCTTCACGAGTGGGTTCAGGCGGACCTTCGGAGGAGCCGGCTTGCGGGGCTGAGGCCTGGCCGTAGGCGCCACGAAAACTCCCGTGGCTCGATCGAGCTGGAACAGCCCGAGGGCCTCCACCAGGGCGTCCCTGAGCCGCTCCTCATCCACGTCCTGCTGGTAATCACAGAGGCCGATGGCCACTGGATCCACCCGCTCCCACTCGTCGGAGGGCTGGAGGGCCCTGCGGGCGAGAACCAGGGCCGAGGCGATCTCCGGTGGGAGCGACAGGGGAGGCTCGGTGAGGAGACGCCGCGCCTCGGACAGCGCGGAGACTCGCACCTTCACCACCTCGTAGTCCTCCTCGAGGGCCTTCACCACCAGGTCCAGAGTCGCCTCGGCAGGGCTGGCAATGGGCGCCACCACCTGCTCGACTCCCGCCACCGAGAAGAGCCCGCTCACCTTTCCCTCCCAGCCATCCTCGGTGGTGTCCACAACCTCCTGAAGCTCGGGAAGATTGCCCGTCGAGACAACGATGGCCCCAACCCGGCTCCCGTCCCCACGAACCGCAACAGCGCCCACGCGCCCGATGGCGAGCGGCGGCCCAGTGAGGAGCTTCTGATACTGCCCGACCGCATTCCTGATTGCCTCGCCGTCCGCTTTCTGGTCCAGCAGGGCCTTCACCGTGCCAGGCAAGACGGACAGGACGAGCTCGTCCACCAGGGCCTCGGTGGAACGCGCCGCGGCAGTCTCGCCCAGGCGTCCCTTGATCCCCTCGAGATGTCCCTGAATGCTCGTGAGCGGGAGCTCGAACTCGAGGCTCAGAGCACCTGCCCGCTCACCGCGCCTGATCGCCTGCCACCTGTGTGTGGGAAGCTCGGAAAGCAGCTCCTTTCGGCGCGCGAACTGGTCGAACTGCTCGGAATCAGGATGCTTGCCGTCCAGGATCGTCGTAACGGCGCCCCGCCGCAGGGTCTGATTCACCGCGCCGCTCCAGACGTCGAGCAGGGAGCTCAGGGCCTCGCCCCAGGCGTCCTCGTTGGGGAAATCGTCGCGAGGACAGATCCTGACCGCGCGCTCGAGAGCGTCCACCTTGTTCGGGACCAGGGCACGCTCCCTGGTCGAGGCGGGCGGCATCGGGAGGCCCGACTGTCCGAGCACCGCCGCCAGGCGGTCCACGGCGCGCTGCCTCGCGCGCCACTCGCCGCGCGCATCGAAGAGCCTCCGGAGCTGCGGTCTGGGCAAGTTATCGATGAGAAAAGAAGACTCGGCAACGAGATCCGGGAGCTGCACGTCGTCTTCCAACTGCGCAAACAGCTCGTCGCGGTACTTCTCTGGCACCACGGACAGGTCGAGCAGCTTGCTGCGCTCTATGTAGGTCTGAAGATTCACGGGTCACCAATCTTGGGTCAATGCACTCGCCCCCGTATCGGGAATATCTGCCAACAACCGAGGAGCTAAAACGAAACTCTAGCGCGTTCCTCCGACTACGACAACGCCTTTTACCTGCCGCCACATGGGTTACCCCCCTCAGACTGGACGCCCCGCCCTTCGCCGGATGGCCGTGCCGTAGGCGATGATCTCCAGGGCAGTCGCCGAGACCTGGCTCGTCTCGTACCTGATGTTCACCACCGCGTCATATCCCTTGGCCTTCGCCTCTGCCCGCATGCGCTCGGTGGCCTCGTCCCGTGTGAGGGTGAGGTTTGCCGTGAACATCTTCATCTCGCCTCCCACGATCTGTCTGAGAGATCCAAGCGAGAACCGCGTCGGGTCAAGACACCGAACGACGCTCGAGCAGACCACGGAGGGAAGCACCGCGGGATCGGCCTCTGGCCATCTCCTCGTGTTCACTAGAAGGATGTCCCCGTTCTGCCTGGCAAACTGGTCAATCACTCGCCGCCTGGCGCGGTCCCGGGCCCAGCCCTGGAGCCCCACCACCACCGGCGGCGCCACCAGAAAGAGCAGGACAACCACCAAAATGATTACTGCTTCTCCCATCAGGCACCATGCTCAGGCTGGACCACCACCGCTGTCCCGTATGCGAACAGCTCTGCTGCTCCCTGCATCACGGATGACGTCGTGAAGCGCAGATTTACGACGGCGTTGGCTCCAAGCCTCGTGGCGTCCTCGACCATGCGGGAGAGGGCCTCTTCGCGAGCCATGGTGAGCAGCTCCGTGTAGCTCTTGATCTCACCTCCCACCATCGCCTTGAATCCAGCCATGATGTCCCGCCCCACATGACGGGCGCGGATGGTGTAGCCCCGCACCAGCCCCACCACGTTCAGGATGCGGTGGCCCGGCACTGTCTCGGTGGTCACGACGATCATACCCAATTCCTCCTTGCTCGTCTCGGTTCCCCCCGGGAGCGGCACGAGCCTACAATCATGCTCCTGAAAACAACCTACAAATCAGCGCTGGCGACAGGCGCTACGGGAGCTCCACTAGCACCGCCTTGCCCATCCCTCCTCCCACACATAGGCTGGCAATACCCCTCTTTACACCCCGGCGACGCATCTCGTGGACCAGGCTCACGGTGATCCTGCACCCCGTGGCGCCCACGGGGTGGCCAAGGGCGATGCCGCTGCCGTTCACGTTGGTGATCTTCCTGTCGAGCTCCAGGGCCTTCTCACAGGCCAGGTACTGGGCCGCGAAGGCCTCGTTCACCTCGAAGAGCCCCACGTCCCCGATGCCCATGCCCCGGCGAGCCAGGAGCCCCTTGATGGCTGGCACGGGCCCAAACCCCATCCGCTCGGGCTCCACCGCCGCCACCTGGTGATCCACGATCCAAGCCAGGGGCTTCAGCCCCTTCCTGGCCACGTAGGCCTCGGAGGCTATCACCGTGAAGGCCGCGCCATCGTTGATACCCGAGGCATTGCCCGCCGTCACGGTGCCGTCCTTCTTGAACGCCGGCTTCAGCTTTCCGAGCCCCTCCATGCTGGCGTCGCGACGCGGGTGCTCGTCGACGGCGCAGATTACCGGCGGCTTGCCCTTCCTGGTCACCACCTCGACCGGGACGATCTCCTCGGCGAAACGCCCGGCGTCGATGGCCGCAATGGCGCGGGTCTGGGAGGTGAAGGCCAGCTCGTCCTGCTCCTGTCGGGTGATGCCGAACTCGGCCGCGAGGTTCTCGGCGGTGATGCCCATGTGGAAGTGGTCGATGGGATCGCTGAGCCCCTCCGTGAGCATGTCCGTCACCTCCCCGTTCCACATGCGCCCTCCAAAGCGGTAGTCCTTCAAGGCGTAGGGCACGCGGCTCATGTTCTCCGCCCCGCCCGCCAGCACGAGCTCGAACTCGCCGAGCTGGATCTGCTGCATCCCGAAGACCATCGCCTGCATCCCAGAGGCGCACTGCCGCTGGATCGTGGCGGCTGGAGTCGTGAAGGGAACCCCTGCCTTGAGCGAGATCACGCGGGCTATGTTGATCTCGTCCGAGCGCATCATGCAGTGGCCCACCAGAACGTCGCCCAGCTCACCTGGCTCCACCCCAGCCCGCTCCATGGCCGCCTTTGCCGCAACTACTCCCAGCTCGTTCGCGGGGACGTCCTTGTACTGGCCGCCGAAGGTTCCGATGGCGGTTCGAACGGCGGACAGGATCGCCACTGGCTTGTGTGAGGTCTGAGCCACTTTTCCATACCTCCTGGCTTTCGCGCTTGGTTCCTAATCCCCCTGGCTTTGGAGGACTCTCTTTCCGCGAGGGTCCTGCCAGGCCGAAAACGCTGCCGGGAGAATAGTGGATCCCTGTCGGCGGCGCAATCCGTTGCTGCCACGCACGAAAACCCCGCCTGTACCTCTCTCGACGCGACCGTGTTAGATTCTGCCTCGAGGAACTCCAGACTGCCTGGGTCAAAGGCCACGCCATGATCCGGACTACAAGACAACATCCTGTATTCCTTCAGGTATATCTCGGCGGCCTTTGCCTCGGAGCGCTCATCGCGGCCCTTGCAACCCTCCTATCGGGAGGCACCAGCGCCGTGGTCGGGCTCGTCCTTGGGATCTTGCTGGGGATGGCTGCCATGGTGGCGCTCCTTGGCCGTCTGGGTGGCTGGTCGGTCGGCGCCGGCATCCTGGCCATCATGACCGCGGGGTTTGGCTCCTTCTTCGGCGGAGATGCCCTGCGTTCCCTCAGAGGCCAAGCGGTCCGTGGGGTCTCAGTGTCCCAGGCCCCGAGGTTCCCAAAGGCGCAGCGCTTCCACTTCACGGACGGAATGCCCTCGGAGCGCCTGACCGCGCGGTTCTACAAGGCAGGACACCGCGGTCCCGGAGTCACCTACTGGGCCGCGCCGGTGACAGTCGAAGGATGGCGCCAATCAGAGCCGGTGACCCTGTGGGTCTGCGCGGGCAGCAAGGACGAGCTCGCCGAGTGGACGAAACCACATCGCAAGGGGCTGCGCGTCGGCGCCCTTGGAGGGGACGGCTGCAAAGGCGCAGTCCTGGCAGCCGAGCAGGCCTTCGGCCTCCGGTCCGCGCCCAATGCCCCTGTGATCACCTGGCTCGAATCGCCCCAGAAAGCCCTCCAAAGGAGGCTCTGGTTGGCCCTCCTCATCCCAATCGGCCTGCTCTGCCTGTGGCTCGTGACCATTCCCGTCGTGTGGATCCTCGTGAGGAGATCAGGTCGGGGTCAGGGCTGCCGCCTCGGGTAAAAATACTCGTCTATCTCCCCTGCGATGTGGATAGTGCGTGGGATCAGGTGGAACCAAGCGGCTGTTCGCACTCGGCCTAGAAACCATCGGAACAAGAAACAAGCCCGCTTGAGCGTTCCCTTCAATCCGGATCCGCTCGACCGAAAGGAACAGCGGTCCCTGGCACCGTGCGTTGACATTCCCCATCCTTGTGGCAAGGATTGACACCGAACTCAGGAAGAGGTGCTCCCGATGTGCGGAATCGTTGGCTACCTGGGCCCATCCGAGGCAGCAGACCTGCTCTTGAACGGGCTTCGTCGCTTGGAGTACCGGGGCTATGACTCCGCCGGGCTAGCCGTCATGAACGGGGGCGAGGCCCGCATCCTTCGTGCGGAGGGCAAGCTCCAGAACCTCGCCAAGCGCCTCAAGGAGGAGCCTCTCGCTGGCACGACCGGCATAGGCCACACCCGGTGGGCCACCCACGGCCGCCCCTGCGTGGAGAACGCCCATCCGCACAAGAGCGGACGGATCACGGTGGTCCACAACGGCATCATCGAGAACCACACCGCGCTCCGTGAAGAGCTGCGGGCGGCGGGACGGATCATCGCCTCGGAGACCGACACAGAGCTCGTGGCCCACCTGGTGGATCAAGGCCTGGAGCAGGGCATCAGCGTCCTGGACGCGCTTCGCCAGGCCCTGGGCAGGGTGGAGGGCGCATATGCCCTGGGGATCCTGTCGGACACGGAGCCAGCGCGAATCTACTTCGCGAAGCAGGGCTCGCCTCTGATAGTGGGCCTCGGACAGGGCGAGAGCTTCCTGGCCTCCGACATCCCGGCCATCCTCGGGCACACCCGTGACATGATCTTCCTCGAGGACGGCCAGCACGGAGAGCTTCGACCGGACTGGGTCTCCCTGTTCGACCGGGAGGGGCAGCCCGTCCCTCCAGAGCCGCGCCACATCACCTGGAGCGCGG
>JAVEWA010000731.1:0-3243 GCA_034004785.1 Polyangia bacterium
TGGAGGACCTGTACACCATGATGGTCAGCAACGAGGTCTACAACACGAATCCGCAATCCCAAGTCTCGAGTTACGTTGAGAAGCTTGAGGACTACGTGTACGGCTACTCGTTCATGTACCCCTTCGCGGATGGGCAGGACGTTGCCGTCATCTCGATGCGGGACGACCTCATGACCCTGGAGGAGCCATGCTACACAGTTACATTCGTCCCGATCGAGAGTAAGAACCTGTTGGAGTACTCGGAGGAATTCGAGCCGTGGCAGGGATACGACAGTATCGAGATGGATGTCGATTACGGACCGTTGGGGGGCAGTGAACGAACTGCGGACGAGGTCGCCATCGTCTGCACTGGCGGTGGAGTTTGTAAGTCTGCGAGCTCTCGCCCGGCTTCTGTTCCACAGGGAGTTCCAAGCGGCAAGTTCGTTGGATCCGTGTACATCCAGATAGGAAGGTCACCCACTAATAGAGATAAGATGGAGATAGGTGAGCTCTCGATAGTCGCTGAATACCGGCTCGCGAGCGATCCGACTACGGTCGTCGAGGCCGTACTTACCGACAAGCCGACCCAAGTTTACCCGGACCCGAGCTGGGTCCGCTACGATGTAAGCGTGGACGGACTCCGTCCGCCCATCGCCAGTCCTCCCGAGAACGCTGAGATAATGACGCTTCGGCTGGTGGTCACACCCCTCGACGCTGTTCCTGCCGGTACTAGCGTCAGTGTTCTGATGTGGGGAGCCCAAATCGAGCCAGGGGCCAGCCCCACGCAGTACGAGCGAACAGGTGCATTATCTAAGCCCTTGTACGAGCTCGACCCGACGAAGTGCCAGACCGACTGGACCGTGGATCCATGGACGGGTGATCCCATCGAGGTGACCTACTACACGCCCTCGCTCAAGTCGTCGCGACTGCGGAGCAGCTTCTCCGTGAAGTGCGTGCAAGATGATTTCGCGATTACCGGACAGTCGCCAACGACCTGCGCCAACAGAGGTGGTGTTGAGTACCTCGAGCGACCCTTCGTCATCAGCCTCGACTCGGTGGAAAGCGGTGCCCTACTTCAGCACGGCCAGATCGGCGGGGGGAACTACAACTACCGGATTGATAGCCTCGCCGTAAATCTGGTGGGCTCTAACGTGAAGGACTGCTCCCTGGATCCGGGGGCAGGGACGAGCTGCTACACGTCACTCTTCATCCCATACGACCTCATCCAGGACGGAAAGGTGAAGCTCCGGAGTCACTCCGGGGCCGCTCTTCCCTTCAACCTGACGGTGGGCCGGATCCACCAGGGCAAGGCCCTTGCGGCCGAGCGGTTGCTCACGAACCCGTTGTCGTCAACGGACAACGGTTTGGTGCAGCAGTACCTTAAGGGGGAGTTCCGCGGGCGACCGATCCAGGGGAGCTACACCCTCCGGATTTTCAATGTACCCAGCCTGCGCTGGTCGAATGTGGAGGATATCCAGATCCTGCTGAATTTCCGGTACTGGTCGGCCTACTCCAACCCCTAGGGCCGGGTTCTTCGCGCTACGTGCGGGAAAGAAACCCGGAGCATGGAGGAGGCCGACATGCGAGAGGCGAAGCGGGATAGAACCTCATCGGGACGCGCAGGTCCCAGGGCTCGATATCTCTGCGCGAGGGGCACGGGGCGACAACCTGTCGTTACCCTGCTCGCCCTTGGGCTGTGCTCTTTCATTGCCGGATGCGGGAGAGGAGCCTCGCTCGACCGCAGCTTCATGACCGTGGACAGGTCCGAGGTTTCGCTGGGGGAGCAGGGGGTGCCGCTGCACCTCACGGGCTTCAACACGAGCTGGGCGAACGGGGCGAGCCATGTGACCTTCCCCGGCGAGCCCGGCATCGCCGTGGTGAGCCAGGACTTCCCCTCGGCAACGCAGGGCGTGGTGGTTCTGGACATCTCGTGGTCGGTGGAGCCCGGGGACAAGATCCTCAGGGTGACCACCTTCGGCCAGGTCGTGGAGACGACCATTTCGGCAGTGGTAGCTCAGCGCGTGCTCCTGCAGCCGCCGCGGGTGAGGCGGGGAGAGCCCGGGCAGGCGGTGAGGCTCCAAGGTGTCCAGACGCACTTCACTCAGCCCGGTTTCTCCGTGTCGATCAACCCGGCCTCGGGCCTGTCGGGCGTGTCGGTGAGCTGGGTCGTTGTCGGCGACCGTGCGGCCGACCTGTCCTTCGACGTGGGCATGGCCGCGCTCGAGGGGACGTACGCCGACGCCGTCGTCGTGCGCACTGACTCGAAGGACTTCTTCGCGGATCTAACCGTGATGGCAGTGCAGGGGCGCTACGTTGAGGTCTTGCCTTCAGAAGTGACCGCGGGCGAGGCCGTTGTCCTCCGCGTCGCGGGGTCCAAGACCGACTTCGACACCGCGACCTTCAGCATCACTTTCGATCCTGCTGATGACATCCTGGTGCAGGGGACCCCCGTCGTCGTATCCGCCACGGTTGCGGAGGTGGTCGTCTGGGTGAGCGCGGGCGCCACGGCAGGGCAGCGGTTCGTGACGGTCACCGACCAGTGGGGCCCGCTCTCTGCGAAGCTCAGGGTGCTCCTGGACCAGACCCCGCCTTCGCTGATGCTCGACCCGGCCGGGGCGCCGCTCCGGTGGGATAGCACGGTGAGCGCCATCGGAACGAACACGAGCTTCGCCGCAGGGGTAACCCAGGTCGAGGTGCGATGCCCGACACCTGGTTCGCCGCTCGGGTTTGTCGTCGACTACGTGATAGACCAGACGGAGGTGATCCTCCAGCCAAGCATCCCCATCGATACTCCCGTCGAGACCTGCGAGGTGTGGCTCGTCACGGGCCCTGAGCTGGCGATGGCTACCTTCTCGGTGCAGGCCCTTCCCGAGCCATCAATCATTCTCTCTCCCACGGAGGGGTATCAGGGCGAATCGGTTGTCGTCGAGGTCACCGGCACGAACACGCACTTCTCACAGGTGCCAGGTGAAGAGACGACGCCTGTGCTCGACGGCCCGGCGGCGGCGGGCGTCACGGTGACGGATTTCGTGGTGGCAGACGCTGGCCATGCAACCGTCATACTGGCGATCGCTGATGATGCCGTGCTGGGTCTGGATGCGCTGACGCTTCGAATGAAGACTCCCTCCTGGAACGAAGTGCCGGAAGCTGGCTTCACAGTGCTGGCAGGGATCCCGGAGGTTACGCTCTTTCCGAGCGGGCTCGAGCAGGGTGAAGTCGGGGCAGTGGTTCAGGCTACCGGACGCTTCACTAGCTGGGTCGACG
>JAVEWA010000732.1:0-3236 GCA_034004785.1 Polyangia bacterium
GGACAAGATCGTCGGCCCACCTCCCGCGGGCGCCCACGAGACGGCCTATCCACCGAACGTCTTGCTCCGCGGTACCACCGTGGCGGACGGGCACGGCGTGATGAGGGTCACCGCCGTTGGGGATCACACCGAGATCGGCCACACTGCCCGGGCCGCCGCCATGGAGCACGGGGGAGAGACGCCCCTCAACAGCCAGCTCGAGCGTCTCTCCAAGCTCATCGGCGTGGTCGCCTTCGGCGTGGCCGCGATGCTCTTCGGAACCCTGGTTGTTCGCTCGTCGCTCACTGGCGAGGTCGTGCTGTCCGGACCGCAGACGGCCTTGCTCGCCGTGCTCGGCGTCGCCTGCGTCCTGGTCATCCTGCCCGTCTGGCTGCCCATCTTCTACGACGCCCTGGAGCTGCTGGGCTCGGGGAGCCAGCGGCCTGCCTGGCTCGAGGTCAAGTCCCTGCGCCTCTGGCTCGTGGGCGTCGGCCTGGCCGCCGGGCTCCTCGGCCTGGGGCTCCTCTTCCTCTGGCTCGGAGGCGTGGTGCAGGGGAACCCCCTGGACATCCTGCCCGCCGCGGCGGGCCGCGAGTACCTGCGTTACTTCATGGTGGCGGTGACGGTAATAGTCGTGGCCGTGCCCGAAGGGCTGGCCATGAGCGTCACCCTCAGCCTCGCCTATTCCATGCGCCGCATGACGGCCACCCACAACCTGGTCAGGCGGATGCACGCCTGCGAGACCATCGGCGCCACCACGGTGATCTGCTCGGACAAGACGGGCACCCTCACCATGAACGAGATGCGGGTGGTGGACGCGGAATTCCCCGGCGCCAGCCTCGACGCCCTGACCGGCGAGCTCCACCGCCTCGGGCCGAGAGAGCACCTGATAGTGGAGGCCGCCTCGGTGAACTCCACCGCCAACCTGAGCCGGCCGCCAGGTGAGCCGGCCACGGCCCTGGGAGTGCCCACCGAGGGGGCTCTCCTCCTCTGGCTGGAGAGCCGGGGGATTGACTACCTGGCGGCCCGGGAGCCCTTCCAGATCACGGACCAGCTCACCTTCTCCCCCGTGCGGAAGTACATGGCTACCCTCGGGATCTCCCTCAAGGAGCGGGCCCACCCAGTGCTTCACGTCAAGGGCGCGCCAGAGGTGGTGCTCGGACGCTGCTCGCAGATAAATGGCCCTGATGGCGCGCGGTCCCTCGACCCGGAAGACCGCGCCGGCATAGAGACCAGGCTCTCCGAGTTCCAGCGGAGGGGCATGAGGGTGCTGGGCTTCGGCCACAGGCTGGTGGAGGAGCTCGACCTAGACCAGAACGCCGATGACCTCGACCTCGAGACCCTGTCTGACGGCCTCACCTGGCTGGGCTTCACCGCCATCGCCGATCCCGTCCGCCCAGACGTGGCCGAGGCCCTCAAGGTCTGCCGGGGCGCGGGCATAGACGTCAAGATGGTCACCGGGGACAACTCGCTGACCGCCGCCGAGATCGGCAGGCAGATAGGCCTCATGGAGGACGCCGACCCCACGAGGGCGCACATCACGGGGCCAGAGCTCACCGCCCTCGACGACGAAGATGCCATGAGGCGACTCGACGAGCTGCGGATCATCTCGAGGGCCAGGCCGGCGGACAAGCTCCACCTGGTGGAGCTCCTCCGCCGCAAGGGCGCGGTGGTGGCCGTCACAGGCGATGGCACCAACGACGGCCCGGCCCTCAACCTGGCCCACGTTGGCCTGGCCATGGGCAAGAGCGGCACCTCCGTGGCCAAGGAGGCCTCGGACATCATCCTCTTGGACGACTCCTTCACGAGCATAGCGAACGCAGCCATGTGGGGGCGCTCGCTCTACCAGAACATCCAGCGGTTCGTGGTCTTCCAGCTCACGATCAACGTGACCGCCCTTTTGACGGTGCTCCTCGGCCCCTTCATCGGCGTGAAGCTGCCCTTGACGGTCACGCAGATGCTCTGGGTCAACTTGATCATGGACACCTTCGCCGCCCTCGCCCTGGCAGCCGAGCCGCCACACCCGAGCGTCATGCGTCGGCCCCCCAGGGATCCAAAGCAGTTCATCCTGACGAAGGCGATGGCCACCAACGTGCTCGGCGTGGGGGTCACCTTTTTCGCGAGCCTCGTCGTGCTGCTCCTCGTCCTCAGGCGGGATGGGGTCACGCCCTACGAGCTGACGGTCTTCTTCACTACCTTCGTGTTCATGCAGCTCTGGAACCTCTTCAACGCAAGGGCCCTGGGCAAGAGCGAGTCGGCCTTCGCCAAGATGCTCTCGAATCGCGGCTTCGTCTTGGTCGTGGCAGTGATCGCCATTGGACAGGTCCTGATTGTAGAGTACGGCGGCTCCCTGTTCCGCACCGTACCCCTCGAGCTGCGCGACTGGCTCATCATCGTCGGCGCCACCTCGGCAGTGCTGTGGGTCGGTGAGGGCCTGCGCGCCCTCGGCAGGCTCAGGGAGGCGTCGGCCTGAAGCCCTGGCAGAGCCTCGGGGCCACGCCAGCGAGCTCCGAGCGCGACCCAGGCCGAGGACGAGCTGCAGAACTCTTCGTGATGATAGGGGTTCATCCAACTCGGCTCCTGATCTCCGATTTCCTTGTGGGAGGCCTCCCGCCGTGGTAGGGTTCGTCTAACAATTGTAATCGTCGCGACAATATCTATTGGAGGAGCCCATGCTGCAACCGGGACCGCAGGAAATATCGGGCACAAGCGCCACCCGCCATCTGGCGCAACGCGTCACCTTCTTCTGGGCGCTCCCCCTGATACCCCTCTTCGCGCTTCCTGGCCTTGGGGCTTGCAGCGACAACGACGACTCGACTGGTCTCAACAACAACAATATCACCAGGCCCTTCTGTGGCGACGGCGTGGTGGACGACGCCGAGGAGTGCGACCAAGGCGAGGACAACTCGGACACCGAGCCCGACCGCTGCCGGACTGGCTGCACCTCCCCAAGCTGCGGCGACCAAGTCGTGGACACTGGCCACGGCGAGGAGTGCGACGACGGCCCCGCCAACAGCGACAGCCTGCCAAACGCCTGCAGATCCGACTGCCGGGCGGCCCACTGCGGAGACGGAGTGGTGGATCCAGGCCGGGGAGAGACCTGCGACGACGGCAACACTGTGAGCGGAGACGGCTGCGACGGCCAGTGCCGCCCGGAGTACTGCGGCAACGGCGTGGTGGACCCGGGCGAGGAGTGCGACGGCGGCGAGGGCTGCGGCCCGAGCTGTCTCCTGCACCGCTGCGGCAACGGCGTGGTG
>JAVEWA010000733.1:0-3226 GCA_034004785.1 Polyangia bacterium
TCCGGAGCTCCGACCTCCCTTCCGGTGGATCCCGAGGCGCTCAGGGCCGCGGATCGGGCAGGGGTCGAGCTCCGGTGCGGCCTCGCGCCATCAGAGCTCATCGGGGGGCGGGCGGGAACGCGGGGGGTTCGCTTCCAGACCCAGGCCTTCGAGGAGGGCGAGAGAGCTGGCCGGCCCTCGGTGAAGGCAGGAGTCGCCGTAGAGCTCGCCGCGGACCTGGTTGTGGACGCCACGGCCCGAGTGCCCGACCTGGAAGGCTGGCCGTCCGCGGATCGAACGCCCTGGGGCACCCTGGCCGTATCGTCCGCCGACTTGCGGACCTCCCAGGGCCTCGTCTTCGGCGCCGGCGAGGTGGTGACCGGTGCCAGGAGCGTCATCGACGCGGTGGCCCACGGCCGCAGGGCAGCGGCCCTCGTCGGCCAGGCGCTCTCGGCCGAGACAGCGTCGAAGACACCTGCTGCGCTGAACGCGCTTGCCGCGAGGCATGCGTCTTTGGCGAGTGCGCCAAGGCAGCTCCGGCTGAACCTGGAAGGCGCGCCTCGCCAGGAGTCTGCCTGGGTTCATGTCCCCACCGGGCCGAGGGCTGCCCGCGCCTTGCCCCTCGGCCTGGAAGGGGTCCCGGACGGCGGCCCCATCGGCAGGGTGGAGCCCCTCGGGCAGGCCGAGGCCCGTCGCTGCCGTCGTTGCGGCCCCTGCGCGGAGTGTGCATCCTGCAGCCCCTACTGCGGCGAGACGGTGTCCGTCGATCCGGTTGGGGCGTGGGTGCGCTTCCCCGGCGGAGCGTCCCTGCCCAGCTCGGCGCCCCTGACCCCCATCCGGGCCTGGGTGGAAGAGGTCCTGTGCAACGGCTGTGGCCTCTGCGAGGAGCGCTGCCCCTACGCCGCGCCGCGGGTGACTCTGCGCCCCGTGGCGGCGGGAGGGCGCGCCCTGGTGGCGCGAGTGGATCCCGGAGCCTGCCGGGGCTGTGGCCTCTGCGTCGGCCTCTGTCCGACCGGGGCGCTCCTTCAGGGGGGCTTCGCGAGCGGCCCCCTGATGGCCCGCATCGATGACGCGCTCGGCGGGGAGGTGCAGTGATGGCCGCCAAGCCGGAATCCAAGATGGTGCCCGTGGTGGTAAACGGAGAGGAGCGCGAGGCTCCGCTCCACGCCCCCCTCCTCGACTGGCTGAGGGGAGAGGGGTTCGAGGTGCCGAGCCTCTGCCACAATCCGGCGCTGACCCAGGTGGGCGCCTGCCGCCTCTGCCTGGTGGAGGTCTCCCGCGGCGGGCGCAGGCCGCGCCTCACCACCTCCTGCAACTACCCGGTCCTTTCCGGCCTCGAGGTGCGCACGGATACGGACCGGGTGCGCCGCATGAGGCGTGGAGTGCTCGAGCTGCTCCTCGAGCTGGCTCCCGGCTCCAGGGAGCTGCGGGACCTGGCGGTCGAGCACGGGGTCTTGGCGGATACGCCACGGACGAGGGACGCCGAGCGCTGTATCAGGTGCGGTCTCTGCGTCCGCGTGTGCGCTGAGATCGTAGGCGCGGAGGCGCTGTGCTGGTCCGGGCGAGGGGAGCACCGCAGGGTCGGCACCCCCTTCGACGACTGGACCGAGCAGTGCATCGGCTGCGGCGCCTGCGCCTCCCTCTGCCCCACGGGCGCGATCCACATGGAGGAGGAGGCAGTGGCCCGGTTCATCCGTCGCGCTGGCCCGGACCGGCTCTGCCGCTACGCGCTCCTCGGCCTTGCGCCCGGCGCCATCTGCTCGAGCAGCTACCAGTGCTGGCGCTGCGAGGTCGAGCAGGAGCTGGGGGGCGGGCTCGGGCTCCACGCCGCTTTCCAGCGCCTCTCCGAGCCTCCCGCCGAGGTGCTGGCGTGGCGCCAGGCCCGGGGTCTGGGAGCCTCGGGCCCTGCCCGAGCCGGGGAGGTGGGACGATGAGCGGGGCGTCGTCGATCGAGGGCGCGGTCCCCCGCGCCCTGGTTTTCTACTGCGAGGCGGGCTCCCTGGCGGATCCTCCAGAGCCGCCAGCCCTGCCAGGAGTCGCGTTCCTGCGGGTGCCCTGCGTGTGCAGGATCTCCGAGGGGGAGATCCTGCGGGGACTGCGGCAGGGGGCCCGGGCGGTGCTGCTCCTCGGCTGCCATGAGGGCGCCTGCAAGTTCCACGGCGGCGACGCCCGGGGAGAGGAGGCAGTGGGGTTGGTGCGTCGTCTCCTCGGGGTGCTCGGGCTGCCCGCCGAGGCGGTCGCCCTGCTGCGGCTCGGCCCGAGCGCTGGGGCGCTGCCCGAGGTGAGACGCTACCTGGAGGAGGAGCTGCCCAAGGGCCATGCAGGGCTGAGGCCCTTGGACTGGGCTGGCCGTGCCATGAAGCCGGGCGCGGCCTTCCCGCACCATGGCGCGGTGCAGGAGGCCTGCCTGATCGCCAGCCTGACCTCGGACCAGGCTGGGCAGGCCGGCCCTGTGGCACTCGATCCCCAAGAGGACGGCGAGGACCTGCTCTACGCCTGTGATCTGCCCGCCGCCGAGGTGCTGCTCGGGGAGCCCTTCGGCCTGCGAGGAGCCTCGGTTCGCCAGGCAGCGGAGGCCCTGGCCCTGGAGGCGGGGCTTCGGCCGCTGTCTGTCTCGGCCCTGCCTGGCTGCGGCCACGACTTCAGGTTTCTGGGGGACGAGGGCGCCCTTGGCTCCCTGGCGCGCTCCACCGCCAGGGCCTTGCAAAGGACCGGCGCGGCGCGCGTGCTTCCGCTCTGCCCCGAGTGCGGCAAGACCCTGCGCGAGAGCTACGCACGCGCTGGCGCGGGGCTCGGGCTGCCATGCGTGGACCTCCTCGATCTGCTCCACGAGCGCCGCGATCGGCTTCGTTTCGCAAAGGGGCTCATGGGGCCGAGGGTGGCCACCTACCTGGACGACGACTACGGGGACCAGGAGCGGCAGGAGCGGTGCGGGGCGCTGCTTGGCCTGGCTGGTTACGAGGTGGTGGCCAGGTTGCCGGAGCCTGGAGGGACGCCCGCCCTCCAGGGATCCGCAGGGGTCCAGGGCTTCGTGTCTTGCGACGCTGCCTCCAGGGAGGCCCAGGAACGCCTGATCCAGAGGGCCGAGCGGGCGGGCGCCGACTGGCTCCTTTGCGCTTCTCCCTTTTCCGCCGTGCACCTGGGATGCGCGCTCAGGCGCGGCGCCTGGCGCCGACACAACCTGGGGGTCCAGACAGTTCTCGAGGCCCTGGCCCATCGCCTCGTCTCATCTGATGAGACTGCCGCT
>JAVEWA010000734.1:0-3224 GCA_034004785.1 Polyangia bacterium
CCCACCTCTACCGCGACTACCCCGTGTCGGTGGGCGCCTCCAGCTCCATCTTCGGAGTGCTGGGGGCGACCCTGGCGGTGCTCGTGCTCTCCAGGGGAAAGGTGCCCGAGTCCTGGCGGCGCTTCATGATGTTCACCCTCGTCCTGGTGATCGGGCTCAGCTTCCTCCCTGGGCTCGACGTCAAGCAGATCGACAACTATGCCCACCTGGGCGGCCTCGCGGGAGGGATGGCCCTGGCCGTCATCCTGCTCCTCGCCTCCCAGCACGCCGCGGGAAAGTGGCTCGGCACGGGCCTGGGCCTCGTCTTCGTGGGCGTGCTCCTGTGGGCTGCCCACGGCCTCGCCACCTCGAACCTGGAGTCCCTGCGCTGGAGCCAGTCTGGCCGCGCGGGCATGCGCGTCTCGCACCCCGTGTCCTGGTTCGTAACCTCCGGCGCCGAGCCCGGGCAGGTCGTGCTCTACCACCTCTTCGACGACGACCGGATCAGGCTGACAAGGGGGGCGGGCCGCCTGGAGCCCGCCGAGGCCTGGCAATCCGCGCAGATGAAGGCCCTGGAGGCGGAGGCGAGCCGCGCTCCGAAGAAGAAGGTCCGCCTGTCGCTCGTCGCGCTCCCCGAGGAGACCCTGCCTCGGCCCTGGCGGGCGATCCAGGTCACCGAGACGGGCGCAGAGAAGGGATCGAGGCTGCTCGTCATCGCCTACGGCCACCCGCCGGAGGAGGCCTCCCTGGGGAAGGCCTGGCTCGCAGAGCTCGTCACCGAGCCGGCGCGGCGCGAGCCCCTCTTGAAGGTGCTCTCGGGAGTCCTCGCCCGCCTGCGCACGAGGTAGGGAGCCCTCAATTTGCCGAGATGCTCGCCGGGCCCGGCTGGTACATGTCCTTGGGGCCCCAGAGCTCGGTTCCGAAAAGGCTGTGGGCGGCCATGCGGTAGTAGCCAGGAGGCAGGATCTTCCACTGCGCCTCGCCCCGCGGCCCCACCCAACCCAGCAGGAGCCCGTCGGCGTAGAAGTACATGGTCCGGTTCCCGGTGTTGCGAAGGGCCAGAGGCAGGCCTCCCTTCTCGCCGGGCACTTTCTCCCGCAGCCCGCGGGTGCTGCGGTGCAGGAGCCGCCGCTCCGGCCCGAAGAGGATGGGGCCGAACTCGGGCTCGTAGCGCTCGGGGGGCATCCTCAGCCAGAGCCTCGGGACCTGGCGGCTGCGCCCTGCCGCGGGATCCATGGTGACCCGGAGCCCGGCGCCGGCTTCTCCGCCTGGCATGTCCTGGGTGGGGAGGAAATCCACCTGACGCGGCCAGTGCCCCCCCGAGCGCAGGAGCTCGAGCACCGGCTGAGAGGTCCCCTCGAGATAGGGCAGAAAGATCGCGTCCCACAGCAAGGCGGCCTGGGCTCGGAGATGGGCTGGGCACTCCTCGGACTGAACCACCACGCGGCGCCTGGGCGGCGCCCCGTCCTCGGGGCGGGACCTCATCACCGCAAGGAGGTTCAGCTCGCGCCGGGCGGGGCGGCCGTCCAGGCCCGCCGGCACATCGCGCCTGCCCATCACCTCCAGACGAACGAGGGGCGGCCAGGGACGCAAGGACCCCTCCAGCCAGGCGGCCAGGCGCCCTGGGGATCCCGCGCGGTAGCGTTTCCTCCGGTGGCTGACCAGCACCAGGCTCTCGCTCCTAGGCCGCAGCACCAGGTAGTGCGGGTCCGCGGCGCCGCCAGGCAGAGCGGGCTCGGGCAGCTCCCACACCAGGCGATGGGGATGCGAGAGCAGGAGGCTCACGAGGGCGCTCCTCCTGGCGAGCTGCCTGCGCAGGACCGACACCGCCTCGGGCTCCTCTCCTATCGTGGCGGAATCGGGCAGGAGGATCTCCTGCCGCAGCGACACCTCCCACAGGGTCACCTGCTGATCCCCTGGGAAGCTCGTGTCGGGGGGAAGGGCCGACTCGGCCTGGCGCCCCGCTCCGACGGATCTATCCTCCGACCTGCGGCAGGCGACGACGAGATGAACGCTGGACACTACCAGCGTCGAAACTACCAAAGTCCTCCAGCGCGCAGCTCCCACGGCCGAGGGCTCCCTGCGGATCCTCGAAGTGGAGCGGGGGCTCGACTCCCCGCGTTTCCAGGACACCGGGTGGAGCATGTCGCTAGCCGGACTCAACGATCCTGCCTAGAGCCTGTCGAGCAGGGCCTGGGCGCCCCTGCGAAGCCGCCCCCACTCGCTCAGCTCGGCCACGGCCTTGAGCTTGGCAACGAGGGTGCGACCCCGCTTCGGCTTCTCGCTATCGAGCAGCTCGCCGATCCTCGCCATGGCCTCCTCCACGCGATCGGGGTCGGCTTGCTCGAGGAAGTAGGCGAGGGTTTCGAAATCCCTCGGCAGCCCAAAGGCGGCCCTGTAGGCGTCTATGGCGGCCTGCCTCTGGTCCGGGCCGCTCGCGGCCTCTATGACCGCGGCGAGCTCCTTGCGACGCGGGGCGTCCGTCTCCACCTTCACGCCGGTCTCCTCGTCCCTCTTCTCGACGAGCTTCCCGACGGCGCCCGAGGAGAAGAGCTCGTCGAGGGCCGTGCGGTAGCTCCTCGACGGGTCGCGGCCCCTCGGACCAGGCCCTCCCTGGGGGGGCTCTGGCCTCCGGTGCTGGCTCCTGTCTCGCTGGGCGTCTATCTCCTTCCAGCTCTTCTTGCGCTTCTCGCTCATGGCGGGCTCACTGGCGGGCCGGGCGGACCCGTTGAAGGGGAGGTGTTCGAGCGCGGCAGACGCGGCGGACGCGGCGGGCTGCCCAGAGCCTCTCGGGGCTCATCAGACGCCCGAGCCGGCTCCTCCGCCAGACCTGGGTTCTTGAGGGTCATTATGGCGTTGAACACGCCAGCGTTGATCTCCCGGGCCCGCTCCACCGGGACGGCGAAGCGGCTTGCGGCCCGCACCGCGAACTCCTCGTCGAGGCGCCCGAGCCTGAAGGCGTAGGCGAAGACCGATCGCCGGTACAGGAACTCTCGCACCGAGGTGATGATCTCCTCCCGGATCTCGGGGCTCACGAGCACCCTCGCCCAGCCATCCAGGAGCTTGGCCTCGGCCTCCACGTAGTCCTCGTCCACATAGGCCGTGATGTAGCCGTAGCCGAGGAAGGCCTTCTTCGCCTCGAGGGTCTCCAGCTTCTCGAGGTCTTTCTCGGTGAGGGGCGCGTTCCAGGCCGAGTCCGTGGGATCCGCGTTCGGGAAGAACTCGTCCACGAACTTCTCCAGGTA
>JAVEWA010000735.1:0-3220 GCA_034004785.1 Polyangia bacterium
GGCTGATCACGAAACGTTGGCGAGACTCCGCCTCGCTCACTGCCTCGGTCATGAGCTCGGCCACCTCCTTTTGTACCCGGTCGAGCATCTTGTCGAAGTGGCCGGAATACAGGTCGAGCTCTGCCTGCCTGTCCTTGATCTGCGCCCCCGGGGGGGGGTTGTCCACCCGGTGCTCGATCACCTGCCGGACCACGCGATGGATGAAGTCCATCTCCGAAGTAGAGAGGAATCCGTCGATGGTGCCGAAGGTGACGAGGTAGAAGATCAACCCGGCCATCTGTTCCTGAGCCAGGTCGGGGTCGTTACTCAGCTCGAGCATCGGTTCCCGTCTCCCTCCCCGATCCGCGCCGTGCCCCGGGCGCAGGGCGCAGGGCGTGGCGGTGGGGCCAGTGACCCTTCGGATGATACCCCGGTTCCAAAGCTGTCCACAGTTTTCCACCCAAGGTCGGGTCCAGGTCGGGGTGATTCAGAATTTCAGAGCGATCTTGCCGAAATGTCCGCCCCGGGACATGAGCTCGAAGCCCGCCCTGGCTTCGGCGAAGGGGAAGACCGCTCCGAGGACGGGTTTCAGGGAATGCTCCGACATGAAGGCACAGAGAGCCTCGAAGCTGGCCCTCGGCCCCACCAGCACCCCTTGGAGCCGGATGTACCCCATCAGGATCGACGTCACCGGCACCTGAGCCTTGAGCCCGGAGAGCACTCCGATGACAGCGATGCGCCCCCCGATGGCGGTTGCCTGCAGTGACTCCTCCAGGGTGCCCGCGCCGCCCACCTCGACGACGTGATCGACCCCGCGGCCCGAGGTCATCTCCCGCACCACCCTGCCCCATCGCTCGTGCTCCAGGTAGTTGAGCACCTCGTCGGCGCCGAGGGCCTTGGCCCGCTCGAGCTTCTCCTCGCTCGACGAGGTGAGGATGACCCGGGCGCCCCTGGCCTTGGCGAGCTGCAGTGCGAAGAGCGAGACCCCGCCGGTGCCGAGCACGAGCACCGTCTGGCCCGGCCTGAGCTCTCCCTCGGTGAAGAGAGCGGTCCAGGCGGTCACACCGGCGCAAGGCAGGGCCGCGCACTCCAGATCCGAGAGGCTCGCGGGAGGAACCACCAGGCCCTCGGCGTTCACCACCATCCACTCGGCGAGGGTGCCGTCGAGGGGCCCGCCGAGGGTGGAGCGCAGCCCATCGCGGGTGGGCGGCCCATCGATCCAATTCTGACAGAAGATTGGGCAGACCCGATCTCCTACGGACAGGCGCGTTACGCCCGCACCGAGAGCAGCGACATGGCCCACGCCGTCCGAGCAGGGCACCAGGGGCAGGGGCTGCTTGGGGTTGTAGGACCCCTGAACGGTCATCAGATCCCTGTAGTTCAGGCTCGCGGCCCGCATCTGGACGAGCACCTGGCCAGGCCCGGGCTCTGGCCGGGGCCGCTCCTCGATCTTCAGGTTCTTGAGGCCGAAGCCTCCCTCAATGACCATCGCCTTCATCGGCTCGTCCTCGCTGACTTCTGGCGCGAAAGCCAGGGTGCGTTGGTAACCATCAGAGCCCTCACCTGGAGACAGGGGGAGGGCCCATCGAGGCTTGTCCATCGAGGCGCCGATGCCCCAGGTACATGGTGCCCCGGGCATCGGCCCATAGCAGGGGGCAGCGCCCCGCCAGGTCCCAGGTTCTTCTGGCTTCGCCCCTTCGGGTGAAGAGGCGTACACGGCACCGCTCGGACATGTCCCGGGCCCGGGTGTCATCCGCCACTCCAAAGGCTCCATCCGGGCCAAAGGCAACCTGCGGCCTGACGAGCTCCTCGTCGAAGCTGGTGAGGCCTTCGGCATCCCGGACCACGGCCCGTCCCTGGGGCTCCCCCTCGCAGAGCACGGCGAGCCGCTCCTTGGGCGCCGCAAGCAGGCGGCAGGGGCCGGGCCGGTCCCCGGTGAAGGGCCTCGACCAGCGGGGAGCGCCCGTGGGGAGAAACGCCGTCAGCTTGATTGGGAAGAAGCCCCGCTCGGAGTAGAGCGCGTAGAAGACGCCCCCTCGGCCGAGGTCGGCGGCAAAGAGCTGTCCATCCTTTGGTGAATTTGGAGGCAGCCGGTCACCCAACGAGCCGTCCTCGCGAAATCGGTAGGCCCCTCTGGAAGACCAGACCCAGAAGGCCCGCGGCCCGAGCCCGGCCAGCCCCCGTCTGGAGGCGAGATCCCCGATGGGTCTCTTCCAGAGCTCCACTCCATCCGCATCGTATCCGCGCACCTCCTGTCCGAAGGCCACGAGGACGCCTCCCGAAGGGCGCGCAGCCAGAGCGAGGGGAGCGGCGGGGGTCTGGGGGCGCTTGCGGTACCTCAGCGTGCCATCGGGCCGGAATACCACCAGGTAGCCCTCGCCATCAGTGAAAGCGGCTCCTCCATCCTCCAGGGAGACCGGAGACCCAACCAGCCCCTCCACGACCGTGGTGGCTAGCAGCCGGCCGTCCCAAGAGACTGCGTGGACCCTGCGGGGTCCCGCCACGAAGATGGCGCCGCCGGGCCGCCCCACGGGGCCCAGGCGGTGCTCGTCGGGAAGGGTCTGTCGGAAGCAGACGGAGCCCTGGCCGTCGAGCAGCCCGAGAACCATGCTCGGAGGCTCGCAAGCGCCCGTGCAGGGGGGCCTTTCGCTGGCACGAAGGCCCGCCACCACGATCCGGAAGTCACCCAGGTGGACAGCTGCTCTCAGCGCCTGGGGCAGGGAGCCTCCCTGCACCCTCTGGCAGCGAGCCCGGGGAGGTTCACCTGGCCTTTGAACCACCCTTGGCGCCGGAGGCGATGTCGGCGAAGCAGGCGACCTGGGGTCTTGGCGCGCGGGGCATCCGGATGCGAAAAGCAGCCCCAAGCAAAGGCACAAGCGCCGAAGGGGTAGCCTGATGTCCATGGCGGAGTCCTCGTCCTTGGCGCCCTTCTATCACAGCCCGGGGCCCCATTGCGAGCGGCAAGGCCCGGCGCCGCCGCCTCGATCCCCCCGGTTTCGAGGACAGGGGCAGATCCAGCTGCCCGATAGACGGGCAACCCTGCTCTGTTGATTTCTCCGCCGGCGGGCCCTACTATGATGACTTTGAGAGATGGGCAACAGTAATTACGGGCTGGACAAGGAGAGGCCAGGAACATGGCGACGCGACGAGGAGCATCCATCAGCCTCAAGATGATCCTGACGACCACCTTCCTGATCCTCGTGATCGTAGGGCTCTTCGGGTTCCTCAGCATCCTCAACAT
>JAVEWA010000736.1:0-3202 GCA_034004785.1 Polyangia bacterium
GTTGCACATGGTGGTGTACTTCCGCTCCTGGGACCTCTGGGGAGGCTTCCCAGCGAACCTCGCCGGCCTCCAGCTCGTCAAGGAGTACGTGGGCCAGGCCATCGGAGCCGAAGACGGCAAGATCATCGCCTCCTCCAAGGGGCTCCACATCTACGATCACGCCGTGGAGATCGCGGCGGCCCGCCTGGGCCTCTGCGAGGTCGCCTCGCTTGACGACCTGCTCGGCTGGATCGAGCGCGACCGTGCCACCTGACAGGCGCCCCTTGTTGACCAAGCGCCGCCGCCGCCTGCTCTGGGCGTCGGCCGGGGCCCTCGTCGCCATCGCCCTTGTCGCCGCGGCGGGCATCGGCCTGGCCCACCTCTCAATGCGCGAGGGCGAGGCCGTCCTTCAGACCATGACGAGGGATCCCATGCCCGGATCGGCCGGCGCGGCCCTGGCGCTTCATCGCAGAGCCGAGAGAGCCTTCGACCGGGCCCGCCTGTCTCCCCTGCACCGGGCCCGGGCCCTCGCGGGCCGCGACAAGGCGAGGCTCGCCATGAGGAGCCTCCTCGAGCGGGGCTTCGCGAGCGGGCGCTTCTCGCCGCGAGATGGCCCAGCCGTGCTCGCCGCCCTCCCCTCCCTCGGCCTCCGAGCGAGCGAGCGGGCAGAGCCCGCCCTGCGGCTCGGCCTCTTCAGGGAGGCCCTAGCCGAAGCCGCCAAGGCCCCCTCGATGGATAGCTGCCGCCTTGGCCTGGCCGCGGCCCTGGCCCTCGCGAACCCTCGGACCATAAGGCGCCAGCTCCAGTGCCTTGCAGGCCTCCCATCCCCAGGCACCAGGCTGGAGCGGGAGGCCCAGGGGCTCATCTGGCTAGCCCTTGGCGAGCCGAAGCGCGCCGCGGCGCTCCTTCGCAAGGGAGCGAGCTCCGCTCCCCCATCGCCCTACCGCCTGCCCATCCTTGGCGAGGCCGAGCGCCTCTCGGGCCGGCCAGCCGAGGCCCGCCGCCTGATCCAGGAGGGCTACGACGACGCCGAGCCTGCCCAGCCGCTCCTCCGCCTCGCCTACCTCCGCACCCTGACGAAGGGCCCCCTCGAGCCCGAGGCCCTGCCCTGGCTCGAGGCGCGCCTGCCCTCTGGGAGCGAGCCGGAGCGCAGGCCCCATCTCTCCACCGAGCAGGCCCTCTTCGCCGCCGTGCTCCACCGCCACGGGCAGAAGGAGAAGGCCGAGGCCCGCCTGCGCCGCTTCCTTGCGGACGCCCCCGCCCCCGCCGCGGACGCCCGCTCTCCCTGGCTGCCCATCTACGCCCTTCAGTCGCGCTTCAAGCGCTCGGACCTCCAGCACCTGCACCTGGACGACCTCGCCCCGCCAATCCTCCTCGCCCGCTCGCTCCTAGAGGCCGCCGGAGGGGACGCGGTGCTGGCCGAGCCTTACCGGGAGTGCCTCTGGCGCCTCCACCTGCTGGAGGCCTCTGCCGCCCTCCTCCTCCTCGACGCCCCCACCGCCGAGCGCGCCCTCGCCTCGGCCGAGAGGCACGGCGCGCCCGACCTCTCTCTTGGCTTCCTCCGGGCGGTCGCCTGTCAGGTCAAGGGCGACGACAAGGGTCTGGAGGAAGCCCTGGAAGCCCTCTCGCAGAAGGCGCCCGCCGTGGCCCGGCCCTGGCAGGCCCTCGTCGCCCTGGCCGCTCGGGACGAGTCCCGGGCCCTGGCCCTTCTGAAGGTGCTCTCCGATGCCCAGCGCGCCAAGCCCGAGGTCCCTCGGCTCGGGCGCGAGCTCCACCTGCTGGCAAGCGGCCTGCTCGAGGGCCGCAAGGCCGGAAGGAGCCGCCTGCCGGAGCTCAGCCCCACCCTGACCGAGGACTGGCCGAAGGACCCGGTGGCCCTGCGCCGGGATCTCCAGACCGAGGTCCTCTCCGCCCCGCGGGGCCTGGCGGTCCCGCCCCAGGCGGTGTTCATCCTGCTCGGCTCGCACCCGTCGCTCCAGCAGGAGGCTCACTCCCTCATCCGGGCGCCAGGGGTCCCGAGGGTTCGCCCGGGCGAGCAGCTCATGCGGACCCACCTCGACTGGCTCTGGGCCCGGGCCCGCAGGGACATCGCCGGGGAGCGGCAGGCGGCGGCCCTCCTCGAGGCCCACCGCCGCCTCGCCCGCGCCGCGCCGTTCTACTCGGCCTGGTGGTCCCTCTTCCTCTGGTGACCCGGCTCAGCCTCTCACGAAGTAGCCGATCATCTTGTAGATGAGCCTGGCGGCGGTCACATCGCAGGCGTGGAGCCCTGGCGTGGGCAGGAGCTCGCAGACGTCCACGCCCACGACCTCCCGCTCCTCCCCCACCCTCCTGAGGAGCCTCAGGGTGGGCCACCAGAGGAGCCCGCCCGGCTCGGGAGTCCCGGTGGCGGCCATTATGGATGGGTCGAGGCCGTCGAGGTCGAAGGTCACGTAAACCTTCTCCCCGAGCTCGGAAACCACCTCCTCGATCCAGTCGGCCGGGTCCCGCTGCGCAAGGTCGTGGGCGTAGAAGGGTGGCCGCCGCCCGCTCTGCTGGAGCCAGGCCACCTCGGGCTCGCTGATGGCCCGGATGCCCACCTGCACCAGGTCTGCCTGGTCGGACATGCGCCTGAGGGCGCAGGCGTGGCTGTAGGGCGTACCCTCGTACTCGGCCCGCAGATCCGCGTGGGCGTCCACCTGGAGCACTGAAAGGCGCCCATGCCGGGCGGCGTGGGCCCGAAAGGCGCCGACCGCCACGGTGTGGTCCCCTCCCACGGTCACCAGGAACTTGCCGAGGTCGAGCAGCTCGGCCGCGCGGGCCTGGATGCGGTCCACCATGGCCGCGGGATCTCCGAGGTGCGGCTCCACCGGCGGCGCCGTGTAGATCCCCACCGCCCCGATGTCCCGCCCGAGCTCCTCGTCCCACTCCTCGATGTGGTAGGAGCCCCTGATGATCGCCTCGGGGGCGTGCCTGGCCCCCGGGAGGAACGAGGTGGTGGAGTCGTAGGGCGCGGGCAAGAAGGCCACGCGCGCCTGCTCGATGGTGTTCTGGGGGGCGTCCACGCCCATGAAGGTCGTCATCGGCTCTCCTTGGCTGGGCAACGATCCTGTCGCATCCACTCGCATCCTAGCGCATCCCTGCCCTTGGATGGTCCATCATCTCCGCGCAGGGCTACGACGCCTTCACCTATGGGCCCCCGGCCCAGACGAAATCTCACCAATCAGAGGAAGTGCCGGGATAGGCG
>JAVEWA010000737.1:0-3201 GCA_034004785.1 Polyangia bacterium
CGCGTTGGATCCATATGGGCTCACGATACCCAAGGGTCTGGTAGCGCCGACTGACCAGGGTGATGCAAGCGTAAGCGAGCGATGGGTACTGCCAAGCCGAGGGGAGGACGTTGACCACCTTCTGAAGAATGTCATCTAGGTCAGATTGTCCACCCTTGACCATCGTCGAGATCGAATGGAGACAGTCGAGCTCCTTCATCCGTTCCGCCAGCGCATCGGAGCGATCGCTCAGGTTTGTCTTCCATGGGGCCGGACTTTCAACTGCCATTGTCTTTTCCATGCCTGGTGCCGGGTTGTGGCGCGGTCCTTTCTCAATCACGCAGACTCTCCAGACAGTAGCTCAGGGCACAAGGCGCTGCGATGATCATGAACGTAGCCCATCGAGCAGCCGTTGGCCATGGGAGCTGCCTCTATCGAGCTGTCATGGCTATCCTATGACTCACGGGAACGAGAGCAGCAAGAGCCCTCCGAGCAGGACAGCGGCGGCCGCGGTGATCCACCACTCCCTCCTCGTGAGGCGCAGCCAGGGGAGGTTGCCGAGCACGAACAGGCCGCAGAGAAAGGGGAGGGCTGGCAGGGGGCGCCCGAGGGCCAGGGAGAGGCCCATGGCAAGGCAGAGGCCAGAGGCGACGAGCCCGAGGGCGCGCCCTGCTCCCAGGCCGAAGCGCCTCGCGCCCGCGAGGAGCAGGGCGAGGAACACGAGGTCGCCAAAGCCAACCAGGGACGCCATTCCACCGCCTCCCACCTGGGGCCAGTGGAACACGAGGAAGCTCGGCCAGGGTGGCGGAGGAGGGGCGCCGCCGCGAGCGAGCTCTGCCGAGGCCTGCTCCAGGTGAGCCGCGGTGCGCTCGCCGATCTGACGGGTGGGGCCGGAGAGCACGCTCCATAGATCCGCCAGCGCGCCGATGACGCAGACTGGCAAGAGGTGCCCTGGGCGCTCCAGCTCTCCGGCCAGCCAGTTGCCCACCACCAGGGTCATGGCCACGAGGGCCGCGCTGCTCGCCGGGTGAAGGAGCCACCAGGGCCAGCCCGCCCGCACTCCCAGGGAGGAGAGGGCCCAGGCGAGGGAAGCGGCGGCGAAGAAGAGGGCCGCGGCAGGGCGCGAGGGCAGAGAGCCGGACCACTCCCACACCACGCCGAGGAGCAGGGGCAGGCCGAGGCAGAGCACCAGCGCGGCTCCCAGCCAGAAGGGTACGCCAGGGATGAAGGAGGCTGCCGCGCTCGCCGCGCAGGCGAGGAGCGCCGCCAGGGTGATGGGGCGGCGTCGCCAGAAGGCTGGTCTTGGGCTAGGGGCTCCCGGCTCCTCGCCGGAGGAGGCTCGGCCAGCCGCTGGCTCGGTGGATCTGCGATCCTCGGGCGTAACATGGGTCTCGGGAACGACGGCGGGGTCCTGCGCTCCCAGGGCATCTCGCGTCATCTGGAGGTCCCGCCGGGCGGCCAGGTGACCACCACCGGAGGCTGCACCGCCCGGTAGGAGAGATCGCAGGCGCTCGCGTTCACGTAGAGGGTGCCCTCCCAGGTCAGGCGGCCGTAGGCCTCGTGGATGTGTCCGAAGAGGTGGAGCCTGGGCCTCGTCCTTTCAATGGCGCTCGAGAGGTCCTGGCAGCCGGCGGCCTCGCCCGACACCGTGCGGTCCAGGATGCCCCCTGGGGGACCGTGGGTCACGAGCACGTCGATGCCCGATGGGATCAGGGCCCACTTCTCGGCGATGGGCGCGCCCCGGCGCAGGTTGAAGGCCCAGTCGTAGAACCAGGGCTGCCAGGGGCTGCCCCAGATCCTGAGGCCCCGAAGGGAGACCTCCTGGTCGAGGAGGTAGGTCACACCCCCCTCTTCTTCCAGGATCCGGCGGGACTCTTCTGGCCTCTCCTCCAGGCAGAAGTCGTGGTTGCCTGCGATGACGACCTTGTGGGCATGGGGCAGCGAGGCGAGCCAGCGGGCCGTGGCCCGAAGCTCGGCGAGAGTGCCTCTCGGCGTCAGGTCTCCGGCGTGGAGCAGGATGTCCCCTTTGGGCATCTCGAGCTCGGCGTGACGGCCGTGCGTGTCGCTCACGAGGACGAGGCAGAGAGGCTGCGATGTCGGGCCGGGCATCGGTGCTTCGGTTCCTGGTCTGGGCAGCGGGCTTTGGAATGCGGGCTCCGCTCTCGGGCGATGCTAGCGCAGGGCCAGGGCTCGCGCCAGGGCTCGCGCCAGGGCTCGCGCCAGGGCTCGCGCCAGGGCTCGCGCCAAGGCTCGCGCCAGGGCTCGCGCCAGGGCTCGCGCCAGCGCTCGCGCCAGGGCTCGCGCCAGCGCTAGGGAGAGGCGAGGGAGGCGCGAAGAAAGTGTGGGGGAGGCGCGGGGGAGGCGCCCGGGAGTCGCATCGAGGGGGCTTTGGGATGGCCCGGGGGATCTCAGGCGGCCCGCGCGAGCCCCGTCCCCTTTGCCCGCCCCTCGAGGTCTGGCAGCAGCGCGCCGTCAAAGGCGACGATCTTCTGGTGCTTGAAGGCGAGCAGCCGCGCCGACACGACCCTGGCTCCATCGGTGAGGACCCAGGCAAAGGTGCGGTCCTGACGGACGGGGACGCGGCACTCGGCGTCTCCGAAGGCCGGGGCCCAGGAGCCGGTGTTTACCAGGAGGGCTCCCCCTGGGAGCGGCTCCCTGAGCGGGCCGTGGGTGTGGGCAAGGAGCACCACGGGGGCCTCGCTGATGGCGGCCATGCGGTTCGCGGCCCAGGGGATGGAGGACTCGTAGGCGTCCGCAGGCTCGTCGGCCACGAGGTGCTCGTACACGAGGTAGGCAGTCACCAGGAGGGCCAGGGCTACGAGCCCAAGGGCCCAGGTGCCAAGAAGCACCCCGGCCGAGCCGAGGATGAGGCCCCCGGCAAGGAACGCCAGGCGGTCCAGCCAGAGGGTGCGCCACACGGTGAAGGGCCGCTCCGAGGAGCGGCGGACCCGAAGCTCGCAAAGGCTCCTCACCTGCCGGGCCGAGAGGCCGGTCACCTTGGCCTGCTCTGCAAGGGCGTCCAGCCGGCGCGAGACCGGCAGGCTCGAGGCCTGGCGCTCCTGAACGAGCACGTGGCGGGCGCAGCGAATCGCGCCGAAGGCCCAGGTGCTCACAAGGGGCCGGCCGGCGAGCAGGTAGTACCTCGCGTAGTGCCCGAGGTAATCGAGGACCCCGCCCATCCGGAAGGAGCCGGGAACGTGGGGGTTCATGGTCCCGATGCCG
>JAVEWA010000094.1:0-14870 GCA_034004785.1 Polyangia bacterium
AAACGCTCGCCAGTGGCCTGGGTAACGGACCTCGTGAAGGATACGATAATCAAGACCGTGAAGGACCTCGACGAGGTGACCAAGACCATCACCGAGACCGTTCTGAACCGGTTGAAGTCAGTTACCATCAACGCCCTGGAGACGCTCCAGGAGATGAGCGTGGCAACCAGTGGCGTGGCGCGCACCGCAATCCGTATGGCCGATGAGTCTGGAACGGATGTGCTGACCGCCGGCCAGCGACTGCTCACCTCCGGCATACGAAATGCCTCCGAGACGACCCGCGGCGCCATCCAGAGCATGGGAGCCCTCGCAAGCGGGATCATCCAGGGGGTAGGCGACGTCGGCGCTGACGTCGAGGCCGCCGCCGGTCGCCTCGCGGGAGGCGCGGTCTCGGCTACAGCGGACGTCGGGGGCAACCTGGCCCGCGTGGCGGAGGAGACAGTTCGGGGCATCGTGAGAGGGGCCGCGACCACGAACATCGAGATCGTCCGGGCAGCCGAGGCTGCCGTGAGGGGCGCGGTTCAGGCTGGTGCCGACTCGGGCGGCGATCTCGGACAGACGGCGGTCGGCGCCGTACAGGGAGCCCTCTCGGCGGCGGAGGCCCTGGGGCTGGACGCAGCCAGGATCCTACGCGCGGCACTGACCACCGCGGTGGATGTAGCCACTGGCGTCAGCGCGGAGACGGCTACCAGAGTCCGCCAAGCCCTCATTGAATCCGTGAAGGGAGCCTCGGAGGTCTTCGAGGGAGGCCCGGAGAAGGGGTGAGGCCCGCCTATTCCAGGCGCAGCCACCTGCTCCTCGCGGCCTTTGCCTTCGTCTGGGCCTGCTCGCGCCCGGTCCCTCCACTAGCGATCGATGCAGAGGCCAGTCCTGCCCGAACAGCTCCCCTGCCAAAGGGGCAAAGGGCTATGGCTGCCTCGTCGGATCCTTGCTTCGAGGCGACGCGCCGGTTGGAGACGACGGCCGTGGACTCGGCGGGGCGCCCTCTGGCTCCTTTGCGACCTTCAACGGAAGAGGGAGCCCGGGATCCAGGATCCCCCGCGTCGAGACATGGCGAGGACGCAGGCCGCTTCGATGGGGGCGACGGAGCCTCCGGCGAGCCGGCCCTTGGGGCACCTGGGACGGTGCCGCCTCCACGGATTTGGATGCAGAGCTCGAGGCAGCCTCAGGATGGGGCGCGTCACAAGGTGGAGCTGGAGCTGCTTCACCACTCGGACGGCGGTTGTCTGGAGGTCTTCGTGGAGGGCAGGCTCAGGGGGCGACTGTCCTTGGGTCTGGGCACCAAGGGCGGGATCCGAGCGTCTGGTAACGCTCACCAGATTCGCAAGATCCTGCGCCTTCCGCTCCTCATTCCACTCTCCGCCGATGATGGCGGTCAGGCCGAGAGCCCTGGAGAGGCGAGAGATGTGGGCCAAGAGCGCCTGCGTCCAAGACCTCGGCCCGACGCAAGAGTCCAACGCCCGCCTCGAGGAACGCCATCCCCTGCCCGCCATGAGCTGGTCACGTACGAGGTGGGATTCTCCCGAGGGGAGCGGCTGCTCGAGCTCCGTGCAGTCGGGCGGGGGACCGTGCGTCTTTTCGGCCTCAGGAGCCTCGCTGAGAGACCAGGCGTGGTCGTCCACAACGTCGGGGTCGTAGGCGCCCAGGCCTCGAACACTCTCCCTGGCCACCCGGTCCTCGTTGAAAGCCAGCTCCGGCGTCTGGACCCGGCGCTGCTTCTCCTGATGCTCGGCACAAACGACGCCTACGACGACCGCCTCACCGTTGACCAGCACGAGCAGAGGCTCACGGCCCTCATCCGCCGCCTACGCGGCGCTGGAGATCAACCAGACTGCCTCGTGCTCTCGGCGCCCGACTTTGGCGATCCCAACTACCGCAAGGCGCGCATCTTGCGCAGAAATGCAGCCCTGATCCGCTCGGTTCAGCGACGTGTGGCCGCCGCGGAGCGATGCGCCTTCTGGGATCTCTATGCGGCGATGGGCGGCGCTGACTCGATCTCCAGGATGCAGAGAGCTCATCCGCCCTTCGCCTACCGTGATCGGGTCCACTTGACCGCCAACGGATACCGCGCCCTGGGCATGCTTCTCCACGAAGCGCTGATGGGCAGCTACGCTGCCTACCTCAAGGCCCGGCCCGGCCTGAAGGTCTCTGGTCCCACGCCCGAGCCCGGACGAGACCCGGAAGTGGCTCGTCGAGAACGCGAGGAGCGGCGACGCTGGCCAACCGGAGTCGGGCCAGTGGCCATGGAGGACGGCGCGGGCAGGTTTCTGGGACGCTTCTTCCGCGCCTTGGTGCTACTCTCCAGGAAGGCCCCGCGGGCCCAGGCCCGGGTGCTCGTGATCGGCGATTCCCACGCCGCCGGTGACTTGCTCACAGGAGAGCTTCGCCGGCTGCTCCAGCGCGATTTCGGAGACGCTGGTCACGGGTACGTCCACGCAGGCGCGCCATGGCCTGGTTACGCGCGACAGGGGCTCAAGGTGGGCGCAACCGGAACCTGGCGCTACTACTACCTGCGGACGAGGTCCCAGGTAGAACAGCCTCGAGACGGCCTTTTCGGTCTCGGAGGAGTCAGCACCTGGATCACCCAACCCTGAGGTTGGCGCCGGCGAGCATGGAGAAGACGCTTAATGGCCGACGACAGACTCGAGCGCTGCTTCTTCTGCGGAGCCACCTTCCCGAGACGCGAGCTCATCCGCGGGGCGGGAGGGGCCATCTGCCGGACCTGTATCGCCGCTCTCCAGGAGCTAGGGCAAGACCATCTGACAGGCCCCCCCCAGGCTGCCACTGAGCAGGCCACCCGCGCGGTGAGCCTCGAAGAGATCCGGCGCGACAGGGTGCCGCGGACACCTGCTACCGGCAAGCAGCCTCACTGCGATGACGCAAACGAAGAGCGCCTTTCGAGAGTTGGAGAGAGCACCTCCATGGTGGACACCATGGAGGGGAAGGAAGACGGAGAGATCGACCTGGAACGAGGGATCTCGAGAGAGCTCTCGGCGCACGACTACGAATCCCGCATGGATCTCGCCGCGGCATATTTGGAGATGGGAAGACGTCACGCCGCGGTGCGTGAGCTGCTCGCGGCGCTCGAGTCAACCCTGCTCTGCAAGGACTACCCCTCGGCCCTGCGCTGCGTGGCGCGTGTGCGCGCCACGGTTGATGTCCCAAAGGTACGCGACCGCATCTGCGAGATTCTCGCCCGTCACTCCAGCGACGACTAGACCGTGCACGGCAGTATCACCGGACAAGAGGGATAAGCGTAAGAGGCCCCCACACCTGGCCTCCCGCCTAAGCGAGCCCCATCCGGCCGCGCAGCTCGAAGTACTCCTCGGAGACCGCGTAGCGCAGCATCTGCTCCACGGACTCCACACCTCGCGCGGTCGACGCCAGGGGAGAATCCGACCATCCAGAGCCGAGCGGCCTCCCCGCCTCCCTGAGGAGCACACGCACCGCTGCGCCCAGGTCGCCAGCGGCCAAGAGCCCCGCTCGATTGGCCATCTTGGCTAGATCTGCACACAAGCCTGCGAAGTCGCTGATACCAGCGCACTCGAAGGAGAAGGGCATGAGCTCGCCCTTCAGCTTGCGTGAGAGCTGTTTGGCCACCGTCCTGGTCTGCTCCAGGAGCTCGACTGGCGGCACCTCGCGAGGCTCGAAGTCCTCCACGTGCTGCTTGACTATTCCAGCCACCAGGCCTCGGAGCCTCGCGGGATCGAGCTTGATGGGCAGGATCATCTGGCTCTGGACGATCTTCAGACATCTGCCAAGCACGAAGGCGCGCTCGGCTTCCGAGGCACCCTCTACCACGGCGCTGCCCAAAATGAGGACGGGCGGGTCGTAGGGCTCCACGGCGATGACGTTGGGCCTTGCGCTGACCACGTGGAGATCGAAGGCAGGGACTCCCATCCTGAGAGCCATCTGCGCCGCCTGGTCTCGCAGAGGATCCCCGGACTTTGTCACCTTCGTCGTTCTGCTGGCGCCGTACTCCTGCAAGTCCGAACGGAATGGGCGCCCGAGCAGTGGCCCCATGAGCTTGAAGGCCTGGCGGAATCCGCTGATGACCGCCGAGGGGAAGATTATCTCGTCCAGCTCGGGCTCCGCGAAGGACTCCAGGCGCGGGGCAAGGCGCCCAGCGTTCGCGATGAACTCGGTCTCCTTGGATGTACCGTGCCCCAGCGCCACTAGCGCCGAGGCAGCACAGAGCTGCTGATCAGGCGACTTACGCCACTCGAAGAGGCGCATCAGGGTCCGGTACTGCTCGGGGTCGAACGCATCCTCCATGAGCTTGCCGCGCACCACGGTTATGGTGCGATCAAGGTGCACCATCAGGGAACGGCGATCGTTCTGACGCTGGTAGAACTCGGAGAGCTCTCCCACGGCGCGAAGATCGAGAGGATCGATCTCCAGCGCCTTGATCAAGGCCTCGCGGGCTCGTCGCGGGTCACGGTAGCCCCGCTCCAAGATCTGCGCGAGGGTGAGCAGCCTCGCGATACGTCGCTCCGGGCTGGTCTCCAACTCCAGGAGACGGCCGTTGATCGCCAGCGCCGATTTCCAATCCTCCTGCCTGAGCTGTATACCCGAGAGGCGCTCCAGCGCGGGGATGTTCCGCTGATCCATCTGCAAGACCTTGGTGAAGCTGGCGATGGCCCTCTTGGGATCGGGGATCCTCTCGTCGTACAGCTCGCCCAGCCGGTAGAACACCCGGATCAGCTCGGCTGGCTCCTGCTCGAGGCGAGCCTGACGGATCAGCATGTCCGCCATCTCCACATACTGGTCGTCCGCCTGATACAAGCTCGTGGCCGCCCTAACTGCCTCGAGGTGCTGGTCGTCCAGGGAGATGAGCCGCCGCAGGGTGATCTTGGCGGCATTCGGGTCACCCAGCGGACCACGCTCCACCTGTGCGAGCTCCCACAACAGATCAGCAGCGCGCCTGCTGACGCCAAGATCGTCTATCCGCGAGCTGAGGAGACGTGCGAGGCCGGGCCAGTCCTCACGCGTCCTAAGTAGCGCGCAGAGACGATCGAAGGCGCCGCCATGCCCGGGAGCAAGCGCGAGCACGGCCTGGAAATTCTCGATGGCGCGCCCCGGATCTGCCAGCCGATCCTCAGCCAGGACTCCAGCGAGAAAACGGCGACCAACCTGTACCTCGCGCAGGGCGCTCGCCTCGGCCAAACCCTCGGCCGCAGACACGGCCTCGGGCCAGTCCTCGTAGAGAAGTGCCTGCCTAAGCCTCTCCTCCAGAGCAGGGAGGTATCGCGGCTCAGCCAGACACGCCTGGGCAAGCATCTGCCTTGATCGTGGCCCGGCGCCCTCGGCGAGCGTCGCCTCCGCGGCTCGCATGAGGAACACCGCCTTGGCCCGTGAGTCTGATTCGAATAGCCTCGATACCGCCTCGTAGATCTGCCCGAGCTCCTCGTGACGAGCCTCGCGTCGCGAGTGAGTCTCGAGCCGGGTCAAGGTCGGCAAATCCTCTGGTCCCGCTGCCAGAGCCAGGCGGAGTCCAGCGACCAATCCATCGAGATCCCGGGCGTCCCCGCGCAAACGGGCCCACTCGAAGGCATGGGCCACCCTGTCCTGCCCCGTGCAGGCATCGGCCAGACGCCTGGCCACCTCGGCCATCTCATCGAGCTTCCGCTCGAGTGGGTAGTGGAGCTCCAGCTCTCGCAAGACGAACGTGGAGGTTGGATCCAGGCGGAGGATCGATTCATAGGAAAACACCGCGCTCTGAAGGTCATCGCGGCCATCTCGATCCACGGACGCCAGGGCGGCGTAGGCCGCTACCCTGGATGCATCGTCCTCGGCCTTTTCCAGCGCCGCCAAGGCATGCTCCGCAAGCACGGCCCAATTGCCGAGCTCGATCTCCACCGCTTCCTGAAGGCTTCTGACCAGGGGGTCTCCAGGGGCCAAAGAGGCTGCCACGGAGAGGACAGGCGAAGCCGAGTCTGGCTCTCCGGCCAGATCCAGCTCGGTGGCGGCGAGCAGAAGCCTTGCCACCTTGAGCGCAGGGGTCGAGGACGACTCCGCCTGGCTCTTGAGCGCTGCGGCAACCTGATGACGATCTCCTCCCCAGCGGCGTAGCCGCAGGAGGGCCTCGCTGGGAACCTCCCAGCCAGCGTGCCGAGCGGCGAGAGCCCGGTAAATCTCAGCGGCATCCTGGTCACGGTGAAGCCTGTTCTCGAGACAAACGGCCCGCCGGATCTCCCACAGGCTCCTGGCTCCAGGTCCGCAGGCATGCACGGCCAGCTCCGCCTCTCGTCGCTCCACTCCCTCGTAATCACCCCTCGCCGCGGCGATGCGCATCAAGGCCGTGTTCAGGTGTGGATCCGACGGTTCCAGGCCGAGCGCACGCTCCAGGGGCTCTGTCGCTTTTTCCGGTTCGCCCCTCCACAGCCGATTCCAGCCGACCAGACGCAGCAAGCGCGCGGCCCTGCCGTGGTCCTCCAGCAGCTCAGCCTCGGACCCCAGGGCCGACTCCCATGCCTCGGCGTCACCCGCCCAGCGGTGCGCTCTCTCGAGAGCCCAGCGCAGGCCGTGGAGACTCTCGTCGTCCTCGAGTCCAAGGGCATAGGCGGCGCGGCGCTGTTCCGGGCCGAGCCGCGCCTCCAAGATGACGGCGCGATGACGAAGGGCTGCCGCCAGGGCCGGCTCGACCTGCCTGGCCAAGCTCTTCAGTGACTGCGCTGCAGCGGCCAGATCTCCAGAACCCTCGAGCGCCACAGCCAACTCCCTCAGAACGGCGCGGCCCGGAGCTCCAGACTGCGCGGCCTCCCGAAGGGCAGCGATGGATTCATCCTTGCGTCCCTGAAGCAAGAGCTCCCGCCCCGTCATGGCCCAGGCGGCGTCCCGATCGCGCTCGTCCGTGGAGCCCTTGGCCCTGTCCATCCACGACCTCACGCGGCTCTCGGACGTGGACGAGCGTACGCGCTGCTCCGCGTCCAGCATGGCGGGAAGAGCCAGGGCAGGTGATCGCTCGAGCGCCGTACGATAGCAGGCAGCGGCAGCCTCAGGCTCGCCGAGGAACCGTTCCCTCAGCTCTCCAGCGAAGGAGAGGTATACCCCGCCCAGGTCGGGACTCCGAACCACGCGAGCTGCCTGCTCGTAGGCGCTGGCAGCTTCAGCGTGACGGCCCTGTGCCTCCGCCATCGAGGCGAGGCGAAGGGCAGCGGCCAGATCCTCGGGAGCGTCCTTGAGCAGTGTTTCTGCTGTCTCGAAGGCCTCCTGCTTCTGATCGAGATGCGCGTCGAGCACCCGCAGGAGCCTGGCCGCGGCCCGAGCCCTGGCCAGACCCGGCGAGTTGCCGCTCATGACGCTCCTGAGCCTCTCGGCGGCGGCGTGCCAGTCCTCCCGGCGGAGGGCGATACGCGCGCGTCCCTCTCGCCCTGCGAGTCCCACGTCACCAGGGGCCTCGGCAGCGCGTGCGTAGCAGAGGTCGGCCTGCTCGTCCTCCTCCAGGATCTCCAGACGCCGCGCGGCCTCGAGCGCCAGGGGTGCCGCCAGCTCACTGGACCTCAGCGACTCTGCGAGCTTTCGCATTCCCGTGGCGAGAAGGCTCGTCTCCGCCTGGAACACGCCCAGGTCGCACATCCCAAGGAGACCTATCATCGAGGTCTCTGGCGCCTCAGCCAGAGATTGGTAAGCCGCCTGAGCACGGTCCGCGTCTCCCATCGTGGAGAGGGCAAGGTCCGCGGCAAAAACCTGGTAGGCGGCGTGCTCAGCGCCAGAGCATACCTCCGTGAGGGCCGAGAGGGCCTCCAGCGCAGTCCCCCAGTCCTCTCCCCTGAGAGCGCAGCGGAGTTGCCCGCGCCGGGCCGTCAGGCTCGCGCCATCCAGGGAGACGGCCTCCAGGTAGTGCGGCTGTGCGCTCTCCCAATCTTCCAGCAAGACCTCCAGGAACGTCGCAGCAGAGGCCTCCAGGGAAGCAGCCAGCGGAGCATCCTGCGCGTTCCGAGCCTCGGACTCCAGCCACTGCACCCCTTCCTCGAGGGAGGCCCTGTCGGGTTGGGCGAAGGGGAGCATCTCAGGCAGGGCATCCACGCGCAGAGATTCCTCGGCACTTTGTGGAAGCTCCAGATCCGGCAGACGATCCGGCAGGACCTCACGCTTCAAACTAGCCGCCAGAGAGCCCAGTTGCCTTGACGCAGGGGGATCCGGCAGATCCCAGCCCACCCGCGTTGCGGGGGCCCCTGCCAAGATGGGGGCCTCAATGGAGGACGCCGGCATAGCGGCGCCCGTGGAGCCAGCCAGACCCAGCAGCTCATCCAGGGAGCTGAGATCGGGCTCCGGTGTGACGGCTGCGCTCGGGCTGCCCGCCGCGGAACCGAGGATAGAGTCCAAGGCAGCCGAGGGGGCCTCCACCGGCGGCAACGCGACGCGCTCGGCCTGCACCGCTTGGGAAACGGGCGAGGACTCTTGGGCTGGGGCGGCTGCCGCCAGATCATCTCTCTGCACCCCGATCAGGGGCTCTGGGGCCGGTAAAATGACGGACTCCACGGAATCCGCGGGCGCACCACCAGTACCAGAAGCGTCATGGGAAGACGCCTCGGTTTCGGAAGTATCTCTTGGAAGATCCGGAGGCAGCGCTCTGTCGGAAGGCGCCGGAGGTGGCGCGGAAGGACTGCTCAAGCCCAGGAGCAGATCCAGGCTCCCAAGACCCGAGTCTTCGTCGTACTCGTCCAACTCGGCCACTAACGGCCTCCCAGAGAGCTCATGAGGGACCGGCGCAGGCGTCTGTTTCTCAGAAGAGCTGCCCGCTTCCACGACCGCCAGAGGAGCCCCGTCGGCCTTCTGGTCTGGGACGCTGGACACCTCGTCCTCGGCAGATGGCTGCTCGGAGGGTTTTCCGGGTGCCCCCTCACCGGCGATGTCGATGGTTTCATAGAACTCGCTGTCCAGGGTCAGCGACTCATCCGGAGCCACCTCACCGACTTCCTTGGGCTTGGCGACCTCCTCCAAGGCCTTGGTGAGCAGGAGCACCTGATCTTGGGCAGAGACCAGACGCGTGGATTCATCGAACTCGGAGATTGCCTGAGCCTTGGAGGTCTCCTCTGCCTCCCTGGCCAAGCGGAGCTGATCGTCAGCGGACACCATGCGCGTTGACTCCTCGAACTCTGGAGCCACTGGCGCATCTTTGTCCTGGCCCTCCGACTCTCCCGGAGGCAAGGGCGGCGGTCGCACCTCTGGTGAGGACTCTGGAACCGGGCCCTCCAAAACCGCCCCGGGAATGTCCGCGAGCAGGTCCGACGGCGTGACGCTCCCCAGCATGTGGCCGAGGGCCTCGGACCTGTCGAGGTTCAGGTCGAAGTCGCCTCCATCGAACAGAGCGGGCGCGACCACCAACCCATCCTCGGCCCCAAGTGTCGGCGGCGGCGGTAGGGCTTGAGATTGCTCCTCCAGCGAAGCTTCCGATGGCAGCGCCTCGGGGAGACGGCCCGCGGCCCGAGAAGCGGCGGGCTGCTCGCCCGGGACCGGAGTCGGCGCCTCGGGGAGACGGCCCGCAGCCCGAGAAGCGGCGGGCTGCTCGCCCGGGACCGGGGTCGGCGTCTCGGGGAGACCGCCCGCGGCCCGAGAAGCGGCAGGCTGCTCGCCCGGGACCGGGGTCGGCGCCTCGGGGAGACGGCCCGCGGCCCGAGAAGCGGCAGACTGTTCGCCCGGGACCGGGGTCGGCGCCTCGGGGAGGCGGCCCGCCGCAAACCCGGCCGGACTCACTGCCTGGGGCTCGGCCGAGGTTTGCATTGGCTCTCGAACGGCCTCCTCGGGCTGAGGCGGCCGCGAGGGCCGGGAATCATCCTTCTCCTTGGCTGGAGGCGCTGCAACCGACTCGACAATGCCAGCGCTGTGGGACGAGAAGGCAGCGTCCCACTCGTCCAGGGCAGAGGACCAATCGTCCTCGCCCAAGGCGCTCAGGCTCTCCAGCTCGGCCTTGCCCGGCTTGCTGGGCTTGTCCGTGTCTCGCTTGTCTCGGTCAGCCACTTTCACCACTCCAAGTTTCCGTCACCTTGGATAGCCACGGCAACGGAGCAGAAGCTGCGTCATGTACGGCGCCCTAGGGAGCCACTCCAAGTGCTCGTCGGAGCTCGAGGTGAGCGTCCGAAAGCGCGAAGAGCAGCAGCTCGCGCGTCGCATCCGGGTCCTTGGACAATCGTGACTCATCGGGCTGCGTTCGTTCCGCCTCCACCGAGGCCTTGACCTCGCCGCTGCAAAGGAGCCCCACGCGAGCGAGCGTGCGACCAAGCCCCAGGCGCCACCGGTCGATGTCGACGCCGGCCCCGGCTGCGCTGACTGCCGTGAGAGGCAGGGCCTTTCGATCCTTCCTGCTCAGCACCTTCCGAAAACGCTTCCCGATGTCTTCCATCCGCTCTGCGGGGAGATCCAAGCGATATTCCGGCTGGCCTTCACGGATGGCAGACGCAACCAGCAGCTCGAGCTCGGCGGCGGGAATCCTCGGCAAGGCGAGGGTGGAGAGCCTCACGCCAGCCAAGATCGCTCCCATCCTATGACGCTCCTCGAGGCTCAGCTTCGGACCCACCCGCGAGCCCACGACGAGTGCGGCCCCCGCAGAATTAGCCACCACTCGGATCTGAGAGGGTTGATTGCCCCCGACATAGATCTCCTCCAAACCGATGCCAAAGGAGCCCGAGAGGTCGAAGATCTCCTTGGCCACGCCCGACGCGTTCTTGGATGAGACGCGCTCGGATCGTCCGACCCCAAGGACGGCCAGGTCCTCTGGCCAGAGCTGATAGGTAGCTGGGCCTATGATCTCCCAAAGATCCGTGAGCGCGCCCAGAGCGTGTGGATGGAACAGGTACTTCGACCAGATCTCTGCAGTGAGCCTGCCTGGCTGTCGCTCCAGGATTGCGCCTCGAAAGCGGCTCAGCTTCGGCTTCTCTTCCGCGGACAAAGCGCCCATCGCCTCCAAGACGCCCAAAGCCAGGCGCTCACCATCGGTGTTCCCTGCCTCCTCGAAGAGACGAGCCAGGAAGCGAACCGGCTCGCTGTCGATGCTGGATGCGCGACGGAAAGACTCTCGATATGCGTCCATCGCGGAAGAGAGGACCATCTTCAGGGACCCTTGGTCGTCGAACTTCCGGTACAGGGTGCACAGGCTCAGGATCGCCTCGCGACACAGAGGATCCATGTCCCGGGCTGCCTCGAAAGCCCGCCTGGCCTCCTCGTCATTCGCCGCCAGATCTCTGAATACGAGGGCCTTCCGAACCTCACCCTCCGCCCGCTCCTTGCGATCCGCAAGGCCCCTGTATCGCTCGTCCAGCACCGCTACCGCCGCAGGAAAATCCCTCCCTCGTAGAAGCGCGGCGTGCTTGCGTTCGAGGATTTCGGGATCCCCGGGATGCTCGATCAGCAGGGTTTCGAGGGGCTCAATCACCTCCTCCATCGGGCGCCCGTCCCTCTCCAGAACCTCTGCTAGCAAGAACCTCACTGGCTTCAGTGACTCGGGATCCTCCGAGGTTGCCAGATCCAGGCGCTGGACCAGCAGCGCGGCGGCCTCGCCATAGGCGCCGTCCTCAGCCTGAAGTCGCGCCAGCAGGGTCAAGGCCTCCTTGTGATCCGGGTTGAGCTGCAGCACCTGGTACAGGTCCACCGCGGCACCCTGAGGATCCTTCAGCGCGGAGACCCGCAACGAGGCACGCTCCATACGAAGGCCGATCGCCTCCTCATCCGAGATACCCTGCGAGAGGCGGTATCCGATGCACTGCGCGGCCTCCTCGGCCCGCCCCAGGTCCACAAGAGACTTGACCAGGGCTGCCAGGGCGTCCCCATCCCGTGGGGAACGAGACAGGGCCTGCCTCAAGAGCCTGGCCGAATCGCCGGGTGAGGAAGCCGCGCTGGCGCCTTCCCGCAGCAGAGCCGCTGCCCGCTCATCGTCGGACAGGTAGGCCGCGATACGCTCGCTGAGCTCGGCTATGAGCGCCCCCTGACCCGCCCGATGGGCGAGGTGCCGAAGCAGGAGGAGCCTTGGGAGGTCCGCGAGGCTTCCCACGAGACCTTGCTTCAGCAGCCCGGCCGCCTCCCGTAAGCGCCCTTCCCTCTCCAGCAGGGCCGCCAGCAACAGATCGAATCCTTGCCGCTCCTCTTCCGGCGTGGACTCCTGAAGCCTGCGTCCGAGCAGATCGACCGAGTCCGGGCTCCCGGACGTGACGAGGTCCGTGGCAAGCACCCGCGCCATCTCGCCGCCAGACACTGCCTGCGCCGCCCTCAGCAGGCGAGGGCCCGGTTGCATTCCAGCCACCAGGCCGAACGCAGCCGCCCGGCAGCCCAGGGAAACCATCAAGGATGTCTCGCCTGCCTTCTCGGCCATGCCTGTCAGCCAGTCGAGCGCAGACGCGACCCCACCCCACTCCCGCCTCGAAAGAGCCAGACGAGCCGCGGCAAAATACGCCGTCGGGATAGGCGGATCCAGGGCCGCGAGGGCCATGCTGTGCTCGCTGGCCCCCGAGACGTCCGAGCTCGGGCCCTCCGCCAGCCAGGCGAGCTCCGAGAGCGCCATCCGACGGACCTCGTCGGACTGCTCGGAACGGAGCAACTCGTCGTATGCCTCGGCCACCTTGGCCCAGTCGCGTCTCCTGCCAGCCAGCTCCGCAAGCGCGAACAACGGCTCCGAAGCCTCGGGGTGGATCGCCCGGGCGCGAAGGTAGGCATCTTCGGCCCTCGGGCCGTCCTTCACTCGATCCGCCAGTAGCTCCGCTTGCAGGACGTTGAGCGAGGCCTTGTCCACTGGATCAACGGCCCCATCGGCCAGCAGCTCCAAAATCTCAGCCAGGCGAGCGAAGTCACGAGAGGCAGCCAAGGCGCGGCCGAGAAGCGCAAGGACCCCCGTGTCCCCGGGGTTCCTCTGCCAGAGCTGCTCGTAAACCTCGGCGGCCTCCTTGGGCCGCAGGAGATCGCGCTCCAGGATCCACGCGAGTTGGAGCAGCAGCCTCCGCGCCTTCTCGTCCTCCAGGGTCTTGGCTACCTCGGCTCTGTAGAAGGCTGCGAGCTCTTCGTTCCGTCCGGAGTCCCTCAGCAGGGCCTCCATCTGGGCGACGAGCTCCGGGTGTCCCGGACAGAGATCGAGCCCACGCCCGAGGAGAGCGCGCGCCCGCTCACTGTCCTTGAGCCGCTCGCCGGCGGTCCGGGCCCCAAGCAGGATGATCTCAGCGCAGAGCTCGGGTGATGACGGGCATAGAGCGAGGATGGGCTCGACCTGTTCGAGCACATCCTCCGGCCTCCCGAGCTCGACCAGGGCGTCGAGGAGCCTCAAGCGGTGAGACAGAGACTGGGGCAGCTTGAGCGTGAGCTGCAGGAGCGCGTCCAGACGACCATCGGGGCTTGGATGCCAAGCAGTCTGCAGATCCGCCAGCGACTCCAGCAGCTGCACGGCACGGTCGTCGGGAGCTCCGACCAACTCCAGCTTGTAGAGCGCCACGAGATCTGCCCAGGCTCCCTCCTGGATGAGCAGGGTCTCCAGCAGATCGGTGGCGGGCGGGTAGCCCGGGACCGCAGCCCGAGCGGCCCGGCAGGCATCCTTCACGCTCGAGAGCGTCTCGCCCGCCTCGAGCCCGAGGAGCGCCCGCTCGGTCCAGAGCTCTGCGCGCCAAGCGTCCAGGTCCTCTGCGGTATCACCAAGGGAAAGAGAATCAAGGCGCTCCAGAACGCGAGCGAGCAGGTCCTTCTGCGCTTCGATATCGCCGGCTCCGAGGGCGGTGAGCTCCTGAAGGGCCAGCACCACGGGATGAAGTGAGCCGGCCTCCGTCGAGCCGCGCACCAAGGCGAGGGCCTGGTCGGATTGCCCCGCCCTGTGCAGGGCCATGGCCCGCTCGAGCTTGAGGCCCCCGAGCTCGGCCTGTGATGCCTCGCGTTCCTGCTCCAAAAGGAGGGAAGCCAGCTCGTTCCACCGTCCCAGCCTTGCCGCGAGACCGAGCAAATCTCCCTTGAGGACTGCGTGGTTGCCAATCCGTTCCCGCCAAGGCAGAAGGAGCTCCCAGGCACGCTCCGGCTCACCATTCTTCTCGAGAAGCCGCGCCTGGAGCCGGGCCTGGGCAAAAGCGGCCAGCAGGAGCTCCTCCCTCGTGGCCCCGTGTGAGCCAAGGGCGGAAAGACCAGCTCCGTCGGACTGTTCGAGGGGCTTTACTTGTGACGCCGCAGAGGCCTCGGCTAGTGGCGCAGAAGGGGCCTCGACTGGCGGCGCAGAAGGGGCCTCGACTGGCGGCGCAGAAGGGGCCTCGACTGGCGGCGCAGAAGGGGCCTCGACTGGCGGCGCAGAAGGGGCCTCCCTCGCGAGCAAGCCCTCTGGTCCTCCAGCCACCTCATCTGGGGCCGATCCCGAAGGTCTCTCTTGTGGAGCGGGAGCGATGGCAGGGCTCGCCAGAGTAGGCTCGAGGCTCTCGCGACCGGGTTCGCCGACGCTCTCGAGCTCGGTGAGCAGAGCCTGCTTCCTGTGCTCGATGACCTCCAGCCGACGCTCCAGACGCCCATCGCGCCGTGCGACCCGCTCCATCTCCGCGAGTATGCGGCCTGGTTGCGCGGTCAAGACACGAGCTTGCTCCAGCAGCTCCCAGCGCCGGTCTTCGCTACAATCGGGAAGCTGACCCTCGAGCTGCGACAGGGAGAGTAGAAGCGCGGCCCTTCGCTCTGCATTCTCGGTGACCGAAAGGTGGGCCTCGATGGCCGAGCGCAGAGCGTCAAGCTGGCCACGCTCTCTATACAGCTTCTCCAGCGCCAGAATCGGAGCAAGCAGCTTTGGGTCCGCCGCGTGGGCCTCCTCGTAGCAGGCCAGCCCCCCGTCAGGATCATCCTGGTGTCTTCTGAGCACGTCCCCCTTCTCCATGAGCAGGGACGCGCGGTGAGCGGGCATGGTCGCGAGCTTCAGCTCCGCGTCGATG
>JAVEWA010000095.1:0-14861 GCA_034004785.1 Polyangia bacterium
CGCATAAGATGTGGGCGGCATGGCCGGGCCCGCCCGGCCTCCTACCAGAGGAGCGATCCCAAGATCGTGGCGCACGACGACGAAAGCGAAACCGGGACTCCTCCCCCTCCCCCGCCGGCCCTCCCCTCGGTGGAGCAGGTCTCCGTCACTCCGCTGCCAGACCTCCTCGGACTGGGCCAGGAGGAGCCCCTTTCCGACCCCGGGGCGCCTCTGATCGGGGCCCCCCTGCTTGGAAGATCCAACACCGAGGAGCTCGACACGCGAGAGGTGGATCTGGTCAGGCGCCTGCGCCTCACCTCCGAGGAGCTCGACACGCGCATCTGGGACGGCCCGCCCCGGAGCCTCCCGGTGGCAGACGACGGCCTGCAGATCATCGCCGAGCGCTACGAGGTCATCGAGAGGGTTGGCACGGGAGGCATGGGCCGGATCTACAAGGTCCGTCACCTCAACCTGGGCAAGGTCTTCGCCCTGAAGCTGGTGGACAGGCAGTCCGACGCCGCGAGGCGCATCGAGCAGCTCTTTCTTCGCGAGGCCCGAGTGGCCAGCGTCATGGATCACCCCAACATAGTGCAGGTCATCGACTTCGGGCAGGACGATGAGCTCGGCGTGTTCATCGTCATGGAGTACCTCACCGGAGAGACGCTCCACGAGCGCCTGCGCAAGCTCAAGGCCTCTGGACAGCGATTGTTCGAGGCCGCGGCCCTGGAGATCGGCCTGCAGGCGGCAGAGGCCCTCCACTACATGCACGGGCAGGGCGTCATCCACTGCGACATCAAGTCGGAGAACATCTTCCTCTGCCGGCAGCAGAAGGAGCACCGGCAGCGCACCCTGGTGAAGCTGATTGACTTCGGGCTCTCCAGGCAGAGGGCCTCCGGGCTCCGGCTGGCCAGGGTAGAGGTGGCCGGGACGCCGGAGTACATGGCGCCAGAGCTCCTGCGCGGAGGCGCTCCACAGCCCGGGATGGACGTGTACTCCCTCGGCGTCCTGTTCTTCGAGATGCTGTCTGGCAAGCTGCCCTTCGTGGGCACCATCGAGCAGGTCATCAAGGCTCAGCTCGCCGAGGGGGCGCCCAGCCTCGCCTACCTGGCCGCTGAAGGCGTGGACGATCGGCTGATCGCCTTTGCCGAGAAGGCGATGGCCAAGGACCCGAAGGTCCGCCACGACTCCATGGGCCAGGTGATCTACGAGCTGCGCACCCTCATGGAGATGCGCAACCTGCGGGAGTCGCGCCGCGGCCGGCCAGGGCATGGCCGTGGAGCAGAGGCGCCCGGGCCCACGGACCTCAGGCGATTCTTCGAAAAGTGCCCCTGTCCCCTCTTCCAGCTCGACGCCGAAGGGCGGCTGACCATGGCGAACCCGGCGTTCCGCCTCTTCGTGGGCATGGCCGCCGACGCTCCCCTCGGCCAGCGGATCGACGCCACTCGAATCTCCTACGTGTACTCCTCGGTGATGGAGGACATCAGGGCCGCGCTGAGTCGGGCCCAGCGCTCACCCATCCAGCGGGTCCTCGCCTTCCAGCAAGAGGGCGGCAAGCGCATCCCGATGATGTGCTGGCTCACGCCCGAGCTCGACGAGCATGGCGCTGTGATCCGCTTTGACGGCGTCATCCACCCCCTCGAGGAGTAATGTTCTGGAGCTCGGGCTCGGGCTCGAGCTCTAACTCGGGGGCGGGCTCGGGGGGCGGGCTCGGGCTCGGGGGCGGGCTCGTACTCGACCCGGCCCGGCCCGGCCCGGCCCGGCCCGGCTCAGCCGCCGAGGCCCTGCCGCTCCAGGTTCGCGCGCAGCTCTGGGGCGAGCTCGTGCTCCCTCGAGAGCTTGCGAAGCCGGTCCCTCGCGCCGGCCAGGCAGGCCTCGACCTCGGCCCGGTCCATCCTGAGGGCCTGGGTGAGCCTAGTGGCGAGCCGCCACTCCTCCAGATCGGATCTGCCATCTGCCATGGCGAGGAGCGCCGCTGTCTCGAAGAGACGGAGCTGGTGCGCGCGCTCGGGAAACACCCGCCTGAGTGAGTCGTAGTCTATCCGCTCTGACTCGGCCCCCAGAGAGGCAACCTCCGAAGCGCCGAGCGCGAGCTCCTTGGCCAGCACCTCGAGGAGGACCGCCTCGTTGGACGAGAGCTCTCCGTCCACGAGGGCCATGCGGTAAGCCAGCCTGAATACCATCCGGTCAACTTCCTGGGTCATCTGGCTCGGCTCCTTTCATGGGGGCAGCGACGGCTGCGGCCGGGGCCCGCCGGGCATAGACGCGGTGATCGAGCGTGGGAAACAGGTTGTCCAGCGCCTCGACCTGCCCGACCCAGCGCTCGTCGAGGGCGTCGGAGACGAGATCCTGGTAGAGGCGCGTGAACCGCCGGAGGTGGCTACGAGTCCGCTCCCTGGCGTAGTCCACCACGGTGCCGCTCTTCAGGATGAAGGCCCAGTCCGAGCTCTGGGCGAGGAGCAGCTCCCTGGCCGCCTGCCTGAGGGCCCTCGCCTGCAGCCCCTCGGCGATGGGGAAGCGCATGGCGAGCTCCACCATGCGCTCGGACGCACGGTGAAGGTGCGGGTAGATCCAGGCGTTGGCGTCGTCCAGCCAGAACCCGTGATAACCCTGGTCGCCCCAGCTCGACTCGGCTGGCTGCGCCACCTGCTGGCGCGGGTGGAGCCTGAGAAACTCAGATGGGTGCGTCAACCCGAAGGACCTCGCCCGCTCGGCCGTCTTGCGGATGACCTGGGAGAGCCACCAGGGCCCCTCGTACCACCAGTGCCCGAAGAGCTCGGCGTCGTAGGGAGCCACGATTATGGGCGCCTGGCCGAGGGTCTCCCCCAGGTGCTCGACCTGCCGCTCCCGGTTGACGACGAAGTTCTCCGCGTGCACCTCGGCGCGGGCCCGTGCCACCTCGGGATCGTATGGGGCCTTGTCTTCGCCTTGCCCGGTGATCCGGTGGTACTTGAAGCCCGTGTTCTTTCGCCGCCCGTCGGGCTGAACCCATGGGCCTATGTACTCGATGTCCAGGTCGTAGCCGATGTCGCGATAGAACTCCCGGTACACCGGATCTCCAGGGTAGCCCTCGTCCTTGCTCCAGACCTGCTTGGCCGTCTCGCGGTCCCTGCCAAAGGCTGCCACCCCGGAGGCAGGGCACACCACCGGCGCGGCGGTGCCGAAGCGGGGACGGGGGCGGGCGTGCAGAACGCCGTGGGCGTCGGTGAGGAAGTACCGGAGGCCGAAACGGGCGAGCAGCCGGTCCAGGCCTTCGAAGTAGCCGCACTCCGGGAGCCAGATGCCCTCGGGCGCGCGCCCGAGGATCCGCTGATGCTCCGCCACGCCCACCGCGATCTGGGCCCGCACCGCCTCGGGCGTTACCCGCAAAAGGGGCAGGTAGCCATGGGTGGCCGCGCAGGTGAGGATCTCCAGGGATCCCCCGCGGGCGAGCTCCGCGAATCCCCTGGCTACCCGGCCCTCGAGCCTCTCCCAGGTGCCCCTCACCCGCCGGATCTCCGCGCGGTAGTGCTCGGCCACCAGGCGCTCGGCGGGCATGGCCCTCGTGCGCTTGCACTCGCGCTCTGCAAGGGCCGACAGGGAGGCGAGCCGCTCCTCGTAGCGCTTCCTGAGGAGCTCGTCCTCGAGCATGTTCAGCAGGGTCGGAGATAGGGTGATGGCGAGGCGCCAGGGGACCCCTTCCTGCTCGATGTCGTGGAGCATGCCGAGGAGTGGCAGGTAGGTCTCGGTGAGGGCCTCGTAGAGCCAGTCCTCCTCCAGGAAGAAGGGGTGCTCGGGGTGCCTCACGAAGGGGAGATGGGCGTGGAGCACCAAAGCCAGGCGCCCAGCCACTCCCTCTGTTGCGGGGTCAGTGGTCACGCCGGGCGTCCCCGCCGGGCCCCGGGCGCCTCCTCACCTGGCGTGGGTCCGACGAGAGCTGGCGCCCCTGCCGGTGAGCGAGCGTCAAGGCCGCTCCAGAGCGGGGGACCTGGCACATGGCCGGACCCAGAAGCGTACTGGCCGCTCCAGGGCGGGGACCCTGGCACATGGTCGGGCGCGAGGGAGTGTTGACCACTCCAAGGAGGGGACCCTGGCACATGGCCGGGCGCGAGGGAGTGTTGACCACTCCAAGGAGGGGACCCTGGCACATGGCCGGGCCCAGGAGCGTACTGGCCGCTCCACGGAGGCGGCGCTTCCTGATCGCCCCCCTCCTGGCCGCTCCAGGGCTGACTCTCGGCGCCAGGGCCGGTTCTTGGGGCAGGAACATGCTGGTGCTCTCCGCTCCAGGGCGGCGGCGCCTCACGACCAGTCGGGACGCCATGATGATATGATTCCATCCCCTGTCCGGATTCGAGCTCCACTCGTGACGTCACCCTGCCAGCAGGCTCGTGGCTGAAGACTTCCAGAGCTCCTTTGCCATTCTCCTCGACCAAGGGCTCGGGAGGCTCACCTTCACCAATCGCCAGCGTTGCCCAGGCCTCTGCTCGGGCTTCTACCTGTCTCGACGCCGCCGCAGGAGGTCGTGGCGGCCCCGTTGCTGGCAGCGCCGTGAACACCTCCTCCTGGATCGCCGATGGGCCCGCCTCCGGAGCGAAGGCGCCGCCCGATCTGGCCAGCGGCAAGAAGCGAGGCGCCTCCCTCTCCGAGGAGGCCTCCTCGTATAGACCGAGCTCCACGAGGTAAGAGCGCCCAGCGGCAGGGGCAGGCAGATACAGGTGGCCTTGCTCGGGCGAGATCCAGTGCAGGCTCCTAAACCAGGAGCGCGAGCCGTCGAACTCGAGATCCGTGACGTCGTGGAGCCTGAGCGACAGAGCGCCCTGCCTCGCACGCAGACGCTCGCGCAGCTCCGATGAGAGGTCCCAGTATGCGTATAGCCACCCAGGATCCCTAGCGAGGAGCACCACCCGGAGCTCGTCGTACCGCTCGGGGAGCTCGGGCAGGCCGCGATCCACGCCGGCCAGCTCCTCGGGAGTGAAGTCTCGCACCGTGGCCGGCCGCTCGTCCGGAGGCAGCTCCACCCACGACAGCGCCGTCAGTCCCTCGATCCTGGCTCCCTTCCGGGCGGCTCCCGATGGCTCCAAAGACGCGGGCTCGGATGCAAACGCGGGCGCGGGCGCAAACGCGGGCGCGGACTTGGCCGGCGCAGGCTTGGCCGGCGCAGGCTTGGCTGGCGCGGGCGCAAACGCGGGCGCGGGCGCGGACTTGGCCGGCGCGGACTTGGCCGGCGCAGGCTTGGCCGGCGCAGGCTTGGCTGGCGCAGGCTTGGCTGGCGCGGGCTTGCCAGGCGCGGGCTTGCCAGGCGCGGGCTTGCCAGGCGCGGGCTTGCCAGGCGCGGGCTTGCCAGGCGCCCGAGAACTTGGCGGGGTGGCCACGGGAGGAGCATCTGGCATGAGGGCCGCCTCTCCCCCAAAGACCCCAGTCGCTGGAGCCAGGGCCTCTTCGGTCTTCTTGCCCGCGGACCGGCCAGCCTTGGGCCGGGGTATTCTGGTGGGACCTGGCCCGGCCTTGGCCGCCGCTCCCTCCGCCTGCCTCCCTTCGCCATCCTTGTCCCGTCCGAGCACCTTGCGCGCGAGCTCCTCGACTGTCCGGCGACCTCTGCCTGCCAGGGCCTTGGCCCGCTCGAGCAGGTCGTCCTCGCCCCGCCCGGGGCGTCCGGATCGACGGCGCTGGTCGGTCATCCTTGTCCTCGTGCCCCCTGGGGCTGCCCAGGTCAGGTCTTTTCCCACTGCCTTCAGGAAGGTAGGAACATTCCCAACCGGGGTCAAGTGAAGTCGGACCTGGGTGGGGATCCGGAAAGGTGACGCTGCACATCCCTTGTCCCAGGCCGCCTCCCGCCCCTGTGCGTGGCAGGAACCGGCAATGGCGGCGCCCTCGATGGGAGCAGTGTGGGCGGAACCGGAGGTTGCTCTTGCCGCTCGCTCGGAAGCTGGCATGCGCGCTAGGTGCAACGAGAACCCGGCGAGTCGGGCGCACAGGGGCAGAGGCAGTTCGTCAACCAGGGGCAGAAGCCGGAGGCGTAGGTAGTCTGAGGGTCGTGGAGTTGAATGTGTCAGACGCTGGGATGGTGAGACACCCCTGAGACATCACCGCAATTCCGCCTTGCTCGCGGTCCGCTTGTGGGTAATACTCACGTTAGAACACAGTTGAAACGCAGTGCTAAAATGATCAAGAAACTCGCCGCGATCGGAAACAGCTTTGGAATCATCATCGAACGTCCGATTCTGGATCTACTCGACATCGACCGGGACACCCCCCTGGAGATCAAGACCGACGGTGACGTGCTCATCATTCGCCCTGTGCGGGGCGCTCGAAGCGCGCGGACAAGGGCGTCTGCCGAGCGCATGATGGACGCCCACGATGAGACGCTGAGCAAGCTGGCGAAATGACCCCGGAGCTTCTCTCGGTCGAGGACGTGCTGGAGCTCCACGCCGTGCAGCTGGAGCGGTACGGCGGCGGTGCCGGCCTGCGTGACCTGGCGCTCCTCGAGTCCGCAGTTGCTCAGCCTCATGCCACCTTCGATGGTGATCTTCTCCACGCGGACTTGTTCGCGATGGCGGCGGCGTACCTGTTTCACATCGTGAGCAATCACCCCTTCGTTGACGGGAACAAGCGCGTGGGGCTGCTTTCGGCGCTGGTGTTCCTGGATCTAAACGGGGTCAGCATCGCCTCCGGCTCGGAGTCCCTGTACGAGGTGACCATGGCGGTGGCCGCCGGCCGCGCGAGCAAGGTGGAGGTCACCGAGGTGCTGAGGCGAATCGCCGAGACGGCCTGACACCTTGTCCCTCCTTCAGTCCGAGCCCGCGGTCGGGCGCAAGACAACCTCTCGCCTGATCCGTAACTCGACGACCTCCGCCAGTCTCATCGAGCCTTCGCGGTGCCCTGCGAGCGCCCTTCTGCTCTCCACCGAGCACCGATCTCTCTCCGATCCGATTTTCGGGCACTCGCAGCGCGGCGCACTGCTTCGATTGACTTCGGCAAAGGTCTCGGACTAGTCATCCTCTGTGGGGCGCGAGTGCCCCGCCTTACCGGACGCCGAGGCTGCAACATGGCTTCTACGACCTCCCCTGGGCCTCCCCCGGGAGCCCCAGGAGGCTGACCGATGAAAGAAGGCGAGCCCAGAGGCTCGGGGCCCGAGGAAAGACGAACGCTGCTCGTCGTGGGCGGGGGAATGGCCGGGATCACCGCCGCGGTGGAGGCGGCAGAGGCGGGTTGCACGGTCCACCTCGTGGAGCGGGAGGCCTACCTCGGGGGCAGGGCCGTGAGGCACGGCCAGTACTTTCCAAAGCTCTGCCCACCGACCTGCGGCATGGAGATCAACTTCAAGAGGATCAAGAACAACCCGAGGATCCACGTCCACACCATGGCCGAGGTGACGGAGGTCCGCGAGGCAAAGGGCGCCTATGAGGTGGAGATCGGGCTGCGCCCGAGATACGTGAGCTCGAGCTGCACCGCCTGCGGGCGCTGCGCCCAGGTCTGCCGCACCGAGATCCCCAACCCCTTCGACTACGGAATGGGCAGGATCAAGGCGGCCCACCTCCCCCACGAGATGGCCTTCCCCATGCGCTACGTCCTCTCGCCCGAGCTCGTCGGCACAGAGGACGGCGCAGCCTGCCAGGCGGCCTGCGAGCAGGGCGCCATCGACCTCGAGATGACCCCGGAGAAGGTCCGTGTCTCCTGCTCCTCGATCATCGTCGCCACGGGCTGGAAGCCCTACGACCCGGCGAGGCTCGAGCAGACCTGTTTTGGATCGACGAAGAACCTGATCACCAACGTCATGATGGAGCGGCTGCTGGCGCCGGGCGGACCCACCAGGGGCAAGATATTGCGTCCCTCCGATGGCCGCGAGGCAAGGAGCGTCGCCTTCTGCCAGTGCATGGGCTCGAGGGACGAGAGGCACCTCAAATACTGCTCGGGGGTCTGCTGCATGGCCTCTCTCAAGCAGGCTCACCTCCTCGAGGAGCGCCTGCCGGACTGCGAGATCCACATCTTCTACATCGATCTGAGGGCCTATGGCACCTACGAGGAGCTCCTTGCCAAGGTCCGCTCGAGCGGCAGGATCAAGCTGACGAGGGGCAAGGTCGGCAAGATCACCGAGGACCCGCTCTCAGGGGAAGTGACCCTGGAGGCCGAGGACCTGGCAAGAGGCGCGATCTCGAGGCTGAAGGTGGACATGGCCGTGCTGGCCCTGGGCATGGTCCCTTCCACCAGAGCCGAGGGGATCCCAGGCCTGGAGCTCGACCTGGACGCCGACGGGTTCCTCGTGGACGGCCCGCGCGTCTTCGGGGCGGGATGCGTATCCAGGCCATCTGACGTGGCGATGACCGTGCAGGATTCGACTGGCGCCGCCCTCGCCGCCCTCGCGGCCATCGAGGCCATCGAGGCCGCAGCGCAAAGGTGAGCCCATGGAGAAGAAGCTCGCCGTCTATCTGTGCAGCGGCTGCGGAATCGGCGAGGCGATCCGGGTGGACTCCCTCGCCAAGCTGGCCTCGGGAGAGCTGAAGGCGCCCATCTGTCGCACGAGCGGACAGCTCTGCGGCCCCGAGGGGGCTGCCCAGCTCCAGCGAGACATCGCCGAGGAGGGGGTGAACTGCCTGGTCCTGGCCGCCTGCTCTCCGAGAGTGAGCTGGCCGGCCTTCTCCTTCGACCCGAGGAGGATCGTCTCCGAGCGGGTCAACCTGCGCGAGCAGGTGGCCTGGAGCCACGAGCCGCGCCCGCGGGAGGGGGAGCAGCTCGACGAGGACATCCAGGCCTTGGCCGAAGACCAGCTCCGGATGGGCATCGCCCGCGCCCGCCTCATGGAGACCGCCGAGCCCTCGGTCGAGGGCCGCGACAAACGCGTCCTCGTGCTTGGCGGCGGGGTCACCGGCCTCAGCGCCGCCCTGAACGTTGCCGCTGCGGGCTACGAGGCGGTGCTCGTGGAGAGGGAGGAGCAGCTTGGCGGCTTCGCCCGCAGGCTGCACCTCGGTTATCCGCGGTCCGCTCCGTACACAGAGCTCGCCCCCAGCCCAATCGCGGCCCTTGTGGAGGAGACCGAGAGCTGCCCAAGGATAGAGATCCACAGATCTGCGACGATCCAGTCCATCTCCGGCGCACCGGGGATGTTCAAGGCGAGGATCCTCCGCCAGGGGAAGACCGTGGAGGAGGGCGCCGGGGCGATCATCCTGGCGGCGGGCTTCGAGCCCTATGACCCGAGGGGGCTCGAGGAGCTCGGCTACGGGAGGCTGAGCGCAGTGGTCACCAGCGTGGCCTTCGAGGAGCTGGCCGCCCGCGGCGAGCTGGCTCGGCCCTCAGACGGCGGCCCGCTCGGGAGCGTGGCCTTCATCCAGTGCGCCGGCTCCAGGGATGAGCGCCACCTGGCATACTGCTCCAGCATTTGCTGCATGAACTCCCTGAAGCAGGCCCTCTACGTGAGGGAGAGGTATCCCGACGCCAAGATCTACATCATCTACAAGGACATGAGGACCCCTGGCCAGTACGAGCACTTCTACCAGAGGGCGCAGGAGGACGAAGGGATCTTCTTCGCCCAGGGCGAGGTGCGCGCGGTGGGGCAATGTGAAGACGGCCGGGCGCTCGTCGAGCTCGACTCGGTTCTCCACAGGGAGAGGATCGGCCTGGCGGCGGACCTGGTGGTCCTGGCGACCGGGATGGTCCCGAGGACCGCGCTAGGAGAGGGACCGGGGGCGGATGGGAGCGAGGGACCAAGCAAGGGCGAGCCCGCGCCAGCCACCGCCAATCTCCCAAGCGACATCGTCAGGTCTGGTACGCTGAACCTCGACTACCGGCAGGGCCCGGAGCTGCCCAGCCTCAAGTACGGGTTCCCGGACTCTCACTTCATCTGCTTCCCCTACGAGAGCAGGCGCACGGGCATCTTCGCAGCCGGGTCCGTGCGGCAGCCCATGGACATGGCCGCCTGCATGCGCGACGCCCGCGGGGCCGCCCTGAAGGCCATCCAGTGCGTGGAGATGGTCTCGGAGGGCAAGGCTCTCCACCCGCGCTCCGGGGACCTGGCGTCGCCGAAGCTCTTCATGCAGCGCTGCACCCAGTGCAAGCGCTGCACCGAGGAGTGCCCCTTCGGGATGTACGACGACGATGGCCGGGGAAACCCGGTGCCCAACCCGACCCGATGCCGCCGCTGCGGCATCTGCATGGGGTCCTGTCCCGAGAGGATCATCTCCTTCGAGGACTTCTCGGTGGCCATGGTGGGGGCCATGATCAAGGCGATCGAGGTCCCAGAGGAGGAGACCCTGCGGATCCTGGTCTTCGCCTGTGAGAACGACGCCTACCCGGCCCTCGACATGGTGGGATTGCGGCGTGGACGCTACAACCCCTTCGTGCGGATAGTGCCCCTCCGCTGCATCGGCTCCCTGAACCTCGTCTGGATCGCCGACGCCCTCTCCAAGGGCATCGACGGGATCTTGCTCCTCGGATGCAAGCACGGCGAGGACTACCAGTGCCACTTCATCCAGGGCAGCGCGCTTGCAAACGAACGCCTGGGCAAGATCAAGGAGACCCTGGACAGGCTGATGCTCGAGCCAGAGCGGGTACGCATCGAGCAGGTCGAGATTGACGACTGCGATCGAATCCCGGCCATTCTCGACGGCTTCCTCGAGACCATCGAGGCCATTGGCCCGAACCCCTACAAAGGCGTCTAGCTGGAGGCCATGACCCAGCCCACGCGCATAGAGCCAGACCTCGCTTTCATCCGGGAGGTGATCGCCTGCGGGGGAGACTCCATCAAGAGCTGCTATCAGTGCGCCTCCTGCTCCGTCTCCTGCGCCATCAGCCCGGATGACAGCCCCTTCCCTCGCAAGGAGATGCTCTGGGCTCAGTGGGGCCAGAAGGACCGGCTGCTCGAGGATCCGGACCTGTGGCTCTGCCACAACTGCGGCGACTGCACGAGGCACTGCCCGCGGGGCGCCAGGCCCGGAGAGGTCATGTCCGCGCTCCGCCAGATCTCCACCGCCTCGAGCTCTCCCCTCCCCTTCCTGGCGAGGTGGGTGGGTTCTCCCAGGTTCCTGCCCCTGCTCTTCGCGATCCCCGCCGCGCTCCTTCTGGCCCTGATGGGCGCCGCGGGCACCCTTCGCCTCCCAGAAGGAGAGGTGGTCTTTTCGAAGCTCGTCCCAGTCTGGCCCGTGGTGGACATCCTCTTTCCCTTGACCGCCCTCTTTGCCCTCCTGTCCTCCATCCTCGGCATCCGAAGGCTCTGGACGGGCTTCGTCTCCGCCTCACGACGAAGCGCTCCGATGGAGCCTGCCTCTCGCCCACAGGGTCCCAAGGGAGTTGCCCTGCCTGGATCCATATTGGCAGCAGCCCTCGAGGTGCTCAGGCACCGAACCTTCAAGGACTGCGGGGTGGAGGGGTGGAGACGCCTGGCGCACCTCGGCCTCTTCTGGGGCTTTGGGCTGCTCTTCGTTACCACCCTCAGCGTTGGAGTGAGCATCTACCTCTTCGGGGCCGATCCTCCATACTCCATGGGCAACCCCATCAAGTGGATCGGCAACGCCGGTGGCGCCGCCCTGATCCTAGGGTCCCTTGTGGCCATATGGAAGCGCTCTGCCAAGAAGCGCGAGGGAGAGCCCTCCTCCTACTCGGACTGGCTCTTCCTCTGGGTGCTCTTTTCAACGGGCATGACGGGCTTCGGGGCGCAGTTTCTCCGCCTCGCCGACTGGGCCATCCCAGCCTACTCGATGTACCTCGTCCACCTCCTGCTGGTCTGGTTCCTGATCGCCTATCTCCCCTACTCGAAGTTCTCTCACCTCCTTTACCGCACCACCGCGCTCGTGTTTGCGGCTCACAGCGGGCGACAGCCAAGGAGGAGCAGATAGCGACAGGAGTGTCACTCTTTGCGGTGCTCACCTCTTTGGCAAGCCAGCCCTCCTCTGAGGGTCTCTAGTGCGAATCGCCTGGGATCCCATGTTGTTCCGAGTAAAATGATGACTTGGCATCCTCTTTGCGAGCTCAGGCTGCCAAGTCTCGAAGCCAGGCCATGGCTGCGAGCTGAAAAAGGAGCACCCCCATGATTCGCTCGAGACGTCACCTCCCCCTCGTCTTTGCCGTCGTCCTTGGATGCTCCTCCTGCCTGGGGCCCCTGGACACCCTGGGCCTGGTATCGGTGACCAGCCAGTTCGCCGAGCTCTTCAAGGACCCAGCGGTGGAGGACGACCGGATCGAGGACAAGCACCCCGCCTGTCGCAGCGATCTCACCCTGGAGGAGACCTTCTCGGATTGCACCTTCACGGTGAACAAGAGCTGTAGCGTCACGAAGCTGGACGTGGTGGACTTCCCGGCCGGCGACGAGGATCTCGAGACTCGCCTCTATCCAACGAGGCGCGCCGCCTTGCAGGATCTCAACCAGAGGGGAGGAGACATCCTGCCCTCTATGGAGGTGATAAACGGGGTGCTCAAGCCCTTCAATGACGGGCTCTACGCCTCCATCGAGATCGGAGCTCAGCTTGGCATTGACGGAGTCTTCCCCGGCAAGAAGCAGTTTCTCGTGGATCTCGCCACCGCGGCCGCCTCGGCGCTGGAGCAAGCCTCCACCGAGACGGCCCCCCACCTGGAGCGTGGACTGGAGCTGGTAGTTGGCGCCATGCTCGCCGGTGATCAAGATGTCTCCGAGCTGCCCCTCGACCCTTCGCTAGTGGCAAGGGCCCGCCAAACCGTGGACTCGTGGCTCCTGGCAGCGCTGGAGAGCCGTCCCATCGGCTTCTACACCTGGGATCCGGTGCTGGAGAGCGTCTTCCGGCAGGATCGATTCCTGCAGAACCGTGCCTCCGTATCCGAGCAAGACCAACCACCATCCACCGAGGAGTTCGGCCGGCTCGCCGCCCTGGCCTCGCTGATCGAGGGCACCCCTCACCTCAGGGATGCCTACGACCGCTTAGTCGCGCTCCCGAGAGGACTTACCAACCGCTACGCCTCCTACTCCGCTGCGGACCTGTATCCCTACGTGGATGGCCCGAGCTCCCTGGCCGATCTCGCCGGCGCCCGCGCCGAGTTCCTTTCGGACAACGACGCCCCCTTCGTCTGCCGCGGCACCTGGCTAGCCCTCCTGCCAGCCTCGCGCAGCCCGGACACGGACTTCTTCCAGGACCTCTTCTGCACCACGCCGGTCCCTCCGGACGCGAACCTCATCAACGGCCTTATCAACGCGATCCGCGACGGGCTCCTGGACCTCACCCCTGACGCAGGCTCCGGCTGGTACGAGTACCAGCTCTACGCCCTCGAGACCCTGCTGGTCCCCGAGTCCTTGCCCGAGTCGGATCACCTGCTGCTGACCGCCGCCTACAAGAAGAAGCTCATCGAGACCTTCAAGTCCCTCATCACCCAGACGCGAGAGACCCACGTGAAGCAGCTCACCATCTTCACCGGCCCCGGCAGCGCCGGCCCCCCGAGGGAGGTCGAGGTGTACCCATCCTTCCCAGTGGAGCCCTTCCCCACCTTCTACCTGAGAACGGCCAGGGCCTATCGGTTCCTGGAGACATACCTCCAGGCCGTGCTCGGTGAGGAGTTCCTCCTGGCGAGCCATCGCCTGAACGAAGACGGCACCGCTTCCGTGCAGACCCTGAAGGACGAGCTTCACGACATCACGCGGCTGGTCTACGGCTTCTACCTTGTGAGCGCCAGGGCTGTCGGTCTGGATCCCTCGGACTATCTGCTCGAGGAGGAGACGCTGGAGCACCCGCTCGCCGAGTGCGACTTCAGGGCGAGGCAGTGGATCTCCGGTTGGCAGTCGGACCCCGACGTCCTGAAGGACCCCAGGGTCATAGTGCCGGTTGGCCGCACGGAGCCAGGCGGCGATGTCATCTACTGGGCAGTGCTCGGGGTGAAGGTGGTCAGGATCAATGCGAGCTTCGTGGAGGGCTACGTCCCCACCTTCACGGGCAGTGTCTGCACGGTGAAGGAGATCAAGGATCACGACTACCTGCTCCTGATGGAGGAGATGCAGGAGCTGCGCATCCCGGAGTCGACGCCGCCTCCCACAAGAGAGGAGCTCCGCGCCGTCTGCAACCAGCATGACAACGCCGCGGACATCGTGGCCGCTCTCGAGGCGCTCTGATGCATCGAGTCAAGCTACTCGCTCTCTCGCTGCTCCTGGCCTGGGCCCACCTGGGTGGAGCCTGTGGCTGGGGGAGCCTTCAGACCGCCCGCCCAACCCCCAGGGGCGCGCTCGACACCACGCTCGGCGTCGGCTTCGTGCACAACGAGACAGTGGAGCGCCGAAGGGAGCTGGATGAGCCAGGATACGCCTTCTCCAACTTCCCCCTGATGATCAACTCCCGCCTCGGCTTGACCGACCGGGTGGATCTAGGGCTCAAGCTCTTCTACATGGCGGGCGCCCAGGCCGACACCAAGGTGAACCTGCTCTCGCCGAGCAGCCCCTGGGCCCTCTCGGTGCTCTCCGGGCTCGGCGCCGCAAAAGACCTCATCAACAAGTCCAAGGCCGCCCTCTTCCATATCCCCCTGGTGCTCCACGGCAGCTACGACTTCGCCTGCGGCGTCACGCCCTACCTGGCGGTGGGCTACTCCATGCATTGGATCCTCGGCCGCGAGAGGGAGGACACCCAGGAGGTGCAATATGCGGATCGCAAGGGCCACGGCGACCACCTGGTGACCGTCACGGCGGGAGTGCAGTATCAGTTCAACCCGCGGTTCTCCATGCAGCTCGAGTACAACTTCTGGCAGCCCGTGCTCGACGATCCAGGAGACTTCTTCTCCTTCGTCCAGAACCACATGGTGATGCTGGGCTTCACCTGGAGAGTGAACCTGTTCGGACCGCGGAGGCAACCGGCCCTTCCTCCACCACTCACGCCACACAATCGCCCCAAAGCCGACGAAAATCCCTTCCCTGCTGGCGAGCGCCCCCCCCCCCCCCCCCCCCCCCCCCCCCCCCCCCCCCCCCCCCC
>JAVEWA010000096.1:0-6670 GCA_034004785.1 Polyangia bacterium
CGACTCATGGCCCATAGCTAGGCCAGCCCATCCATTCCCATCAACACCACCTAGGTCGGGAGGTCATGCCACCGGGCCGCCGGGGGCCCACCGACGATCCGCTCCGAGGGCCCACCGGCGGTGAAGGGGCGGCTGGAACCTCGTGTAGATCAGGTGAAGGCTCCAGGTCTCGTCCGAGGTGCTCCCGCCGGGCCAGGCGGCGGGAAAGCCGCCGAAGGGGAGCTCGATGGCCCTGCCTTCGCCAGCGGCGCCGGTCTGGAAGCCAGGGCCGAGGGAGGGGGAGTCCCACTGCCAGACCAGCCAGAAGGTCCCGGCGCCCAGGTTCAAGAGGCTCGGGGTCCCGCTCGAGATCTCCACGTTGTTCCAGGTGGAGGCCAGGGCCTGGACGGCCCCAGACTCCCACAGCCTGGTGGCCGGGCCCGCGTTGTCTCCGTAGATCGCCAGCCGGAAGCCGCCTGGCTCGTGGGCGTAAAGGCTCACCTCCCTGGCCTGGACCGGGCCCTCTCCGAGGGTGACCCTGGTGGCCTTGGCGTAGCCCTGGACGGAGACCCCGGAGAAGTAGGTGCAGTCCATGGTCGTCACCCGGGTCCAGCCCGAGCTGCCCGCGGTCTGCGGGAGCCCGCTCGAGTAGGGCGACGACCTCCACACCCTGATCCCTCCGGTCTGAGAAGAGTAGGAGATGCTGTTGTTTGCGCTGACGTTGAACAGGATCCAGTAGTCGCCAGCGGGCAGGAAGTCCTTGGTGGGTATGTTGATGGTCGTCCAGGCGTTGGCGGTCAGGCTGGCCGTGACCTCGGGGAACAGCCGCTGGCCCGGGAGGTCGTTTGCCACGTCGTGATCGTAGATCGAGATCTTCACGTTCCCAGCGGCGATCCCCCAAGAGTGGAGCCTGACCGCGGTGAGGGGGACGGTGGTGGTGTAGCGGTCGGCCACGAGGTAGCTCGCCGAGACGGGCCCGGAGCCGGTGCTCGGGTTGCCCACGGTGATCGCGGGGTAGTCGGTGGAGCCGGGCCCGGTGATTCCCGTGCTGCCGTCCTGGCCACAGAGGCCCGTCTCAGTCCCAGGAGCGCAGGAGAAGCCCTCTTCGCAGGCAAAGGACTCCATGTGCCGGCAGCCCGAGGTCTGATCGAGCTGACACAGCTCTATGGCCTGGCCATCCGCGGAGCAGACGGCAGGGGCCTCGGCGCACTCGACGCAGCTCTGGCAGCTCGCTGGGTCGTTCGGGTCTGGCTCTTGGCAGAGGTACCCCCATCCGCAGTCCTCCTCGGCCCAGCTAGTGCAGGAGGCGAGCCCTGTGAGCTCGCAGCGCTCCAGGATGGCGGCCATCCCAGCGGCGCAGCGGGTGTCCCCCAGGGCGCAGAGGTCGCAGGCGGCGCAGTAGGCAGAGGCGTCCGCCGTTGTCTCCACGCACTGCTCCTGGGCCCCGCAGTCGGCGCCCGCTGCCCATGCCAGGCATCCGTCGTTGTCGGGAGCACAAAGCTCCAGGCCGCCGTGGTCGTCCCTGCAGCGCAGCGCCCCCTCTGGGGAGCATGGGTCCTGGCAGTTCTGGACCGAGCAGGAGACCGTGCCCGCGGTCTCCACGCACCACTGGCCGAGGGCGCCGCAGTCCTCGGAGAGCACCCAGGCGCCGCAGGGGTCGCAGATCATCAGGAGGTTTGCCTGGCAGCGTTCCAGCCCTGGATCGCAGACGCCGCACTCGGAGGGCGCCTCGAGGCCCGACCTGTCGAAGGAGCAGGCACCCTGAAAGAAGGCCACGAGGGCCGCGACCATTGAAAGGATGAACGCTCTCATGACCGCTCCCCGGGTGGCTAGAACAGCACGCCCGCCGGCTGCTCCTTTGGGAAGCGGATGAGGTCTGGGGTGAAGTGGCAATCCTTGGCCGGCATCCGGGGTCCTTCCGATGGCTCAATCTAGCGCCCATTTGTCTGGCCTGCAAAGAAACCCATCCGAGGGGCCAGTTACAATACTCTAGTCCTCGAGGCGAAGGTCTCTCCACCAGGGGTCATCGGGCGCTAGGCTCTTCGCCGCGGCTAATCCTCGATGCGAAGCTCCCTCCACCAGGGGTCATCGGGCGGCAGCTTCATCGCCGCGAGCGCCTCCACTCCGGTGAGGTAGGCCTCCACGCCGCCCACCTCGGGGGGCGCGGGCCACAAGAGCACCGGGTCGGGCAGGTCGTGGGGGATGACCCTCACGGGCCTGGCGGGTCTGTCAAGGTCGCCAAAGTCCACGTCGTAGATTGGGAGCCTCGTGAAGTTATTGACGTAGGTAAGGGTGGGCCGGCTCCGGTGCATGGCTCCGAGGTCATAGGGCGCCATGAGGACCTTGTGGCTCATGAGGTCCACGCCCAGGCTCACCTGCTCGAGGAGGGCGGGGGAGGGGCGCGCGGTGAAGACGCTCAGTCGCCTCTCGATCTGAGCGGCAAGATCGCTGAGATGGGCCCCGGAAGGATAGCGCGCGGTGCTCACCGCAAAGGCCGCGTTGCCGGCGAACCCAGCCGGCACGGACGGGAGGCGCTCGCGGCCGTCCAGCACGGTGACCTGGCTGCAGGGCGTCCCGTCCGGCAGCCCGAAGAGCCGGTTGCACATCCTCGTCAGGTGGGCGGTGAGGGCCACGTTGACGCTCGGGAGCCCATCGGCGCCATGTCTCTCATGGCAGTCGGTGTCCGCCGGAGCGGCCGCCGCCTCCTTTCGCAGGCGCCCGATGGTCTCCTTTGAGAAGTGGATCCCCGGGGCCCGGCGGTGCAGCCGACCGAGCAGGTAGCGAGGCAGGACCGAGAGCAGGACGAGGGGTGAGATCTTGCTCCAGCCAGCCTCCCGGGCCAGGCGGATCACCTCGGCCTTGGGGCGGTCGCTTGGCGTGGGCGCGAGGGACTGGTCCAGGATGGGAGGCGTGAAGGGCTCCCCGCGGTGGAGCTGGCTCCAGAGCCGCACCATGCCGTAGAAGCCCTGCCCGTCCAGGCAGGCGTGGCTGCAGCGCACACCGAGCACCGAGCCGTCGCCTAGGTGCGTGATGGTGACGCTCATTGGCGCCTCCTTGCCTCGCTTCACTCGCCAGTGAGACAGGGGCGCGGAGAAGATGCTGGCATGCTCAGGGTGGGCGCAGGCCCACCCGAGGGTCATGTCCGGGCGGCGGATGTGCTGGAAGGGAACTCCGGCGTTGCAGAGGTCAACGGCGCTTCCATTCCTCATGCGCCCCGAGAGGTGGGGGAGGAGCCCGAGGAGCCTGGAGAGGCTCCGCCTCATGGCCTCCGTATCCAGGTGGGCGTCGAAGATCCAGGTGCCTCGGAGGGTCAGGATGAGGTTGGCCTTGTCGAGCCAGCCGAGCTCCCAGGCCCGGGGCTTTGCGGGCGGCGTTTCTGCCCGCACCATCTCGGAATTGGTCATGCCGAAACGCTCAGGCGCGGTCACCGCGCGCAATTGGGACAGTATCATGCCATCGGATCTTGTGGATCTGCCGCCTCTTGGGGTTCAATGTCCTCCATGTCCAACGCCACCGCCATCGCTCACCCGAACATCGCCCTGGTGAAGTACTGGGGCAACCGGGACGACAGGCTCCGGCTTCCCGCCATGGGGTCTATCTCGGTCACTCTCGCGGCCCTGTCCACGAGGACCAGGGTGAGCTTCGATGGGGGCGACGAGGACCGGCTGATCCTGAATGGCCAGGCCGCGTCCGAAGAGGCGAGGCAGCGCACCGCCAGGCTCCTCGACCTCGTGCGGGGCATGGCGGGAGCGCGAGGCGGCGCCCTCGTGGAGAGCGTCAACGACTTCCCCACCGCGGCGGGGCTCGCCTCCTCGGCCTCGGGCTTCGCGGCCCTCGCCCTGGCAGCGACGAGGGCCGCCGGGCTCGACCTCGGGCCTAGGGAGCTCTCGATCCTGGCTCGCCAGGGCTCCGGCTCGGCGGCCAGGAGCGTCTTTGGCGGCTATGTGGAGATGCACCGCGGCGAGCGCTCCGACGGTCTCGACTCCTTTGCCGAGCCCCTCGCGAGCGAGAGCGCCCTGCCCCTGGAGGTCCTTGTGGCCGTCACCGAAGAGGGGCCCAAGGAGCGGTCATCGCAGGATGGGATGGCGCTCGGCCGGGCGAGCTCGCCCTTCTGGGACGCATGGGTGTCCGGGGCCGAGGCCGACGTCGGGAGGATGCGCGCGTCGATTCTCGCCGGAGACCTCGCGCAGGTTGGCGCCTTGGCAGAGGAGAGCTGCCTGAAGATGCACGCGGTGATGCTCTCCACGAGGCCGGCGCTGATCTACCTCCGGGAGGCCTCGGTGGCTGTGATCCTGAGGGTGCGCGCCCTCAGGAAGGAGGGCCTGCCGGCCTGGATCACCATGGACGCCGGGCCACAGGTGAAGGTGCTCACCTCGCCCGATCGCTCCGCCGAGGTCGTCGCGGCGGTCGAGGCCGTGCCGGGAGTGCTGCGGCTGATCCGCTCGGGGCTGGGTCCTGGGGTCGCGCTCGTGGCTCGGGACCGAACCGCCTGAGCCTTCATGGCCTTTCCGGGTTGAGCCGTCCGGTGGGGGAGAAGAGCTCTCGCCTTGCCCATCCTGTCCTGATGACGTAGAGATCCCCAGCCCAAAGAGAGCGGTTCCCAAAGGGGCCGGCTCACCTAGCCTGGGCGAGGAGCTTCGAGATGCCGCACAGCAATGGGCCCAGAGATCCCGCCGTCGCCGCGCCTCAGGTGTCCTTCGATGACGAGCCCCTCATCCTGGTCGATGAGGAAGATCGGGAGCTCGGATACTCCGAGAAGTGGGAATGTCACCGCGGGGAGGGGCTGCTTCACCGGGCCTTCTCCATCTTCCTCTTCAACGGCCGGGGCGAGGTCCTCCTGCAGCAGCGGAGCGACGAGAAGCCGCTCTGGCCCCTGGTATGGTCCAACGCCTGCTGCAGCCATCCCCGCCGGGGCGAGTCCCTCGAGGGGGCCACGCGGCGCCGCCTGCTCGAGGAGCTGGGGGTCCAGACCGAGATCGAGCGGGTCTTCTCCTTCAGTTACCATGCCCGCTGGAGAGATGTCGGCTCCGAGAGGGAGCTCTGTCACGTGTACCTCGGCACTTGGGACGGGGAGGTGGAGGTGAACCCGAGGGAGGTGGCGGAGATCCGGTGGGTGAGCTCGGCAGATCTGGACGAGGAGATCGCCCGGGCTCCCGAGGATCTTTCGCCCTGGATGAAGCTGGAGTGGTCGCGGCTGAAGGAGGAGCATCCCGACCTCCTGGCGAGGTACCTCGCCTCCTGACCTCCGGGAAATGGGGAACTGGGGAGATTCTCCCCCTCGGGGCCCCATGCCCCCTGTTCATAGGCCGAGCCCTGGCGTATGGTCCGGGTCATGAATGCTCCCATCCTGATCGGCATCGCGGGCGGTACTGGCGCCGGGAAGACCACCATCGCCCGGAAGCTGCAGGAGCCGCTGCCACCCGGCTCGGTAACGGTGATCGAGCACGACGCCTACTATCGAGATAGGCTGGACCTTCGGCCCGAGGAGCGGGCGAGGCTCAACTACGACCACCCCGACGCCCTGGACAACGATCTTTTCGAGTCTCACCTGCGGGCGTTGAAGGCCGGGGAGTCGGTGGAGCGGCCCGTGTACGACTTCGTGGGCCACAGGCGTCTCGCCGAGACCGTGCGACTCCCGGCCCACGCGGTGGTGATCGTCGAGGGCATCCTGATCTTCGTGGAGAAGCGGCTCAGGGACCTCATGGACATCAAGCTCTTCGTGGACACTCCGCCGGACGTCAGGGTGCTCAGGCGCATCAAGCGGGATCTGCGGGAGCGGGGCCGTGACTTCGACTCGGTCAGGCGGCAATACTACGAGTCGGTGCGGCCGATGCACCTGGAGTTCGTCGAGCCCACCAAGCAGTTCGCGGATCTCATCATCCCGGAGGGGCACGGCGGCAACCTGGACATCGCCCTCGACGTGATAGTCGAGCGCATGCGCCGGGCGACGCGCTAGGCCGTCCCGAGGGGGGTGAGCGAGACTGATGTCGAGCGGGGCCCTGCACGAGGAGCATGCAAGACATCTGCGCCCAGGAGACACGATGACGACCGAGTCCATTAAGGCCTTCGACAACGAGCGCTATCTCATCGAGCAGACCGCGGCCATCCGGGAGCGAATCGACCGCGCGGGCAACAAGCTCTACCTCGAGTTCGGCGGCAAGCTCCTCTTCGACTATCACGCCGCGAGGGTGCTGCCGGGCTTCGATCCCAACGTGAAGATGCGGCTCCTCGGGCAGCTCAAGGACCAGGCTGAGATCATCCTGTGCATCTTCGCAGGGGACATAGAGCGAAACAAGGTGCGGGCGGACTTTGGCATCACCTACGACTCGGACACCTTCAAGCTCATCGACGATCTGCGGGAGTGGGGGCTCACGGTGCGGGCGGTGGTTATTACCCGCTTCGCGGATCAGCCGGCGGCGGTGACCTTCCAGCGAAAGCTCGAGCGCCGCGACGTGCGGGTCTATACCCACAGGGCCATCCCGGGCTATCCAACCGACGTGGAGCGCATCGCCAGCGACTCTGGGTACGGCTCCAACCCCTACATCGAGACCTCCCGGCCGCTGGTGGTGGTGAACGCCCCTGGGCCCAACAGCGGCAAGATGGCCACCTGTCTCAGCCAGGTGTTCCACGAGCACCGGCGGGGCGTGAAGGCGGGCTACGCCAAGTTCGAGACCTTCCCCATCTGGAACCT
>JAVEWA010000096.1:6770-14851 GCA_034004785.1 Polyangia bacterium
TGGTGGTGAACGCCCCTGGGCCCAACAGCGGCAAGATGGCCACCTGTCTCAGCCAGGTGTTCCACGAGCACCGGCGGGGCGTGAAGGCGGGCTACGCCAAGTTCGAGACCTTCCCCATCTGGAACCTCCCGCTTCGTCACCCCGTGAACGTGGCCTACGAGGCGGCGACCGCCGATCTCCGCGACCAGAACATGATCGACCCCTATCACCTGGAGGCCTACAACGTCCGGGCGGTGAACTACAACCGGGACATCGAGTCCTTCCCGCTGCTGAGGCGCATCCTGGAGAAGATTACCGGCGAGAGATCTCAGGTGCAGTCTCCGACCGACATGGGGGTGAACAGGGTGGGCTTCGCCATCGTGGACGACCAGGCCGCGGCCGAGGCGTCGAAGCAGGAGCTGATCCGGCGCTACTACCGCTACTCCTGCGAGTACGCCATGGGCCAGGTGGAGGAGGAGACGGTGCATCGGGTGCAGGCGCTCCTCGAGGAGTTCCAGCTGAGCCCGAGGAGCAGGTCAGTGGTGCAGCCGGCATACGACGCCCTCGACGTGGCGGAGAGGCGGGCGGACAAGGGCAACCGCGGGGTGTTTTGCGGCGCCGCCCTCGAGCTCCCAGGAGGAGAGGTGGTCACTGGCTGCAACTCGCCCCTCCTTCACGCGGCGTCCAGCCTTGTCCTGAACGCCATCAAGAGGCTCGCGGGGCTACCCCAGCACCTGGATCTCTTGAGCCCGAACATCATCGAGTCCATCGCAGAGCTCCGCAAGGAAGTCCTCAGAAGGGAGTCCGTCAGCCTGAACCTGGGGGAGACCCTCATCGCCCTCTCCATAAGCTCCACGACCAACCCGACGGCCCGCCTGGCCATGGACCAGCTCTCCAAGCTCCGCGGATGCGAGCTGCACCTCACGCATCTCCCGACGGGCGGGGACGCAAAGGCGCTGAGGCGCCTCGGCGTGAACCTGACCTCGGATCCTCGCTTCGCCTCGGCCAAGCTCTTCGCCTCGTAGCAGCCGCCATCCCGGAGGCCGCAGCTCACCTGTGGAAAGCGGGAAGCCAGAAAGGTCCAACTGACAGGTCCACCTTGCGTCTTGGGGCGCCCTCGGTGATGATCATTCATCGGTGCATCGAGGAGGGATCCAAATGTCGGCGCACAGGAAAGCTGTCCACGCGGCGCTCACCCTGGTCGTGTTGCTGCTCACGGGCGGCACGGAGTCCAAGGGCGCGCCCCTGGTGATCGATGACTTCGAGGACGTGAGCGACTGGAGCGGCCTCGCCCTGGAGACAGGGCTGGTGCGGGAGGGGGCGGGCGCCGGCCGATGGGCCGACACGGTGGCCCGCACCTCGATTCGCCGGAGCTTTGAGCCGCCCCTCGACCTCTCTTCGCAAGACCACGTGGGCCTCTGGCTCCACTCGGCAGTCGCAAACGGGGCCGAGCTCCAGCTCGTTTTCAGCTCCGAGGACGACTCGGTCGAGGGCTCGGACTACTACTCGAAGGAGCTGCTCGTGGACTGGCAGGGATGGCGCTGGATCTGGCTCTCCAAGGAGGATCTCCCACCATCCAGGTCTCCTCTCGGATGGGACCAGATAGGGAGCATCTCCCTCGCCTCCTCTGGCTGGGGTCACGAGCCACTGCCGGACACGGACCTCGTGCTGGACTACCTGGTGGCGGGCAATGCCGTGCTCCGAAGGGTGGTCAGGAGCCAGGGATGGAGCGGGGAAGACTTCGTTTACACCTTCGACCTGGTGCTCGTGGAGCCAGACGGCACCCCCTTGGTGTCGACCTGAGCGCGCAGGCGCCCTCGGGCCTGGAGGTGGATGTGGATCCTGTGCACCTGGACCTCGTGGCCGACGCCACGGCCTTCGCGACAGTGACCGTTACTATGTCTCCAGCCGTGATCGCGGCGGGGCCCTATGTCAGCTACGACGTCCTTGTCGAGCTCACTACCTCCACGGGGGGACTGGAGGCCTGGGTGGAGCCCGTGACCACCCCTCCCGCAAGCCAGCCGCCGCCGAGGATGCTCCTCGGGGAGGACGACGTGACGCGCATCAACGGCTGGGTCGAGAGGCAGGCCTGGGCCGCGTCGAGGCGCCAGGGGCTCCTCGACCGGGCAGACGCCTTCCCGGGCGATTTCCTCGCCCAGTATGGCCTTTCGAGCCTGGCCATGCCGCCAGAGGGCGGCCAGTGGAGCATGCACTACGTGTGTCCGAGTCACGGCGCGGACCTTGGGTACGAGCCGCCCATGACGCACCGCTGCCCGGTGGACGGGGCCACCTTCTCGGGCTGGCCCTACGACCAGGTCATCTACGGCCGGCAGCACAACGCCCTCGCCCTCGCCGCCAGGAACCTGGGCCTCGCCTGGCAGCTCACGGGCGATGGATCCTACGCCGCCGCGGCCCGAGAGCTGCTCCTCGCCTACGCTGACGTCTATGAGAGCTACCCGATCCACGGAACGAGCGGCGGCCCCTCCGGGAGCGGCGCGAGGGTGCTGGCCCAGACCCTGGACGAGTCGAACTGGCTCGTGAACATCGCCTGGGCCTACGACCTGATAGGGGACAGCCCCCTGCTCTCGGAGCTGGACCGGGAGCAGGTGGAGCAGCGTCTCATTAGACCTTCGGCGGCGGTCATCGGGCGCAACGACGCCGGGATGTCCAACTGGCAGGCCTGGCACAACGCGGCAATCGCCGCGGCTGGCAGGGCGCTTGGTGATCCCCGCCTCGTGGCCCAGGCGCTCCACGGCCCGAGCGGGTTCCACTTCCACATGAGCCAGAGCGTGCTCGCGGACGGCTTCTGGTACGAGGGCTCCTGGGGCTACCACTTCTTCACCCTCACCCCAATGACCTACCTCGCGGAGATGGGCGAGCGGGGAGAGTTTCCCCTCTACGGCGACCCGGCGCTCCGTTCCATGTACCTCGCGCCGGTGCTCTTCGCGCCGCCGGACCTCGAGCTCCCCGCCTTCAACGACTCGGGCGCGGTGGATCTGCGCGGCTCGGCCACTTGGCGCCTGGAGGCGGCGTATCGCGCCTACCAGGACCCGCTGCTGCTCGGCCCCCTGGTGGGCGAGTCGCGGCCCACCGAGGCCCTCTTCTTCGGGGTGGAGGAGCTGCCCGACGAGGCGCCCAAGGTGACGGAGAGCCTGGTGTTCGAGGCGAGCGGCTACGCAATCCTGCGGGGCGGCACGGGTGAAGATCCGTGGTGGGCAGCCCTCGATTTCGGGCCGCACGGGGGCTGGCACGGCCACTACGACAAGCTCAACCTGGTGATCTTCGCCCGCGGCAGGATGCTGGGCCTGGATCCTGGCTCGCACTCCTATGCCCTGGCCGTCCACGACGAGTGGGACCGGGTCACCCTGGCCCACAACACGGTGGTGGTGGACGAGGAGGTCCAAGGGGAGGCGCAAGGAGGGCTGGAGCGCTTCGAGGCGCTCCCTGGGATTGTGTGGGCCAGGGCTAACGGGGGCGAGGCCGCGCCAGAGATCGAGCTGACGAGGGACGTCGTGCTAGGCGACGGATACGTCGTGGACCGCTTCACCGCCGCCGCCACGGACGGCGAGAGCCACCGCTACGACTGGGTCTGGCACGCCGACGGCGCTCTGGAGAGCGAGCTCTCCCTGTCCCCGTACTCCGCGGTGCCCTCGGGTGCGGGCTATCAATACCTCCGCGACCTCGCCGGAGCCACCTCGGAGGGAGACGCCCGCTTCACCTTCTCCTGGGACGAGGAGCGGTCCTACCCCGGGTCCATCTGGTCGAGCGACTCTGGCGTGGTGGCGAGTCAGTCATACGACGACGCCCTCTCGCACGGCGGCCGCTGGTCTGGCCGCCTGGACTACGACTTCTCCGCGGCCGGGCCGGACGCCTACATCACCTTTCGCACCCGCTCCATGGCCGAGCACCGGGAGGAGGCCCCCACGAGCATCGGCCTCTGGATCCACGGCGACGGATCAGGCCACTCCTTCAGGGTGAGGATCCTCGACTCGACTGGTGAGTCGCACGTCTCTGAGGGTGGAAGCCTGGACTTCGTGGGCTGGCAGGAGCGCAGCTACGAGGTCTCTGGGTTCTCCCACTGGGGAGGCAACGACGACGGAGTCATCGATCTGCCCCTCGGCTCACTGGTGCTTCAGCTCGACAGGGAGGCCGGCGGCCCCGCCGTTGGCAACCTGAACGTGGACGACTGGCTCCTCACCTTCCCGGGCCAAGGACCAATCACGGTCGAGACCTACGAGCGGATGACCGCGAGGGCACGCTTGTGGATCGCGGGTCAGCCAGGCACCACCTACGTGACGGGCGAAGGCGTGGGCCCTGATCTGTCGGTGCCCGTGCCCTTCGTGATGGCGAGGCGCCAGGGCGAGGGGGCGGCCTTCGACGTGCTTCACGAGCCACACGGCGAGGATGGGACGAGGGTTGCGGCCTTCTCGTCCCTGGTGGAGACAGCCGGTCCCCTGCCGCAGGGCGGGGCCGCGGCGGGCTTCAGGATCGAGGGCGACGGATGGGTGGATCACCTGTTCCTCCTCGGTCGGGGCGCGGCCGGGGAGGAGCGGGTATTCGGAGAGCACAGGACCGACGCGCTGCTCGCCCATGTCCGCTCGACGGCCTCTGCCACGAGCCTCTCGCGCGTCGCCCGCCTCGGCCTGGTGGGTGGGAGCCAGCTAGAGGACCAGGAGGGAGCGCTGTTCGTCTCTCCGAGGCCCCTTGGCCGCGTCAGCTTTTCGGTGACAGCCCCGAGCGTGGAGATCCTCGCCGTGGAGGGAGACCTGGAGGACGCCCGCCTCCTCGCCCCGGGCACCTCGCAGGTCACCTACCTGGGACAGGGCGTCGAGTTCCACCTGGAGGGGGACTACGTGGTGTTCGCTCGCTTGCCAGGGATGGATACAGGGGGGAAAAAGGGTTGTGGGTGCGCCGCCCAACCTTCTGGTAGCCAGGGCGCGAGCTTCTTGCTGCTAGTGCTGCTCGGTCTGGTCGCAAGGCGGCGGGCGGCTCATCGCAGGAAGAAGTGATGCCGCCCGGGCCGCGTTACGCACTTCAAGAGAATTGGGTTGCTTGTTGGAGCTCCTTCGAAGGGATCAAAGTGGCAGGCGGCCCGCCTTCTCCTCGGCCTTCGCCGCCCTCGTCAGGCAGGCCACGAAGGGCTCGCAGCCCCGCTCGGACCAGCAGCGCTCGAGCTCTCCCCAGAGCCTCAGGAAGAGGGGGTTTCCAGCGGTCCTTAGCTTTTCGCACTCGGCGCTCAGCTCACCCCTGCCGATCGCGCCATCCAGGAGAGCAACCAGGGCCAGGCGGCGGCCGCCCGCGGAGAGGGGAGAGCGGCCAGCTCGCAGGGAGGCCTGCTCCACGAAGTCGCCTGCGGCCTCGAGGAGAGCGGCCTTGCAGTGCCTGGCCCTGTCGCCGAGGCTCGCGCAGGTGAGCTTGGGCGGGGGGCCGGCGCTCTGGGGAGTCTTTTGGGACCTCAGGAGCAGGAGCACGACGACACCGAGGATAATGAGCCCCCAGAAGAACGTGAGTCCGAGGGTGAGGCGCATCAGCGGCCTTCCTGGGCAGGGCCGAGGCCGGGCAGAGCTTTTCCCCCATCGAGATGGGCTGTCCGACCTGGCTCCTGCTCGGCGCCTCCCGCAGGTTGGAGGCCCTTGTGAGGAAGCGCCTCGACGGGGGCGGTCAGATGCTCCACCGGCTTGTCGCTCTCGAGCACGCCTCCTCCTGGCGCGCCGGGGAGGTGGTAGCAGCGGGGGTGGTGCAGGATGGCGGTGAAGTAGCTCCTGGTCGGGTGGAGCCGCTCCCAGGCTCGCCAGCGCCGCCTGGTGGTGGCGTAGATGTCTATGTGGTCGCCCTTGATGGCTCCCCCGACGTCGTCGGCGCGGACGCAGCCATCGTGTGGGGCGCTCCTTCCGGGCGGCATGGCCCCGTCCAGCTCGGGCAGGTACAGGATGGTGCCAAGCGGGATCAGGGCTGGGTCCACCGCGATGGAGCGGTCCGGCTCGAGCACCCGGCCCTGGGAGCCCATGCCGTAGGGAAAGAGCCCGGCGTCCAGCTCCCGGTAGCAGATCTTGTAGGATCGCCTGCCGCAGGGGACCGCGGCGTAGCACTCGAGCGTACAGCTCGAGGCGTAGTTCACCACCCGGCCATCCCCAAGGAGGCCGCTCCCCTCGATGCAGAGGTCGTCGTGAAAGGCTCTTGGCACCTCGGCGATGATCTCGCAGCCCGGCCCGAGGAGCGGCGTGTCCGCCTCTTCGCCCTCGTGGTCCTTCTCCTGGGCCAGGTAGTAGTAGGTGTTCCAGAGGCTCCCGAGGACCTCTGGCTCGGGCGGATCCAACCAGATCTCCAGGCGATAATAGCCGCCCTCGGGCGGGCGGCTGTCCACCATCAGGCGGTAGCGGCCCCGAGGGAGCCCTCGCTCGAGGAGCTCCGAGGCGCGCATGAGGCAGTGCCCGTCCTCGGTGACCAGGGTCATGGACGCCTCGAGCCCCTCCTCTACCGCGAGGCGGGCCCGTACGATTCCGCTCACAGGGACATCGATCTCGTAGGTGACCTCTGGTCCCGGGTAGGGGAGCCCGGGCGCGCAGACGTCCTTTGTCACTCGTCGCTCGCCGATAAGGCCAGTGTGGCCCCTGTGCTCGAAGGGGAGCGCTCCCACCCCAAGGGGTGTGTCCCAGGTGCCGGGGCGGGGATCCGACCAGAGCGGGAGGGCCATGCGCTGCGCTTCGGAGCGTCGAGGGCTGTGGGCGTCAGGCACACAGCCAAGCGACAGGTTTCCAAGGAGGCAGGCTGCCAATACCGCCGCTAGTGCTGCCTGTCCAGGGAGATAAGAAGCGCGTGGGTGGTCGTGCCCAGGGTAAGACATGTGCCTTGTCATGCTGCCGGATCGACGCATACTGGGCAACAAACCTCGAGCGACGTGGATCGAGGAGGCCATGCCCGGCCAGGCAGACAAGGAGAGCACCATGAAGATCGATACATGCTGGCAGGACCTGCGGTCATCCCCCGTGCTCATGGAGGGCGCCAGGGGAGCGGTGAAGCGCCTCGTGCAGGGTCCCGCCGACGGCACGCCCCACATGGCCCTCAGGGTCTTCACGATTGAGCCAGGCGGCTTCACGCCGCTTCACAGCCACCCATTCGAGCACCAGAACCTGGTGCTCGAGGGACAGGGGGTGATCCGTAGCGCCAAGGGAGATCACCCTATTGCGCCTGGCTCCATGGCGCTTATCCTGCCCGGGGAGCAACATCAGTTCCTGAACACCGGGGCCGGGCCCCTGTCCTTCGTGTGCCTGGTGCCAAACGAGTACGCCTGAGAGAGGTAAGTCCTTCCCTGGATCGTCGATCCAGCTCTCTTGACCGTCGCCGCTGTTTGGGAGGCCTAGCAGGAGCCGGAGGAGGCGTCCACCTGGAGCACCCGGACCGTGCCTTCGGTTGCGTATACGGGGCAGTCGGGGATCTCGAGGAGGGTGCCGCCGGCGAGCTCCAGGTACAGGCCGAAGAAGCGGCCCCTCGGGAGGCGGCTCGTGGTGAAGTGGAAGCCGCCTCCTGAGGCGGTGGTGGGCAGCGGGGGCAAGAGGACGCCTGTCTCGAGGTCCATCAGGCGGGCTGAGAGCACGTCCCGGTCTGCTCCCGTGACGAAGCCATCCACAGAGCCCGTGGGCACTTCCGTGACCTCCACCGAGAGGTCCACGGCCCCTGCGGCGAGGTCATGCGTGGAGTAGCTCGCGAGGGTCACCAGGCCTTCGGGCTCCGCGAGAAACACTACAACGCGCAGCTCCCTGGCCGAGCCGGACTGGACCTCGATGTCCAGACCGACCTCTCCGCCGGGCTCCTCTCCAGCTTCGCAGGCCCAGGCCGCGCGCACGGGATGGGGCAGATCCGTCGCCGAGATCCGGGCGCCGACGAAACAGGGATGCTCGGCCAGATCCACTGTTTCGTCGGGATCTATGGCCTTTCCCTTTGTCACGCCACCCAGGCCCAAGGAGACCGTAACCAGGCTCAGCTCGCCCCGGCCCTCCACGAAACATGCAGCGAAAGGGAAGGAGATCAGCGAGACGGAGATGACAAGGCGAGCGCTCCGGAAGGTAGCTCCAAGAGCCTCGAGCGACCGGCCTGCGATGTGT
>JAVEWA010000738.1:0-3191 GCA_034004785.1 Polyangia bacterium
AAGAGCGGGAGTTCGAGCGGATTGGCAGCCAGGAGACGGTGAAGGTGGACGTCCGGCTGGTCTCCGCCACCAACCGAAACCTCGAGGAGCTCATCGCAAAAGGGCTATTTCGAAGGGACCTGTACTACCGCCTGAACGTCTTCCCCGTGCTGATCCCCCCACTGAGGGAGCGGAAGGAGGACATCGACGACCTCGTCAGGCACTTCATCGTGAAGTTCGGCCCCGACATCGGCAAGTCCGTGGACGACGTGCATCCAGAGGCCCTCGAGAAGCTGCGGCGATATCAGTGGCCAGGGAACGTCCGCGAGCTGGAGAACGTCATCGAGAGGGCCATCATCCTCTGCCAGGGACGCACAATCACTCCCGCCGAGCTGGACTTCGGCCCTGTGGCGGTGCTGGCCCCGGAGGACGGCCAGGAGGCCTTCGGCCATGCCTGGGGCGCAGCAGCGCCGCCCCAGCCCCATGACCTTCCTCTGACGGAGCGCCTCGGCGCACAGGAGCGGGAGCAGATCGTGCAGGCCCTGGAGCGGGCTGGTGGAAACGTTGCCGCCGCGGCCAGGGCCCTGGGGATCAACCGCTCCACCCTCTACTACCGGATGCGCAAGCACGCCCTCGACGACCTGCTCCCTGGCCGCGCTCCAGATCCGCCCGCGCCCCAGACCGCCGCCTCCAAGTAGCCCGAGCACTGAGACCGGGGGTGAGGGACGGAGCCCCCCGCCGAGCAGCCGTGAGCTGCGCGGCCCAGGGGAGCCAGTGCTATGGAAATGGAAGAATAATACCTATCTGGCTGCGAGTGATGGCAGTGTTGGCGTCGCAGTCCGTTACCTGGAGAGTGACGGTCACAGGCCGATCCGGGGTCAGGCGCACCTCCAGGAAGGGCTGCGTCAAGGCCTGCTCTCCCCCCACCGGCTCGGCCGGGTAGTCGAGGGACCAGCGGAAGGAGACGCCTCCCGGGCAGGTGAGGCGCGGCCCGGTTTCTCCTTCGGCGGTCTTGTCACAGGTCTCCGGGAAGTCGATCTCGTCGCAGGACCTGCGCCCGTCGAGCAGCACCACGCTCTCCACGCCTGCTGGCACGTAGCGCGGAGAGATGCTCATGCGGGCGACGGGCTGCCGCCCCGTGTCCCCCACGCAGGCGCCGAGACCTGAGAGCAGGCAGAGCGCGGCAAACCGGCGCCCTCCCCAGAGAAACGCCATGCTAGCGGGCCTCGCGCAGGATGACCTTGGAGGCGTCGTTCATCCTGATGAGCCTGGTGATGTGCCGGCGCGAGTTCTTCGTGATGCTCTCGAAGAGCACTCCGAAGCCCTGAGGCAGGATCAGCCTCGAGGCGATGGTGTCCCCTGGCATCACCCTCTGGATGACGCAGTCGGTCTTGCGACGCCAGAGCACCCAGCCGATGGCCTCCACCTCGGGCATGCCGGGCAGAGGGAAGGTGATCAGACACCTGGAGAGGAGAGGCACCGTGGCACCATTGATGAAGGCGCCGTTGATCGAGAGATCCTTGATGACGCCTTCGAAGCGCTTCCCAGTGGCTTCGTCGGAGGCGTTGACCCGCTCGTAGACCTCCGCGAGATCGGGCGGCATCTCGACCTCCTGCACTGGCAACACCTCGTAGGTGGCCGGCAGGTTGACGAAGAGCCTGGGCGTTCGTCTCTGATCAGCGCCGTTGGACATGGGCCGAGCATAGCCAGCGCGCCTGGGATTGTCCAGGGATCAGGCGGGGTTCTGTAAGAAGCACTGGAAATGTCCGCCCCAAAAACACTCATAGATGTCCGGTCTGCCGGCGGCCCGCTCGACAAAGAGCACGACCAGAAGCTCACCTCGACGCTCGATCAGGACCTCACCTCGGCGCTCAATCAGAGCTCGATCATGAGCGTTGGCCCGGGTCCATGATTTTGGCATGATGTGCGCGAAAGGAGGAGGAGACCATGACAGTTCGACGTATAGGCATCATGACCGGCGGCGGCGACTGCCCCGGGCTGAACCCGGTCATTCGCGCGGTCGTCAAGAAGGCGATCCGGGTCCACCACTGGGAGGTCCTCGGGATAGAGGACGCCTTCTGCGGCCTCATCGACCTCGACTACAGGTCTCCACACGGAAACCAGCCCCTCGACGAGGACTCCGTGCGGGACATCCACACCCGGGGCGGCACCATCCTGGGGACCTCCAACCGGGCCGACCCCTTCCGGTTCCCGGTGGAGAAGGACGGCAAGCTGGTGGAGACGGACGTCTTCGACCGCGTCGTGGACAACGTGAGGAAGCTCGGCCTCGACGCCATAGTGTCCATCGGCGGAGACGGCTCCATGGCGATCGCGCAGAGGTGCATCGATCGAGGCCTAGGGAACATCGTGGGCGTCCCCAAGACCATCGACAACGACCTCGGGGTCACGGACTACACCTTCGGCTTCGACTCCGCGGTGCAGGTCGCCACAGAGGCCATCGACCGCCTGCGGGACACGGCAGAGAGCCACGACCGCGTCATGCTGGTGGAGGTGATGGGCAGGGACGCCGGCTGGATCGCTCTCCACGCGGGCCTCGCCGGAGGCGCGCACGCGATCCTCCTGCCCGAGATCCCCTACAGGCTCGCGCCCATCGCCGCCAAGATAAGGCAGCGCCAGGCCGAGGGGCACCCCTACTCCATAATCGTGGTGGCCGAGGGCGCGAAGCCCCACGGCGGCGAGGTGAGCTCCCTCGGTCCGGCTGAGGCAGGCGCCATGAAGCGGCTGTTCGGCGCCGCGGCCCGGGTGGCGGCCGAGCTCAGGCAGGTGGTGGATCTGGACATTCGCTTCACCGTGCTCGGCCACATCCAGCGGGGCGGGAGCCCCTCGAGCTTCGACCGCATCCTGGGGACGCGCTTCGGTGACGCGGCGGTGGATCTGGTGGCGAGAGGCGAGTTCGGCCACATGGTGGCCCTAAGGGGCACGGATATCGTCAGCGTGCCCATCCGCGAGGCCGTGGGCAAGAACAAGAACGTGTCTCCTGACAGCCCGCTCGTCTCCACCGCCAGGGCCATGGGCACCGTGTTCGGGGACGAGTAGCCGGGGTTCAGCCAGCCTGGTTATGGCCCAGGGGTTGCCCCGTGCGCTGTTGAACTTGCCGCGTAGCGGCGGCGAGTGGATCAACATCTACGCTGCCTCCTGCTGAGCGTCAAGGTTCAGGGACTTCTCCTCCAGGGTTCGGATCAGCGAAGGCA
>JAVEWA010000097.1:0-14837 GCA_034004785.1 Polyangia bacterium
TAGTGCTGGATGGTGAACTTGATGAGATCTCCTGGAGCGGGACGCCACCCCGCTGGGAGGCTGCCAACCGTCTTCCTCGGGAGGCTGAGGGGCGAGGGGGGAGAGCAGCTCGACTGTTCATAGACCCAGGCGACGAAGTCGTAGCACCAGTACCCTGGCTGATACTGCATGTAGGGGCGGCTGTCCGTGCCCTCGCAGTAGCCGAGCTCGGCCATGGCTATGTTCACCAGCTCGGCTCGGCAGAGATCGTTCTGGGTGGAGATGGGCGTACAGCCTGTGACTGGATTGCCCTCGTATCCATCGTCACAGATGCAGACGCCGTGGTCGCAGTGGGCGTTTTCGCCGCACTGGGTGTTTTCGCAGGGGTCTGGGGGCGGATCCGCGACGCAGGAGAGATCCTCGGCGTGGAAACCCGTCGGGCACAGACAATCGGGCTCTTGGCCGATGACCACACAGGTTCCCACCCCGCAGGAGACCCCCTCGCAGGGGTCTGGCGCTTCGCCATCGGCCATGGCATCGGCGCTCGAGTCCACCTGAGCGTCATGCCTTGGCGGGTCATAGGCGACACCCACGCAGCCCTGCGGCAGGACCAGATAGACGAGAAGAGACGAGACGAGCCAGACAGGGGCTTGGAAGAGGCGGCTCTGCTGGCTCTGTCCGGATACCTGGCTCACGAGCCCGAGGATACACCTCGTCGGCTCGGCGCGTAAAGGGAGCAACACCTCGAGGCGGTTCCAGGATCGGGCCTCTGTCCAGAGTCTTGCTCGTGAGCCCGGACGGGCCCTATGAGAGGTTGAGGACCTTGAGAGACTCGAGCACCCGAAATGGCTCGGCCAGATCCACAGGTCCGCCGAAGCGAGCCCTGTGGAGGTCCAGCAGGGCGAGGAAGTCCTTGTCGTTTCGCAGGAGAGAGGCCTTGAGGTCCTCGAGGGTCCGTCGGCGCTCCGCGATCTGGCTGTCCAGTCCGTCCAGCTCTGCCTCCCTGGACCGGGCCACCTCCAGGAGGCGCCGCTCCAGCTCGGTGACCTGGAACTGCAGGTCCGCCAGCATGGCCTTTGAGCCGCTCGAGGTCGAAGGTGACTGCTCCAGGCGGCTCTTGGCCATGCCGAGGTCGATGACGGCGTAGCGAAGCTGGGATTCCTGCTCGCGGCCAGAGAGCTCTGCCTCCTCGAGCCTGACCTCTAGTCGGGCGAGCTCGGCCTGTGCTTCATCTAGCTCGACTTGCAGCCGCGAGGAGCTGTCCATCGCAGCGCGAAGCTCGGGAGAGGCGAGCCCGAGGCGAGCCAGCAAGCCGGCCACTCGAGCTGCTTGCTCTCGGAGCTGCTGCTTCGCCTCCATCTGTCTGGGTGAGGCGCTCTCTTGTAGCGCCGCACCGTCCACCACGAATGCCGGCGAAGTGGAGGCCTGCGCCCTGAGGGTATCCGCCATTGGGTTGGGCAGGCCCCCGACAATCGGAGCGACGGGCTCCTCGGCCTCGGCGGCGGTTTCCAGGGGAGGCCTCCTGGGCGAGGGCGATTCCGAGCGACCGAGCTCCAGGTCGTTGTCTCCAACCGAGCTCGGCTCGGTGGACGTGGAGAGCAGGTAATCCCGAAGCACCGCGGCGATGTCCGAGGCGCGCTGATAGCGATCGCCCGGGTTCTTCTGCATGGCCCGCTCGACTATGGCATCGAAGCAGGGATGAATGTTCGCGTCGGGACAGGTGTCGGTCGGGCGGGGAGGGGTCAGCTTGCGATGGGCCACCAGGAGCTCCATCAGGGTCCCGGTGAAGGGGGTCCTGCCAGTCACCAGCTCGAAGGCCAGGACACCCATGGCGTAGATGTCGGCCCTCTGATCCACGGGGTCTCCCGTGATCTGCTCCGGGGGGATGTACTCGGGCGTGCCGAAGATCTGTCCCTTGAAGGTGATGGTATCCAGATTGCCAGCGCCAAAGAGGATCTTGGCCAGACCGAAGTCCAGGATCTTCACGACGTCTCGGCGGTGGCGCTCGGTGGTGATGATGATGTTCTCGGCCTTCAGGTCGCGGTGGACCACACCCTTGTCATGGGCATAGTCCAGGGCTTCGGCGACCTGCAGCAGGATCCTGGCAGCCCGCTCGGATGGGAGCCTCTTCTCCGAGGCGATCACCGTGGAGAGCTCGTCTCCTGGGATGTACTCCATCACAAGGTAGAGCCGCCCGTCCGTCAAGCTCCCAAAATCGCTGATATAGACGATGTTCCTGTGTTGCATCCGGCTGGCGGCCCGGGCCTCCCGGCGGAAGCGCTCGGCAGCGGTCTGATCCGAGATCAGGTCGCGCCTGAGCACCTTGATGGCGAACTGCCGCTCGAGCACGTTGTGCTCGGCCAGGTACACCTGCCCAGTGCCGCCTTCCCCGAGAAGGGACTGGACTCGGAAACGGTCGGCCACTATCTGGCCAATGATGGATTCCCTGCGCGCCATGATCTTGGGAAGCCCAAGCGCCCCTTTGGAGGGATAGCAAATCGGCATCGCGAAGTCCAGTCTAGGGGCCCTGGCTCAGTTGCTGCAGCTCGAGGCTTGCGAGGATCCATGGCTTTTTTGCCGCAGGGAGCCCTCCGCACCTGATACTTGCCTTGCCGAGTCTCCAATGGCCCAAAGTCCCTGTCCCTTTTCTTTGTTGACCCAAGTACGTCGAACAGCTTACAAAATGGTCGAGATCGGATTCCCCCGGGGACCCTCCATCATGAAACGCCGGAGCCTCAAGCTAGACAAGCTCGCACAGGTGTATGACACCGAGATCCTCCCGATCTGGGCGGAGCGGTTCGGGCGCATGCTGCTCGCCGAGGCTCGTATTCCCAAGAAAGGCCTGGTGTTGAACGTCGCCTGCGGGACGGGCTACCCGGCCCTCGAGCTGCTCGAGCGCATGGACGAGGGGCGCATCATCGCCATCGACTCGTCCTCGGCGCTCCTCGACGTGGCCCGGGAGAAGGCCAAGGCTCTGTCGGGCAAGCGGATCTTCTTCCGGTCCGAGGGAGGAAAAGAGAAGCTCTCCTTTGACAGCGAGGTGTACGACCTGACCTTCTCGAACCTTGGCCTGGACGAGATGGAGGGGACGCCAGCCCAGGCCATCGCAGAGCTCGCCAGAGTGACGGCGCCTGGAGGCCAGCTACTCCTCACCTTGCCGCTGCGGGGCACCTGGGCCGAGTTCCTGGACATCTTTCGAGAGGTGCTCACCAAGCACGATCGGCACGACACCCTTGAGGGGCTGGTCGCATACGAGGAGACCCTGCCCGAGCCGGAGGTGGCCCTCAAGTGGATGGAGGACGCGGGCCTCACAAGGGTGGATCTCGTGGTGGACGAGTTCTCGCTGCTCTTCAAGAGCTCCCGTGAGTTCTTCTTCGCTCCGGTAATCGAGTTCGGCCCCCTGGGAGACTGGAAGCGCCTGGTTGGCAAGGGCCAGGAGATGCAGGACATCTTCTGGTTCATCAAAGAGGCCATCGACGCCTACTTCGGGGGCAGGGCTTTCAGCGTCACGGTGGTGGCCGGGTGTCTCTCTGGCTTCAAGCCTACCGAGGCAGAGAGGGAGGCCCAGGCCTCGTCGGGCCTGGCGCAGGAGGCTGCGGACAGAGATGTCCTCGCGACCTCCGGGAAGATGGCAGCTCTTTCAGGTGGGCCGGCTCGAGGCATGGCAGGGGTCGAGCATCCACACAGGTCGTCCATGACTGGGCCAGGGTCCTTCTCCGAACCCGAGGAGGACACCATCGCGCACCTCGATGACGATCCAGCGGCGGAGGTCTCGGCTCACCTGAGGGATGCTCCCGTGAGCGTGGGGGGCCTGGATGCAGTGTTGAGTGGGCTGGACGGATCCTACACAGACGGCTTCGATGACGACGAGGACACTGTCGGCATGGCCAGGGAGAAAGAAGGACCGGCCAAGTCCAGCTTCGGTCCGCCCGTGCGCACCGAGGAGGATCGGGTGCCCTCAGGGGGCGGCGAGGGTGAAGGGGACGCCTTGGTCACCGTTCCCAGGCTCGGCGGGTCATCCCTACCCTCATCAGGGCCAGAGGAGGTCAGCATCCACGAGCTCGGGGAAGACGATCTCGAGCTGCTGGAGGAGGATCTCGAGGAGGACGACTTGATCACGGGTGTCCAGAACCTGGATGACCTCCCCGACAACATGAAGAAGGCCATCCGCCGCCGGGAGGGCGGCGAGCCGCCCAAGGGCGGCTGATCCCGTCACAGGGCGCCGCCAGCGAGATGAGCAAGACGTCGGCCACCAGGGACGACTACGCGAGGCTCGTCGAGGAGCTCTCCGAGCACGACCGCCGCTACTACGTCGAGCACGCTCCGGTCATCACGGACCGCGAGTACGACGAGCTGCTTGCTTCATTGAGGGTGATGGAGGCGGCGCACCCCGATTGGGTCCTGCCGCACTCTCCGAGCAGGCGAGTCGGGGCGCCGCTGGGAGTCGGGGAGGACTTCCCCAAGGTGGTGCGTGAAGTCCCGATGCTCAGTCTGGACAACACCTACAGCGCCGAGGATCTCAGGGAGTTCGACGAGAGGGTGCGAAATGGCCTGGGGGGAGAGGCGCCGGTGTATGTGGTGGAGCTCAAGGTGGATGGCATCGGGATAGAGCTCAGGTACGCCTCGGGCCGTCTGGCGCAGGCCTCCACGAGGGGCGATGGCCGAGTGGGTGAGGACATCACGGCAAACGTGCGCACCATAAGGGCCGTCCCCGTGCTTCTTTCGGAGCCAGTGGATCTGACCGTGAGGGGGGAGATCTATCTCGAGCGGGAATCCCTGCCTGGAATCAACCGGGAGCGGGAGGCGGCGAGGAGGGATCCATTCGTGAACCCCCGGAACGCAGCCGGCGGGATCTTGAAGTACAAAGACCCCTCGCAGACGGCCAGGTACCCTCTGCGTGTGGTGCTCTACGAGGTGGTGGACTCGGCAGAGTCGAGCCATCTGGAGTCGCTCGAGCGTCTCCACCGGTTGGGCCTTCCAACCAGCCCTCATACGGCAAGAGCTCCCAGCCTGGAGGCAGTGCTCACCCAGGTCGAGCGTTGGGGCGAGGCTCGCCGGGAGCTCTCCTACGACGTAGATGGTCTCGTCCTCAAGGTGGACTCACTGGCGCAAAGGGAGCTGCTTGGGAGCACCTCCAAGTACCCTCGCTGGGCCATCGCCTACAAGTTCGCCGCTGAGCGGGCCGCCACCACGCTTCTGGACTTGGTTCCCCAGGTCGGACGGACCGGAGCGGTCACCCCAGTGGCTGTCCTGGAGCCGGTGTTCCTCGCGGGCACGACGGTCAAGCGGGCCTCGGTGCACAACTGGGACGAGGTGCGCCGCAAGGACCTCCACCTGGGCGACCGGGTCCTCGTGGAGAAGGCGGGCGAGATCATCCCGCAGATCGTTGGGGTGCTGCTGGAGGCGCGGCCGGCGGACTCGCTTCCGGTACAGGCGCCGGAGCGATGCCCTGAGTGCGGAAGCAGGCTCGGCAGGGAAGAGTTCGAGGTGGCGCTTCGCTGCCCGAACAGCTTGGCCTGTCCAGCGCAGATCAAGGCGGCCTTGGAGTTCTTCGCCAGCAGGGGCGCCATGAACATCGAGAACCTCGGAGAGAAGCTGGTGGGGCAGCTGGTGGAGGGAGGGCTCGTGAGGGACGTGGCGGATCTGTTTCTGCTGACGGCGGAGCGCCTCCAGGAGCTCCCACGAATGGGCCCAAAGTCGGCCTCCAACCTGGTGGAGTCGCTCGCGCGGCGCCGCGCCGAGGCGACTCTCGAGCGGTTGCTCACTGGCATCGGCATCCCCCTGGTGGGAGCGGTGGCGGCAAGGACCATCGCGGCCCGCTACTCGGGCCTGTCGGCGATGCTGGCAGAGGCTCCAGCGAGGATGCGCGAAGCTCTGGAGGAGATGGACGGGATCGGACCCAAGATGGCAGCGTCCACGACCGGCTTCTTCGCGACTCCTGCCCGTCGTGAGGTCTTGCAGAAGCTGGTGGACGTAGGCATTGACCCGGCGCCTTCTGGTATGGCATCTGCCGGCTCGGGAGGTCTGCCGCTGTCCGGCCGCGTCTTCGTCATCACGGGGACCCTCTCCAGGCCCCGGGAGGAGCTCAGGGAGCTCATCGAGGCTGCCGGTGGCAAGGTCACCGGAAGTGTATCCGCCAAGACGAGCTATCTGGTGGCGGGAGAGAACACGGGCGCGGCCAAGCGAGAGGCTGCCGCCAAGCTCGGCGTTCCAGTGCTGGACGAGGCCGCCCTGGAGTCGCTCCTGGCCGCCGGCGTTCCTGTATCTGGCGCTGGAGGTGGCAGTGGGCTGGTGCCAGCGCCGAGGTCGCCCCCGCTCGAGACAACCGAGGAGCCCGAGGCGAGCCCCAAGGCGAAGGGGGCAGTCACAAGAGGCGGATCGAAGAAGAGCGGCCAGCGGTCACTCTTCTAGGACGCAGGAGGACAGACCGTGGCAAGCACGGACATCCGCTACAAGAGCACTCATCGAAAGGCCAAGCCGAAGACCGAGCCCATGCTCAGGCAGGAGGTGATTCAGGTCTGCCACCTCCTGTGGCAGCGTGGCCTCGTGTCCGCCACCGACGGAAACGTGAGCGTGCGGATGGACCGGGAGCGCTTCCTCTGCACGCCATCGGGGTATTCGAAGGGGCTCCTGACCGTTGATCAGCTCGTCATGGTGGACTGGGAGGCGAGGCCGGTCGGGCCTCGCTACGGCTCCCAGGCCGAGCTTTTGCCTTCGAGCGAGATGCTCACCCACCTCGAGGCCTATCGGCTGAGGCCCGACGTCCAGTCAGTGGTTCACGCCCACCCGCCAACGGCAGTCGCGCTCTCAATCGCTGGAATCAGCCTGGCGCGCTGCCTTCTTCCCGAGGTGGTGCTAGCCTTCGGGCTCATACCTACCACAGAGTACGCCACGCCCTCGAGCGGCAGGGGGGCAGAGGTTATCCGCGAGCACATCGCGTCCTACGACGCCCTCATCCTCATGCGGCACGGGAGCCTCACGGTGGGCGACTCCCCGCTGGACGCTTACCTGAAGGTGGAGAAGCTCGAGGCAACGGCCGAGATCACCCGGATCCTGGTCTCCCTTGGCAAGGTGAGCAATCTGCCTCCCGAGGAGGTGGCGCGGCTCATGGCTTGGCGCGAGGCCCAGGGTCTATTGAAGCCGGGGCAGAAGGACGATCTCTGTACTGCATGTGGTCTCTGCAAGGTTCCTTAGCGGTACTTGAGCGGGCTGTGAGCGGGCGGCGAGCTTGGCTGGAGGGCACTGCCAGGCGAAAAGAAGTATCGCAAGCGCCATGATAGGGCGGCGCCGGCTCTTCATCACGCGCAAGTTGACGCCGCTCGGGCAATGGAGAGCTGAAATGGGACAGGATGGATCTAACTACCTGGACGAGCTTCGTGGGAGATACCCGGAGAAGTTCACGGCCGCAAAGGAGGCCTTCAGGGCGATCAAGAGGGGTAGCGAGCTGCTCATCGGCTCTGGCTGCGCCGAGCCCCGGCATCTCGTGAGAAGCCTGGTCGAGTTCGTCGATGAGAACCCCAAGGCCTTCTTCGACGTGGAGGTGTTTCACCTGTGGAACTTCGGACCGGCGGAGTACTCCAGGGAGAAGTACCGCGCCAACTTCCGCATGAACTCGTTCGTGGCGGGCGACGACGTGAGCGGTGTGCTGTCCTCGGGCCGCGGAGACTTCACCCCGATCTTTCCCTTCCAGCTCCCGCGCGCCTTCGACCGTGGCTTCATCGATCTGGACGTGGCCCTTGTCCAGGTGTCTTCTCCGGACAGGCACGGCTTCATGAGCCTCGGGGTGAGCGTGGACATCCTGAAGGCCGCCGTGAAGCGCGCCGAGCTCGTAATCGCGCAGGTCAACGCGCACATGCCGAGGGTGCACGGGGACACCTTCATCCACGCCGAGGATGCGAGCTTCCTGATCCCCCATGACGAGCCGCTGCTGGAGCTCCGCGCGCCTCCAGGTGACGAGGTCACCGAGGCCATCGGGCGCCACCTGGCGCAGATCGTCAGGGACGGAGACACGATCCAGGCGGGGCACGGGGCCATTCCCAACGCGGTGCTCGCGAACCTGAAGGGCAAGCGGGACCTTGGGATACACACGGATCTCCTCACCGATGGGATGGTGGAGCTGATGCGGTGCGGCGCCGTCACCAACACGAGGAAGAGCCGCGATCGGGGAAAGACCGTGGCCACGCTGCTCGCCGGAACCAAGGCGTCTTTCGACTTCGTCGATGACAACCCGATGATGCGCTTCATGCCCATCGACTACACCAACAGCCCCCTGGTGATCGCCTCCCAGGAGAACATGCTCTCCATTCACGAGGCCAGGCTCATCGATCTGACCGGCCAGGCAACCGAGGAGGTGCCTGGCGCCTCGGGGCCCAGGGGCATCGGGGGCCAGGCGGACTTCATCCGGGGCACCTCGCTGGCGCCGGGAGGGACGACCATCATCGCCTTGCCCTCGGTCACTCCCGACGGGCAGGAGTCGAGGATAGTGCCGGCCCTCGGCCCGGGAGTCGGTGTGTCCAACCTTCGTGGCGACGCCGAGTACGTCGTCACGGAGCATGGGTACGCCTTCCTCCACGGCCGCAGCCTGCGCGAGCGAGCCATGGCGATCATCTCGATCGCTCACCCTCGCTTCAGGCCATGGCTCCTCGAGGAGGCCAAGAGGCTGGAGCTGGTTTTCCCCGGCCAGGAGATGGTGAACGGGCCGGGCGGGAGCTATCCCGACCGGTACGTCGCGGAGCGCAGGGCCAAGAACGGGGAGAGGATCCTGACAAGGCCAGTCAGGCTGGGCGACGAGGACATCCTGAAGGAGTTCTTCTACTCGCTCTCCGACACCAGCATCAAGCGGAGGTTCATCAGCCCGCGCCTGGACATGCACCACGAGCGTCTTCAGGACTTCGTGGTGGTGGACTTCAGCCGCGACATGGTCCTCCTCGCCGTGAGGGAGCTCGAGGACGAGGTGGAGACGGTCATCGGCATAGGCGAGTACAGGCGCTCCGCGGGCTCCAACTTCGGAGAGGTGGCCTTCGCGGTGCGGGACGACCACCAGGGCATCGGCATGGGCACGCTGCTGCTTGACGCAATAACCAATGCGGCGGTCAAGGAGGGGCTCTGCGGCTTCACCGCCGAGGTGCTGGTCGAGAACACCCCCATGATGAGGCTCTTCGAGAAGATGGGCTTCGAGATGGAGAAGCGCTTCTGCGAAGGCACCTACGAGCTGAAGATGGCCTTCCGGCGTTAGCGCCCCCTTGCGCTCCATGCCTCTCCATTCTTGCTGAGAGAGCCAGCCATTTAGGCGGCGATAGCTCCTCAGCGCCTTGTTCGCGAGCTAGTCAGGAGGGCGAAGATGGTAAACAGAAGACAGGGCAAGAGGGGAGGCAGGCTTCCGGGACCGCTGCCCGGCCCGCCCGAGGCGCAGCCACATCCCTCGTCGGGGCAGGGGCAGCAGGGGAGCTCGGTGGAGTCGCCAGCGTCTTGCGGCGTGGCCGCGTCCGGACCGGGGGGCTCCGCCTGGCACTGGCCTCCCCGACATGGATCGCCGTCCTGGCACCGAACGCCGCAGCCGCCGCAGTTCGAGGGATCCGTGAGGGTATCGACGCACGCGCTTCCGCAGTCCGTGAGGGATGAATCGGCGCAGAGGCACTGCCCCTCCTGACAGGTCAAGTGATTCGCGCAGGGCTCGCTGCCCGGCTCCGGCGCGAAGGTAACGTCCAGGGCGTAGGGCCCCTCCATCTCGATGGGCAGATCCACGTAGGTGTCCACGGTGAGCAGGTACCGTCCTGGCTCGAGGGCGGTGCCGATCTCGGTGTGACCTCTGGCGAGGCATGCGTCCTCGGTTGGGCCCGACAGGAGGTGCAGGTCCGGATCCGGGTCGCCGCCCGCGTAGGCGGGCACCGTGGCCGTGAGCACCCCGGGCTGGCAGAGATCGATCCTATAGACCCACTCCCTGCCATACTCGGGGAGGCTCGGGTCGCAGGAGTAGTAGTTGAAGTACTGGGACGGGCCCTCGGAGGTGTCCCGCTCGTCGTGGAAAGGGAGCTCGGTGATCGGGATCGGGTTCAGCCTGTGTCCGAGCTGGTAGGAGGGCTCGGCGCCGAACCAGGCCTCCAGGAGATCCCAGAGGGCCGTGTGTCCCTGGTCGTGGTTCAGCGCCCACATTCCCACGCCTCCTAGGTCCTGGTTCCAAGCTAGCTCGTACTTGTGCCCGAGGCTCTCGGCGTCGTCGTAATAGACCTGGTGCCAGGTGCCTCCGTCCTGCCAGGCGTACCAGGGCGTGCGGGTCCCCTCGTCCCAGAGGCGCGTCCGGCCGGCCGTGAGGGCGGCCTGGGCCTGGCTGTAGGTGACCGATCCCACATTCCCAATGGTCGCCGCGCCCAGGTCTCCAGAGGTCGTGGTCCACTCCCTGCCGTAGTAGGGCACGCCATATATGATCTGACGGCGGCGGCCAGGGGGGATGAGGCTGGTGTAGCGCGCGATGCTGCGGATGGCCGACCAGCTGGCGGCGTGGTCCCAATCCTCGGTAACGCGCAGGATGCCGGAGGGCCCCGCGTAGGCCGAGCCCGACCAGAAGAAGTCGTAGCCCATGATGAAGTACCAGTCGATCTGGTCGAGGAGCGCGGCGAGGTCGAAGCTCTGGCTCCAGTCCACCGCAGGACCAGCGATGGAGAGCTCGGCGGTCGCATGGCCGCGGGCGTCCATCTCGGCGCGGAGCTCCGTGATGAAGGTGGTGAAGTGATCCCTGGTTCCGGCCACGAGCCCTTCGAAGTCCACTGAGATGCCGTCGGCGTCCCCAGCCTCCATGAGATCTATCATGTTGGTGATGGCGGTCTGGCGGCGGCCGGAGTCCTGGCAGAGGGCCAGCACTCCGCTCCCCGAGAAGAGGGTGAAGGCGAGGTCCACCCTGACCCCGGCAGCGTGGGCGGTCTGCACAGCCTCGGTGTCTGGCCAGCCATGGGTGGCGGTCACCTGGCCCGAGTCGTCCAGCTCTATCGAGAACCAGGCGATGTGGGTGAGAGCCTCCCACCTCAGGGCCGCCAGGTTTTGCAGCCAGAAGGGGTAGTAGCCATATACGGCCCTCACCACGGTCTTGTGGCGGGCCTTGGCCAGGCTCTTTGCATCGGGCAGCCTGCGCCCCCTCGGGATGCTCCCTCGGTGCCTCGAGAGCTCCTGGGCGTGAACCGAATAGGAGTGGGGAGCAGAAGCGCTCCTTGGCAAGGAGGTCGCCTTCCGTTCGGCCACCTCGACAGCTGGAGAGGAGAGGAAGAGGCAGAGGAGCGGTATGGTGGAGCTCATGGAGCCCATGATACCGCCTGTGCCGCTCCTACTGACAGCGGAATTCCGAGCCGAGATCCGTGCAGGCGGTGCCGGTTGGACATTGTACGACCGTGGAGCCCGGCAGGCAGGCGGCTCCTGAGGCCAGGGTGGCCGTGGCGGTCAGGTTGAAGATGCCCGTGTAGTAGTTCACGTAGTCCGAGTCCACGAACAGGAAGACATGTCCGGCGGGGACGTTCTGGAGCACCAGGCTCGCGGTGGGGCTCGGGTAGTAGGCCGAAACGCAGCCTAGCTCTGCCGAGGCCTGATCGCACTGGTGCAGGCGCGCGTACAGGAGGAGCTCGATGTTGGGATCCCCCCAGGAGTCGAGGTCGGAGGTCGCGGTGAACTCCACGCGGGTGGCGGCTCCGGGCAGGCGGAGGACGTAGATCTTCTCGGGCTCCCAGTTGCCCCCGCAGCTCCCGTTGAAGGCAGACGAGCCAGCAAGGGATCCAGTGGCCTGCCCGGTCGCAGTGATGTCGGTGAAGGGGGCGCCAGGAGCGCAGAGATCGGCCTCGCTCGTGTCCGACGCGGAGCTGCACCCGGGATCCGCAGGGTAGTCGGCCAGACCGTCGCTGTCGTTGTCCAAGCCGTCCAAACAGGCCGGGCAGAGCGAGGGGTTGAGGAAGCAGGAGTCGGCCTCGTCGTTGTCGTCGATGCCCGTGCAGCCTGGATCCCAGGGGAAGTCCACTAGCCCGTCGCCGTCGTCGTCCAGGCCGTTGTTGCAGCTCGTGGCCGCGCACTGATAGGCGCCGCCGACGTCCTGGCAGAGCGAGCCAGGAGCGCAGGAGGCCACCGGGCTCGTGGGAGAGCAGGGCGCGCCGATGGGGAGCTGCACGGAGAAGCTCACGGTGATGGTATCGGAGCTGTACACGTCCTGGGTGTCCACCAAAAGGAAGTAGGTCCCCGGAGCGAGGTTCATCAGGCTCAGGGCCTCGCTGGTGTTCCAGTTGGACACGCAGCCAACCTCGGGCCCGGTCTCGCAGTCGCCCTGGCGAGCGTAGAGGTCAATATAGGTGTAGTTCTGGGAGGACGCCTGGAAGGTGACCTTCGAGGCGCCAAGGGGCAGCTCCAGGCGGTACGCCCGCTCCTCGCCGCTATAGGTCGAATAGGAACAGCTGCCGTATATGAGGCTTGGATTGGACGGGTTGATCGCGAAGCTCGTTGCGCCGCTTGCCGGCACGTCCTCGAGCGGGAGGCCCGGCACGCAGTCGTCGATCTCGCTCGTGTCCGCGGCGGAGCTGCAGCCGCGGTCGAACCCGAAGTCCACGAAGCCATCGCCATCGTCGTCCAGGCCGTTCCAGCAGGCAGGGCAGCTCGCAGGGTTGTTCACAGGGTCGCAGGAGTCGGTCTCGTCGTTGTCCCCCTTGGAGGTGCAGCCTGGATCGTAGGGCCAGTCCACGTAACCGTCGCCATCGTCGTCCTGGCCGTTGTTGCAGGCCGTGGCGACGCACTGGTGGAGCCCCCCCCCCACGTCCTGGCAGGTCCCGCCGAGGGCGCACTGCGCGAGCTGGCTCCCCAGGTCGCAGATCGCGCCCACCGGCAGGCGCGCCTCCACGGTCAGGGTGAAGCTGTCATTGGAGTAGAGATCCTGGCTGTCGGCGAAGATGAAGTACGTGCCCGGTCCGAGATCGCGGAGGCTCAGGCTCTCCGTGTTGTTCCAGTTGCTCTTGCAGCCTAGCTCCGTGCCATCGGCGCACTCCTCGGCGCGCACGTAGAGCGACACGTAGGTCCAACTCATGCTAGTGAGGGTGATGTCCACCTCGTCTGCGCCGTAGGGGAGCTTGAGGGGGAAGACCGACTCGGGCCCGGAGTACATCGAGCAGCTCCCAGCCGTCAGGCTCGGATCCCCGTAGGTGAAGGTACCGGTGGCGATTCCAGAGCTGGGCAGCGGCGTGAGGTCCAATCCGGTCACGCACTCGTCTAGCTCGAGGGGGTCGCTCGCCGCCCGGCAGCCCGGGTCCGCCGGCCAGTCCACGAAGCCGTCGGCGTCGTTGTCGATGCCATCGGCGCACTCGGGACAGCCAAGGCCAGGGCAGCTGTCGGCCTCCGAGTTGTCGAGCGGGCTCTCGCAGCCTGGATCGTAGGGGTAGTCGATGAGCCCGTCCGAGTCGTTGTCGGCCCCGTCGTTGCAGTAGGGGACCATGCACACCGTGGGGTCGCCCGGCGTTGGGGAGTCGCAGATGATGCCGGGGCCACAGACCAGGGTCTGGTCGCTCGGATCGCAGGGAGAGCCGAGGGGGATGAGCCCGCGTACGCGCAAGAGGAACTGGCCTTGCGCGCCAGGCCCGGCGCCGTCCACGAAGACGTAGTACGTCCCAAGAGGCGGCTCCTGGAGCACCAGGTCCACTCCCCCCTGGCCCGATGTCGCCGCCGTGCAACCGACCTCGGCGCTGCTGGCGTCGCAGGTGTCCCGTCGGACGTACACCACGGTGTCCATGAGCGTGATTGGCGGCTCATCCTCGCTCACCGTGCTGACCCACAGGCCCTCCACCTGGACGCTGACCTCGAGCTGGAAGATCAGCTCACTAGCCCCTTCTCCCCCGCAGGATCCCTGATGGAAGCTCTGGCCGTTCGATGTGTTCTGTACCAAGTGTCCAGTTGGGGGCAGGACGCGGATCGGGATCATCTGCCCCTGGTCGTCGAGACCACAGTAGGGTGGGTTCGACTCGTCGGGATCGGACGCCGAGGTGCAGCCCGGATCATCTGGGTAGTCGATGAGGCCGTCGTTGTCGTTGTCTATCCCGTCCTCGCACTGGGCCTTGGGCGGCGAGGCGTCGGCGCGAGCGTCTGGAAGGGTGCTGTCGAAGACCGTTCCGTCTGGGAAGATGTGGGACCCGTCCGGTTGATCGTGGGGTGTGCTTCCGCAGGCGGAGAGGCCGAGGAGACAGGCCAGGCACGTCTTCTCAATGTGTTTGTTCATGTGGAGTCTCCTCGGCTCACTTGACTGTCCCTGGATCCTCTATCGGGACAGTGTGCCACCTGAAGTTGTCGATGATGACCGCGGAGTCCAGGATGTTGTCTCCCTCGTCGTGGATGGAGAAGATGATGGTGACCTCCTGGCCCGGAGTGGCGGGAGAGCTCGTTCTTAGCCAACCAGTCGTGGAGCCAATGTAGCGAGGACATGGGTCCGGGGCCACGCAGCCTATGCTGGGGTCGTCCGAGCAGCTCGTCCAGGTGTCTTCGGTCTCGTAGGCGGTGCCCGAGATGTCCAGGGACCAGTAGGGCGGGTACTCGAAGAAGCCGTTGTTCACGGTGATCTCGCTTCCTTCGCTGTCGAAGCTCACGTTCGTGCGGGAACCGCCGTTCAGCTGGGGCTCGTCGATGACCAGGGCGTAGAAGGTGTCGTTGTAAGGAGAGCAGACGTACTCGGGATACTCCACCGAGAAGAAGATGAAGTCGAAGGAGAAGCCGCGTGCGTTGCCAGGGACCTTGAGGCGGATCTCCAGCTGCGTGAGGTCGTTGATGGTAGCGCCGTCAGGGAATGGCGCGGGGTCTATCGCGCCGTATACGCCGAGGTCCATGCCATCCCCGTCCTGCGGAGAGGGATTTCG
>JAVEWA010000739.1:0-3189 GCA_034004785.1 Polyangia bacterium
CCCGGTGGCAGCCGAAAGGTTCTGCGCCACGGCCTCGCGCAGCTTTGGCGTTCCGGCGGTGGGCGTGTAGCCGAAGGCCTTGTCCGCCATGGCCTTCCGCGCCGCCTCCACTATGTGCTCGGGAGTGGGGAAGTCCGGCTGTCCCACGCTCAGGTCCACTACGTCAACGCCCGCGGCCTTCAGGCGACCGGCCTTGGCGCTGATGGCGAGGGTTGCTGAAGCGGGGATTGAACGAGTGCGGAGGCTAGGCTCCATGACGATCCTCCTTGTCGAGGTCCGAGGCTGCGAATCTCTGTTGGAGCGCCAATGCCACGTTGGGAGGCACGAGGCCGGTCAGGTCGCCGCCGAAGATCGCCACCTCCTTGACCAGAGACGAGCTCACGTAGAAGTTCTGCTCGGAGGTGATCATGAACAGCGTGTCTATCTCCGGCGCGAGGCGCTTGTTCATGTGCGCGAACTGGAACTCGTACTCGAAGTCCGCCAGGGCGCGCATGCCCCTCAAGAGGGTCTTCGCGCCGAGCTCTCTCACGTGATCGACCAGGAGGCCGTGAAAGGAGGTGACCTTCAGGCGTGGGTCCGGACCAAGGGCGGCCTGGATGAGCCCCACGCGTTCCTCCGCGGAGAAGAGGCTCTGCTTGCGCGGGTTGACCGCCACGGCCACTACGAGCCGGTCGAAGATACGGAGGGCCCGGCAAATCAGGTCCACGTGACCGCTGGTTATGGGGTCGAAGGAGCCAGGGTAGATCGCCACCCGGTCGCTGGAAGGGAGTTCACTCAAGATCGCCTCCATTTTCGGGCCCGATGCTCTCGTGTCTCTGGAAAAAGAGCGCCTCCGAGCTTCCCCATCGCCGCGCGAGGGGAGGGGTGAAACCCTCCAGGGAAGGGTGGCCGGCGCCCGCCGCCTGCTCAAGGACCATGAGCCCGGGGTATCCCAGGAGCTCCGCGGGGGCGAGGGTCTCCAGCGCGTCCAGGGTGTCCTTCCTGGCCCGGTAGGGAGGATCCATGAGCAGGAGGTCGAAAGGGGCCCGCTCTTTCAGAGCGGCCCTGGACCTCGTCGCGTCCTGGGTCCAGACCTCGGCCCTCTCCTCCAGCCCGAGGTCTCGAAGGTTCCTGCGCAGAAGGGCCGCCGCACTTGGATCCCGTTCGACGAAGATCGCCTCCCGGGCTCCCCGGCTCAGGGCCTCGATGCCCAGGGCGCCCGAGCCCGCGAAGAGCTCCACCAGGCGGGCTCCATTCAGCTCGACGCCATGGCTGGGATTGTGGCAGAGCACGTCGAAGATGGCCTCCCGCACCCGCGCCGAGGTCGGGCGGGTGCCGCGCCCCTGGGGAGCACGGAGGATGCGGCCTCGCAGCGTTCCTCCGACGATTCGAAGCAAGGGCCCTCACCTCGAAGCCGACTGTTACTCTCCCCGTCATTCCCTGTCAACGCGCCCCTACAGCGCCGCGGTGACGACCCAGAAGCGCCAGAGGAGCGGGATGGAGAGGGCGAGGTAGAGGGCCGCGGCCCAGAGGAATGCGCCCCTCGGCTGCACGAGCAACCTCCCGGGCCGTCTGGGCGCCTCGTTCCTTTTCCGACGCATTCGCTCAAAGACGAGCCCCAAGGGCCCAAGGAGCGGGAATCCCAGAAGGACGAGGGGGAGGGCCAGGCGATCGGCCAGGCCCGTCCAGCGATCCGGGCGGACTGGTCGGTCCCCTTGGAAGGCGAGGGCGCCTGGCTCCAGGTGCTCTAGCCGCCAGATCCGTCCCAGGCGAGCCCAGAGGCCGGGCCGGCTCGGCCAGGACAGGTCCGGGCCGAGCCGGAGCACCGTGCCGCTCGTGTCGAAGACCCAGAACCCACCGCTCGCCGCTGGAAGGGCCTGCATCACGGGACTGGCCTTCGCCAAGGTCACGCTCGCTGCTCGGCCACCGGGAGCTGTCTCCAGCCCGAGGGCGGTGCCTACAAGTTCCCCGGCGAGCCACCCCGCGCCCAGCCATCCGATCCAGCGCCATCGCTGGATGACCCTGCCCGCCGAGCCAGGATCGGGCGGGGCGCCCGTCGCGGTGGTCGAGTACTGCCAGAGGCGCTCTTGAGCAAGGGGCCTGAGCTTGATGACCTGCGAGCCGAGCAGGCTGGGCCTGGGCAGGCCGCCAGCCAAGGCCTTTGGAGGCGCTGGGAGCGGCGCCAGGCGCCCATTCTCGAGGCGGTGGGTGGGCCACTGGCCCATGTGGACCGGGAGCACGTTGCCAGGGCTCAGGTCGAGGCGCTCACCGTTCGATACGCCAGGGACACGGTCGAGCAGCTTGCCCAGGGGCCGCGGCTCTGCTTCAGGCCCCGTCACGAGGAAGAGCGGGTAGCGAGGTGGTTTCTCGCCATCAGAGGGCCCGGAGTACACCAGCGCCCAGCCCTCCGGGTTCGGCCATGCAAGCTCCAGGGTCCGACCCTCCTCTGCCGGCAGGCCGGGGACGCTCTCGACGCGCGATGGTTGGCCGAGCCTGATCCTGTGCAGCTCCCCTCTCAGGGTGACGAGCTCGAAGGTCCCCTCACGGTAGTAGAATCCGACCAGGTCCCCGGGCGAGATCCCAGGCAGGGGAGACGCGGCCACCCCTCCCTCGGGCAAGAGGACAATGAGCCTCATGGGGGCCTTCGCCTCCATCCCGTGGACGACGACTGCGACGCGTCCATCGGGCAGGAGTAGCGCCCCTGCCAGGGCCGGGGGCAGGGTGAGGCCGCTCACCTCGTGGAGGTCCTCCTTCAGCGCGGGCACCTTCCACAGGCGCTCGATCCTCCCCTTGCCCAGGTCCCAGCGCACGATCTCCCATCCCTCGGCAGGCAGCGTGCAGGCCCGGAGCAGCCGCTCGTCCAGCGCGAGGAACTGCCCGCCAAAGGCGCAGCGCCGCCTATACAAGGCTCGCTCGGTCCAGTCGGAGAAGCCTGGGATTTTGAGCAAAAGTGCAGGAGGAGGGTTCCTGGCTGCCCGGTGGGCGAAGCGCGCCGAGGCGCCGATCCATGCTAGGATCGCCAGCCCTGGAAGCAGCCAGGCAAGGAGCGAGCGCCCAGAAATCAGAGGTTCGACCGGCGCCCTAGGGGCGCCCGCGCTGGAAGCGTGACTGTCTCGGGTCTTGGAGGTCACTGGGCTCTTGTACCTCAGTCCGGCACTGACAGGCCAGGCCGCCGGGTGGTCGGGGTAGGGTAGGCCATGGGCGCCGTGC
>JAVEWA010000740.1:0-3188 GCA_034004785.1 Polyangia bacterium
ACTTCATGGCGATGGAGTACATAGACGGGCTCGATCTGCGCTCGGCCCACGTGCGCTGGACCCAGCGCCACGGCCAGACCCTGCCCTGGGAGGTCTCCGTTCTGGTGCTCAGGGATGTGCTGCGCGGGCTCGACTACGCCCACAAGCTGGCCGACCCCACGGGCCGCCCCATGGGGATCGTCCACAGGGACATAGACCTCGCGAACATCATGGTGCGCCGGGACGGCGCGGTGAAGGTCCTCGACTTCGGCTGCGCCAAGGCCGCGAGCTTCGTGCGCCGCACCGAGACCGTGGCGGGCACCATCAAGGGCAAGCTCGGCTACATGTCTCCAGAGCAGATGGACGAGCGCCCGCTCGACGCCCGCTCCGACGTCTGGGCCTCGGGGGTGGTGCTCCACGAGCTTCTGACGGGAAGACGGCTCTTCTACGGCGACGATCCCCTCACCGTGGTGCAGAGCGTCCGCGCCAAGCCCATCTCGGATCCCCGGGACATGAACCCCTTGGTGCCCGAGCGCGTGGCGGCCATCGCCCTCCGGGCCCTGGAGCGCGACCTCGGGCGGCGCTATCCGGACGCCGCCGCCATGGCGAACGACCTCGAAGAGGTGATCCTGGAGCGCAGGATCCCAGTCTCCCGCCTCGGCGAGGTCATGGCAGAGCTCCTCGGTGTCCCGGGCTCCATGGAGGCCACGGGGAAGGCCATCACGGCGGACGAGCGCAAGATCACCCTGGCGGCCTGGTCAGAGTCCACGGCAGACCAGGAGCCCCTCGAGATAATCTCCGGCATCCTGCTGGAGGATGGCAAGTCCGAGGCTTCCTCCGCGCCCTTCATCGACGCGACCATCATCACCACCAACCCCCGCTGGCACCTCCCGAGGGAAGGAGGATCTGCCCAGAGCACGGCGACAGGCGCGAGCTCTGTGGTGGCTTCAGGGTTGGCTTCGGGGTCGGCTTCGGGATTCGCTTCGGGGTCGGCTTCGGGATTCGCTTCGGGGTCGGCCTCGGGGTCGGCTTCGGGGTCGGCCTCGGGATCGGGGTCGGGGTCGGCCTCGGCGCCCCTCGGAGAGCGCCGCACTCAGATCCTGATGGTGGAGGCGCCCCCCGCAGGGCTCCACGCCGAGCCCACCGCGATCTTGTCCTCGCCCGGCTCCTCCTCCCTGGGTCCGGAGCTCGGCGCCCTCCTCCACGATGGGGAGACCGTGCTGCTCACCGAGGCGGACCGCAAGTGGGCGCCCCCTGGCGCCTCGCCGCCGGAGGAGCCGCACTCCACGGCTCGCCAGGGCCCTGCCGAGGCAGCTCGCCAGGGGCGCTGGCCCCTTTACCTGCTCGCAGTTGGCCTCTCCATCCTGGCCGGCGCCCTCCTATATCACCTCCTCCGGTGACGAGGCTCCGTTTACAAGGCTCCAGAGGCCCCGGAGCTGCAGGCTAGCTCGTCCGCCTGGGCTTCTTGGTAGTCAGTTGCCCTAGAGTGCGCTAGCATTGTCGTCGCGCGAAGGACAACCCATCGCCCGGGGGTGTGCAAGATGATACGAAAACGAGCTGTCATCACTGTCATTGCATCATTTGCTCTCACGGCCTGTGACCCGAAGGAGCCCGGTGACGACACCACTCCGCCGGGTTTCCCCACCGGCCTCTCGGCGGCGCGTAACGGCGACTCCATCGAGATCGCCTGGACCATGCCTTCGGATGCAGATCTCGGTGGATCCCTCGTCCTCAGGAGGGCGGACGAGGAGCCCGACGCCGAGCCCACCACTGGACAGAGCTACCTGGTGGGCGACGTGATCGGCTTCGCCACGGTGATCTACCGCGGCCATCCTTCGAGCAACACCTTCATCGACACGCCCCCGTCCCCTGGGCGCTACTGCTACCGCGTGTTCGCATTCGACACCTCGTTCAACTACTCAGGCTCGGCGAGCCGCTGCGTGGACTTCACCGAGGAGGACACCACGCCTCCTGACTTCGATGGGCTCGCTTCGGCCACGGGGATCTCCAACACTCAGATCGAGCTGCTGTGGGAGGCTGCCACGGACGACCAGTCCGACCAGGCGGAGATCGTCTATGACGTGTACCAGGCCGAAGCTGAGACCGGGATCAACTACGCGAGCCCAACCTACACCACGGGCGGAGGCGCAACCTCCCTGACCGTGTTCGGCCTTTCCCCTGGCACGACCTACTACTTCGTGGTGCGGGCAAGAGACCTCGCTGGTAACCGGGACAACAACCAGCTCGTCCGATCCGGCACCACGCTATCCAATGCAGACACCACCCCGCCCACCTTCGCTGGGCTCGCCTCCGCCACCGGAGCGAGCGCCTCCAGGATAGACCTCGCCTGGAGCGCCGCCAGCGACGACACCACCGCGCCCGGCGACATCGTTTACGACATCTACCAGGCCTCGGCCTCGGGCGGACAGAGCTATGGGACACCGAACTACACCACCGCGCCTGGCGCCACATCCTTCCCGGTGACGGGCCTTGGCCCGGCCACCACCTACTATTTCGTTGTGCGTGCCCGGGACCAGGCGGGCAACCAGGACAACAACGTGGTGGAGCGCTCGGCCTCCACCTCGGACACGGCAGACGTCACCCCGCCCACCTTCGCTGGCCTGGCGACCGCAGATGCGGTGACGGAGACAGGCATCCTTCTGACATGGGCGGACGCGACAGACGCCGTGACGAGCCCTGCCGACATGGTCTACCTCGTCTATCAGGCGACCACCTCGGGCGGGCAGTCCTTTGGCACCCCCACCTATACGACCTCGCCTGGCGCCACTTCCTTCTTGGTCACGAGCCTCAGCCCAGCCACGAGCTACTACTTCGTCGTGCGGGCCATGGATCAGGCTGGAAATAGCGACACGAACACTGTACAGAGAAGCGCGACGACCCTGTCCGGGCCGGACTCCGTCCCACCCAACTTCACGGGAGTCATCACCGCCACGGCGGCATCCTCCTCGGCGATCGATCTCACGTGGAACGCCGCGGTGGACAACGTGACCCCCGCCGCTGGCATCGTTTACGACATCTACTTCTCCACCTCGGCCGGTGGACAGAGCTTCGCCGTGCCGAACGCGAGCACCCCGCCGGGTGAGATCTCGTACCGGGTCACGGGGCTCACCGCGAGCACTACCTACTACTTCGTGGTCAGGGCACGGGATGCGTCCGGCAACCGGGACGCCAACCTCATCGAACGGAGC
>JAVEWA010000741.1:0-3166 GCA_034004785.1 Polyangia bacterium
ATCCTTTTGAGATATGTCCCGGCAATGTGTGCGCTGTCGCCGCGCATGGGCCCGGTGTTGGGCCACAACTCGATAGGGTGAAGCATCCTTCTGAGATATGTCCCGGCAATGTGTGCGCTGTCGCCGTGGGCGGGCTGGGCAGGAAAACCGATGGGGTTTTTAGCTTGACGAATTTGTGTCTCCCAATCCAGCGTACACGGAAGCCCCCCACCAATCCAACTTCCACTCGTGTCGTCTCGAGGATGACGAGGAGCCCGGCCAAGGCGCTTCGGGCGCGGCCCTTAGCTGGAGCTCTCGGGAATTCCTCGGGTCCGGCTCGAGGTGCGGGCACCTTCGAGGATCTGCACCCAGAAGACCGCGTCCGTTGATCCCTCGCAGGCCTTCGGATACCTTGTCTGGCAGCCAGCGCGCCGCGGCAGGAAGCGCTGCGAAGCGGCAGGAAGCGCTGCGAAGAGGAGAAGACATATGGCCACGGATCGATTCGAAGGCGTCACGGTCATCAAGAAGGCGAACGTCTATTACGAGGGGAAGGTGACGAGCCGCACGGTGCTCTTCGCCGACGGCAGCCGCAAGACCCTGGGGATCATGCTCGCGGGGGACTACGACTTCGGCACCGAGGCGCCGGAGATCATGGAGGTGCTCGGGGGCGAGCTGAAGGTGAAGCTGCCCGGCGCCTCGGAGTGGAAGATCTTCCGCGAGGGCGAGTCCTTCTCCGTGCCTGGAAGTAGCCGTTTCCAGCTCCAGGTGAGCGGCGTGGCCGACTACTGCTGCTCCTACGGCTGAGCCCGGTCTTCACCCGAGCTTTGCAAGGGTGACGCTCGAGGCCGCGGCTGCGGCTCCTGGCCCCTGCGACCGGCCGCTGCTACTGGCCGTGGCTCCTGGCTGCTGCCGATGGCCGCTGCTACTGGATCGTGAAGGTGTGGGAGCCAGTCAGGGCGGGGGAGAGGGCGATCCAGATCCAGGGCTCGCCCGCCTCGCGGTGGAAGCAGGCCTCGCAGGAGTCGAGGCCCGCCTCGCTGGTCGACTCTTCCAGGGTTTCGCCGTTTCGCTCGACTTCGCTCGCGGTGGGGGCGTACACCTGGATCCTGAGCCCGGCGTACTCTTCCCCTGGCGTGTAGATGAAGGTCACTGCTCCCTCGGCGTCGGCAGAGATGCTGAGGCCGGTGCCGTCGTGCAGGGTCCGATCGGTGTATGGCCCTCCGGGAGGCGGGGGCACCACCCGGCCCCAGAGCCGGCCCGGGTCGGTCTCGAAGGAGTCGATGGACAGGTCCTCTACCGGGGACAGGGTGCGGACCGAGGGCCGCAGCATGGGGACTATCGCGCCCGACCGCAGGAAGAGGGGCAGGGTGCCGAGGGGCGCCTGCACCACGAGGTCAGCGGGTCCGGCGTGGGCCTCGCCGGTCCACCAGTCGATCCAGTCCCCCGCCGGCAGGGGCACCGAGCGGGACTCGCCGCCCTTCCAGAGCGGCGCAACGAGGAGGTCGGGCCCGGACAGGAAGACGTCCTCGGGGTGGCGCCCGTCGTCGGGGTAGGCGAGGCCGAAGGGCCTGAGGGTGGGGCGGCCTCTCTCGTGGGCCTCCCGGGCCAGGGTGTAGAAGTATGGGAAGAGCTGGATGTGCAGGATGGCGTAGCGGCGGAAGAGCGAGAGGGTCTCGGGCGTGAAGACGCTCTCTCCCTCCGGCTCGAAGTCCCAGGGGTTGTGGTTCCGGCCGCCGCCGCCGTACTGGAAGATGGGCAAGAGGGCGGCGTACTCGGTCCAGCGCACCATTACCTCGTGGGTGGGGCGCTCGTGGCGGAAGCCCCCGGTGTCCGAGGCGAAGAAGGGGAAGCCCGACACCGAAAGGCCGATGCCGGCCCGCACCGCCGAGGGGAGCCCGCCCACGTGAACGGTGCCCTCGCCGTCGGCCTCGCCGAAGTCCTTGAAGTCCGAGTCCAGGTCCCCTGGCCAGATCACCGAGGCGTAGCGCTGGCCGCCGATGGTGGCCGCCCGCGCCAGGGTGAAGAGCTCGGGGAGGCCGGTGGGCTCGGCGTAGGCCCGGTGGTAGTAGGTGGCGTACTCGCGGTTCATGGTCCGCTCGTCCTCGCCGCTCGCAAAGTCGAAGTTGAGCCGCGTGTCGGACAGGCCTATCTGGATGTCCTCGGCGTAGTCGAGCTTCCAGCCCTCGATGCCCCGGCCGAGGGCGGCTGACACCCGGGCCTGCCAGAAGGCCATGGCGTCCGGGTGCGTGAGGTCGAGGAGCTTGCCAAAGGACTGGAACGGGAAGACGCCCGAGGGGAACCAGCCTCCGTCCACCGCTTCCTGGTAGTGGGGGTCGGTCTCGTGCAGGTAGGGAGTGGTCCAGGCCGCGAGCCGGAAGCCCTGGGCGTGGAGGGTCTCCACCATGGCGGTCGGGTCGGGGTACTTCTCCGGGTCGAACTCCATGGTGTTGAAGCCGCTCTCGTAGGGCCGGTCCACCCAGATGGCGCCCGTGGGGAGGTCGTTCTCGCGGATCGCCGAGGCGTCCTCGAGCACCATGGCCTGGCCGCTCACCTCGTTTCGCCACTGGATGGGCGCGAAGGCCCAGCGGGGCGGGATGGCCGGCCTCGCGGTGAGGGAGACGTACTGCTCGGTGATCCCCAGGGGCTCGGGCGAGGCCAGGAGGTGCAGCTCGAGGGCGGGGTCGTTCCAGACGGTCCTCACCGTGTCTGGCCTCGACTCGGCCAGGTCGAAGAAGCCCGGCCTCTTGGAGTTGCAGAAGAGGCCCCAGGACCGGCTGGACACGAGCAGCGGGATGCGGACGTGAGCCTCGTTGTTGAAGGACTCGTTCTCGAGGATCGCCATCTGCATCTCGATGGTCTTTCCCCGGTGGGCCACGCTGTGGAACACCTCCCCAAGGCCGTAGTAGTTCTCCCCGTCGCTGGCCGCCAGCTCGAGGTAGGTCCAGACCACCGCGGGCTCTCCCGCCTCCTCCCTCTGGGCATCGGGCACCTCCAGGCGCAGGCGGAAGGCGCCGCCGATGGGCCGATCCACGAGCAGCGCTGCCTCGGCGCCGTCCGAGAGGCGGACGGTCAGGCGGGTGAGGGGCGGGTTCACCGAGCTGTCGGTCTCGTGGTCGAGCACCCGGGCGACATGGACCCAGGAGAGGCCGTCGGGCTCGTGGGGCCCGTTGATGGGGTCGTAGTACAG